>NZ_JBHFII010000005.1:234795-302347 GCF_057334215.1 Achromobacter maghribensis | reverse complement strand
GCCGCCGATCAAGGCGACGACCCCGATCACCAGGTAGATCAGGCGCTGCATGACGCACCAGGCGCACGGCGGCATGTCAAAAACATGCTGGGAGACGAGGGCCACGCCGACGGCGCCGAAGCAGAACAGGGCGATCAGGCGAAGCAGGCGTTCGGAACGAGTGGTCATTGTTGTTGCGGATAGCGGGTTGGTCGGGGCGGGATCTACGTCCAGCTTGGCTTAGGCCTTGGGAATCGGAATTGGTTGCATGACTTGCGTCAACACGCCCAGCATCAGGTCGCGCGCGCCTTCCCAGAAGATCTGTACGCCCAGGCAAAGCATGATGAAGGCGGATAGCCGCATGAACACGGCGGTGCCGTTGTCGCCCAGCCGGTGCAGCATCTGCGCGGCGAAGCGCAGGCAGATATAGAGCGTCAGCGATACGGCGATGATGCCGGGGATCGAGCCGCCCAGCCGCACCAGGCTCAACACGTGGTTCTGGTCGCGCAGCGAAACGCCCACGGTGATGGCGGCCGCGATCGAGCCCGGGCCGCAACTGATCGGGAAGGTCAATGGATAAAAGGCGCGGGCCTTGGCCATTTCCGGCGTGAAGGACTCGGCCATGCGCGCCACGCGTTCGGTATCGGCATCGGGCGAATTCACCAGCCGCCACGCGCTGGCAATCACCAGCATGCCGCCGCCGACCCGCACGATGGACAGCGAAATGCCGAAGAAGCTCAGCAGCACGTTGCCGGCCACCATGGCCACGATCAGCATCAGGCAAACATTGATCGCCACCCGTTTGGCCAGCACCATCCGCGTGGACGATGAGGCGCCTTCGGTTAACGACAAGAAAATGGGCGCGATGGCCGGCGGGTTCAAGAAGGGCAGAAGCGTGGCCAGCGCGAAGAAAAAGCTGCCACCGAAAACGCGCAAATAGTCATTGAGCTGCATGGGAGCGGGCATCGCCGGGCCGAAAACCCGGATTGTATGCGGTCCGGGGTGGTCTGGCGATGCCTGGGGGCCGGATCAGGCGACGCGCTGCTGCGCCTCTTCGCCGGCCAGCGCGTCCAGCACGTCGCGTTCGAACTGCATCTGGCTGCGGGGGCGCGCCAAGGTCGAGCCGTCCACGATGAAAACGTCTTCCACGCGGTCGCCCAAGGTCATGATCTTGGCCATGAGCAGGTTGACCTCGTGCTGGGCGAATACGCGCGCCAGCGCGTGCAGCAGCCCGGGGCGGTCGGTCGCGGTGACCGACAGGCGCCACGAGGTGCTGCGCTCGTCGGGCTGCAGCTCGGCTTGCGGCATGACGGGGAACACCCGCGACACCCGCGACTGCCGGTTGCGGCCGTAGTAGCCTCCGCGATTCGGTTGCGTCTGGGCGGCCGCGTGCGGGTCCTTCAGGCGTTCGGCCAGCTCGTGCTCGACCAGCGTGGCCTGGGCGCGCAGATCGCTGGCCCCTTCGGGCAGCAGCACGATGAAGCTGTCCAGCGCCCAGCCATGCCGCGTGGTGTGAATGCGCGCGTCCTGAATGGACAGGCTCTTGGCGTCGAAGTAGCCGCAGATGGCCACGAACAGGTCTGGCGCGTCGCGGGTGTAGACCATGATCTGCAGGCCTTCGCCCTGTTCGGTGGGGCGCGCCTTGACGACGGCCTGCGCGGGCGCGACCTGATGGTACAGGTGGCGCGTGTGCCACGCGATGTCCGAGGCGTCGTGGCGCAGGAAATAGGCCACGTCCAGCTGGTTCCAGAAGGCCTCGCGAGCGTCGTCGCGCAGGCCGGCCAGTCGGGTCAGGCGGGCGGCTTCTTCCTTGCGTTCGGTCAGCACGGTGTGGGCGTCGGCGTGGGCGCCGCCCAACGCTGCCAGCGTCAACTTGTACAGGTCTTCCAGCAGCTTGCCTTTCCAGGCATTCCAGACTTTGGGGCTGGTGCCGCGGATATCGGCCACCGTCAACAGGTAAAGCGCGGTCAGATGGCGTTCGTCTTTGACGGTGGCGGCAAAGTCCTGCACCACCGCCGGGTCGGACAGGTCGCGCTTTTGCGCCACGGCCGACATCAGCAGGTGCTGGCGCACCAGGAATTCCGCCAGCTTGGCGTCTTCGGGGTCCATGCCGTGGTCTTGCGCGAACTTGCGCACTTCGCGCGCGCCCAATTCGGAGTGGTCGCCGCCCCGGCCCTTGGCGATGTCGTGGAACAGCGCCGCCACGTACAGCACCCAGTGCCGGTCCAGGCCGGCAATCAACTGGCTGGCCAGTGGATACTCCTGAGCGTGTTCGGGCATGGTGAACCGGCGCAGGTTGCGCACCACCGCCAGCGTGTGCTGGTCAACCGTGTAGGCGTGGAACAGGTCGTGCTGCATCTGGCCGACGATGCGGCGGAACACCGGCAGATAGCGCGGCAGGATATTCAGCATCGTCATGCGCCGCAGCTCGTGCACGATGCCGCGCGGCTGCTGCAGGATCTGCAGGAACAGCTTGCGGTTGACCGGGTTGCGGCGGAACTGCGCGTCGATGCGGTGGCGCGAATGCCAGATGGCGCGCAGCGTGCGGGCCGACATGCCCGTCAATTCGGGGTGTTGCTGCATGACCAGGAAGGCGCGCAGCAGCAGCGTGGGATTGCGTTCGAAGCCGTCGTCCCGAATGATGTCCAGGCGATCGCGCAGATTGCGGAAATCGTCGTCGATGTCGCGCGCGTCGCTGTCGGGGCGCGGAAACAGGCGTTCTTCGATGTTCTGCACCAGGATGCCGTTCAGCTGGGTGACCAGCCGCGCCGCCCAGTAGTAGCGCTGCATCAGCAGTTCGCTGCCGCGCCGCGTGGCGGTGGCATGAATGCCGTAGACCTCGGCCAGCGCCGGCTGCAGGTCGAACAGCACGCGGTCCTCGCGGCGGTTCGACAGCAAGTGCAATTCGATGCGCAGGCGCTTGAAGGCCTGCTCGGCCTTTCGCAGGTCGCGCGCTTCGGATGACGTCAGCAGGCCCGCCTGGGCCACCGATCGCCAGCTATTGCCGAATCCGGCCGCGCGCGCCATCCACAGGATCACCTGCAGGTCGCGCAGGCCGCCGGGCGACTCCTTGCAGTTCGGTTCCAGGGCATAGGGCGTGTCATGGTAGCGGGCATGGCGCTGCTGCATCTCGACGCGCTTGGCGCGGAAGAAGGCACGCGGGTCCAGCCGGGATTTGGTCGCAGCGTCGAATTTCTTCATCAGCGTGCGGCTGCCGGCCAGCCAGCGCGATTCCAGCAGCGCGGTTTCGACCGTGATGTCGGCGTCGGCTTCGCGCTCGCAATCTTCGATGGTCCGCACGCTGTGGCCGGGCTCCAGACCCAGGTCCCACAGCGACGCCACCAGCCGTTCAATGGCGGTTTCGTCCTCGCGCGTGGGGGCGTGCGGCAGCAAGATCAGCAGATCTACGTCGGAATGCGGGTAAAGTTCGCCGCGGCCATAACCGCCTACGGCAGCCAGCGTGGCGCCAACCGGCAGGGGGCAATGCTTGATCAGGTCGCGAAGCGCCGCATCCACGATGCGCCGCAGCTCGGACAGCAGCGTGTCCGGCCGTTCGTGCTCCCGGAACTGGGCCACCGCGGCCCGCCGGGATTGCTGGATGCGTTCACGCAGGGAGCTCAAAATTTCGGCGGTCATAGCGGCGGGCGGCAGGGCCTCAGACGGCGGGGATGACGATGGGCTCGGTAATGAATGCAGGCGGCTGCGGCATGCCCGGCGATAGCGTCAGCACTTCGTAGCCGGTGTCGGTCACGCAGACAGCATGCTCCCATTGCGCCGACAGGCTGTGGTCGCGGGTCACGACCGTCCAGCCGTCGGACAGCTGGCGGATCTCCCGGCGGCCGGCGTTGATCATGGGCTCAATGGTGAAAAGCATGCCCGTCACCAATTTCACGCCCGTGCCGGGCTTGCCGTAATGCAACACCTGCGGATCTTCATGGAAACGCTGGCCGATGCCATGGCCGCAGAACTCGCGCACCACCGAAAAGCCGTGGGACTCGGCGTGCTTCTGGATCGCGTTGCCGACATCGCCCAACGTGGCCCCGTTTTTCACCTGCTGGATGCCTTTCCACATGCACTCGAACGTGATGTCGGTCAGGCGCCGAGACAGGATGGATTGCTCGCCCACGGCGTACATGCGGCTTGTGTCGCCGAACCAGCCGTCCTTGATGATGGTGACGTCGATGTTCAGCGAGTCGCCGTTTTTCAGCACTTTGTCACCCGGGATGCCATGGCAGACCTGGTGGTTCACGGACGTACAGATGGCGCCGGTGAAGGGCGGGTAGCCGGGCGGGGCGTAGCCGACGGTGGCTGACTTCACTTTCAGTTCGTCAGTCAGGTATTCCAGGCAGAGACGGTCCAGCTCACCGGTGGTGACACCCGGCTTCACGTGGGGGGTGATGAAATCGAGGACTTTGGCGGCGTCCTGGCAGGCGGCGCGCATCTTGGCCAGGTCGGCCGGGTTGGTAATTGTGCCCATGGAGTAACTTGACGATCTCTCGCTTGAATGTCTGCTTGAAAGAATAGTAGAATTATAGGCTTCCCTAAAATTTTGGGGAGCAATCGGGTTACGGCAAGAGCCGATTCCAGTGGATGTGGCCAAAAATGGCCCGGCATGGATCAGCCAATAAGTTTGTCCTAAGCGTTTGTTAGTCAGTCAGCCAATCCCATGAGATCGGCGGCAAGCCCTGAAGTTTCACCGCAAGCGAAGGTTGTGGAGCGAAATCGGGCGGGTCGTCAGGCTCTGGGGCAGGTGGGCAGGCCGGGCGTAAGGGGCAGGGTACTGGCAGGATGTGTGCGGGGGCGTTCAAGGCCAAGAAAGCTGGGGCACGGCGTGCTTGTAATCCCGGTCATGTTTTAGAGCGGCGATGCAGGTTCGGTATGGGCGTCGGATTAAGTTCTTGAAAACACTCGTGTTTTCTTAAGAAATGCCCCGGTGGCCTGATGCGCATGGCGCGGTGATCTTGGTGGCTGCAAAGCCCTGTGGTTGCACAAGCCCAATGCGAAGAGCTGGATTTCGCTGCCAACAAAACAAGTCCGGGTGCGCTGAACGGGCAACCGCCGGAAACTTCCAGGATATTCCTGGAGTGTCTGGGTCAGCGCAATGCAAGTGTGCGGTGCAAGGCTCTCGTCGTGGCGGCCGTCTGGGTTTATCGCGGCAGCGTAGTATGTTTATTGCGGCAGTGATCGGTCGGCCCGGTTAAAATTTTTGTCCATCCCGCATGTTGCGGGAAATCGCGCGCAACACCACCCAGGGTGTCAGCCAGATGCTGATGCAGGTGCGGCGCAAGAAATCAACCCTTGGAGAATTACATGTCTTTGATGCGCGAAATGCTGGAAGCGGGTGTCCACTTTGGTCACCAGACCCGTTACTGGAACCCCAAGATGGCTCAGTACATCTTCGGCCACCGCAACAAGATTCACATCATCAACCTGGAAAAGACGGTTGATAAGTACCAGGAAGCCACCAAGTTCGTGAAGCAGCTGGCTGCTCGCGGCGGCAACATCCTGTTCGTCGGCACCAAGCGCGCTGCACGCGACCTGGTTGCTTCCGAAGCGGCCCGTTGCGGCATGCCCTTCGTCGACGCCCGCTGGCTCGGCGGCATGCTGACCAACTTCAAGACGGTCAAGACCTCGGTCAAGCGCCTGAAGGACATGGAAGTCATCGTCGCCGACGGCGGCGCTGAGCGCATGATCAAGAAGGAAGGCCTGCTGTTCCAACGCGAACTGGACAAGCTGAACAAGTCGATCGGCGGCATCAAGGACATGAACGGTCTGCCTGACGCCATGTTCGTCATCGACGTCGGCTACCACAAGATCGCCATCGCTGAAGCCAAGACGCTGGGCATCCCCGTGGTCGCCGTGGTTGACACCAACCACTCGCCCGACGGCATCGACTACGTCATCCCCGGCAACGACGACTCGGCCAAGGCCATCGCGCTGTACGCCAAGGGCATCGCCGACGCCGTGCTGGAAGGCCGCGAACAGAACCTGAACGGTCTGGTCGAAGAGCAGGGTGAAGGTCAGGAAGAGTTCGTCGAAGTGCAGGACAACCAGGCCTAAGCCTGTTGTCATGTCCGGCGGTTAGTGTCCGGGAGCGGCTCTGAACAAGGTCCGTTCCCGCCTCGCCGGCACTGCGAAGGTGGGCTCCCATCTTCCGAACCCGCGAATCGCGGGCGTCCCATCGAATCAAATCACTGCCCCGGCGAGCCGGGGCGTGTCTTAGCAAAATTGGAGCAAACATGGCTGAAATTACCGCTGCCCTGGTCAAGGAACTGCGCGAGAAGACCGACGCGCCCATGATGGAGTGCAAGAAGGCCCTGACGGAAGCCGAAGGCGACCTGGTTCGCGCCGAGGAAATCCTGCGCGTCAAGCTGGGCAACAAGGCCAGCAAGGCCGCTGCCCGCGTCACCGCCGAAGGCCTGATCGGTCTGTTCATCTCCGCCGACGCCAAGCAAGGCGCCGTGATCGAAATCAACTGCGAAACCGACTTCGTTGCCAAGAACGACGACTTCGTCGGTTTTGTGAACAAGCTGGCCGAGCTGGTCGCCACGCAGAACCCGGCCGACGTTGCCGCTCTGTCGGCGCTGCCCTACGGCGACGGCACGGTTGAAACGACCCGCACCGCCCTGATCGGCAAGATCGGCGAGAACATCTCGATCCGCCGCTTCGAGCGCATCCAGACCCCGAACTCGCTGGCCAGCTACGTGCACGGCGGCAAGATCGGCGTGCTGGTGGAATACACCGGCGCCGAAGAAGTGGGCAAGGACCTGGCGATGCACATCGCCGCCACCAAGCCCAAGGCGCTGAATGCCGACGGCGTGAACCCGGCCGACATCGCCGCTGAACGTTCGGTCGCCGAGCAAAAGGCCGCCGAGTCCGGCAAGCCCGCCGAAATCGTCGCCAAGATGGTCGAGGGTTCGGTTGCCAAGTACCTGAAGGAAGTGACGCTGTTGTCGCAGCCGTTCGTCAAGAGCGACAAGCACACGGTCGAGCAGCACCTGAAGGAAAAGGGCGCTTCGATCAGCAAGTTCGTGCTGTTCGTTGTCGGCGAAGGTATTGAGAAAAAGACCAGCGACTTCGCCGCTGAGGTTGCCGCCGCCGCCGCCGGCGCCGCCTGACCTCGGGGTAGTGCTTAAAGGCCGGCACTAGATTAAATTCTAGTCCGGCCTTTTTCGCCGCAGGGCTCCCCATTCTTGTCTTACACTTTCGTCGGATTGTTCTTCGGGATATCACCTATGAGCAGCAGAGCATACAAACGGGTTCTTCTCAAACTTTCCGGCGAGGCGCTGATGGGCGATGATGCATTTGGCATCAATCGCGCCACCATCGTCCGCATGACCGATGAGATCGCCGAGGTCGCCGCGACAGGCGTCGAACTGGCCATCGTCATCGGCGGAGGTAACATTTTCCGTGGCGTCGCCCCGGGTGCGCAGGGCATGGACCGCGCCACCGCCGACTACATGGGCATGATGGCCACCATCATGAACGCGCTGGCGCTGCAAGACGCGCTCAAGCACAAGGGTATCGACACCCGCGTACAATCCGCCCTGAACATCGATCAGGTCGTTGAACCCTACATCCGCCCGAAGGCCTTGCGTTACCTCGAAGAGGGCAAGGTAGTCATCTTCGCCGCGGGCACGGGCAACCCCTTCTTCACCACCGATACCGCCGCCGCGCTCCGCGGCGCTGAAATCGGTGCCGAGATCGTGTTGAAGGCCACCAAAGTGGACGGCATCTATAGCGCGGATCCCAACAAGGATCCCACCGCTACGCGCTATGCGCGGATCAGCTTCGATGAAGCGATCGTGCGCCGTCTGGAAGTCATGGACGCCACCGCGTTCGCGCTGTGCCGTGACCAGAAGCTGCCGATCAAAGTGTTTTCGATCAATAAGTCCGGCGCGCTCAAGCGAGTCGTCAGCGGCGAAGACGAAGGCACGTTGGTACACGTTTAAAGAAAAGGAAATTCCATGAGCGCCGCAGAAATTCGCAAATCCGCCGAAGACAGAATGTCCAAGTCGCTTGATACGCTCAAGATCAACCTGGGCAAGATCCGCACGGGCCGCGCCCATACCGGCATCCTGGACCACGTGCAGGTCGAGTATTACGGTTCGCCGGTGCCTGTCGGCCAGGTCGCCAACGTGAACCTCGTGGACGCCCGCACCCTCAGCGTGCAGCCCTACGAAAAGCAGATGTCTGGCCCGATCGAAAAGGCCATCCGCGAATCCGACCTGGGCCTGAACCCCATCTCGATGGGCGACACCATCCGCGTGCCGATGCCGGCCCTGACGGAAGAGCGCCGCCGCGACCTCACCAAGGTCGTGCGCAGCGAAGGCGAAGATGCCAAGATCGCCGTGCGCAACCTGCGCCGCGAAGCGAACGAAGCACTGAAGAAGCTGGTCAAGGACAAAGAGATCTCTGAAGACGACGAGCGTCGTTCGCAGGACGATGTCCAAAAGCTGACCGATCGCGCCGTGGCCGACATCGACAAGATGGTCGTCCAGAAAGAAGCGGAAATCATGACCGTATAATTCCAGATCGCCTTGGGGCGGACGGTTTGTTCCGTTCGTCCCGGCATCAGGATTTCTTGCCTATGCGCCGTCCTTTCCATTGCCCCGCAGCACCTTCATGCAGCAGCGATGGAACGACGGCGCAGGTTTTTCTCCCGTATTTCTGATTTCGCCGGTCTTCCGCGCAGTCCCCAATCCATGGCAACCAGTTCGACCCAGGCGGTTCCCGATACTCGCGATATCCCCGAGCACGTCGCCATCATCATGGATGGCAATGGCCGGTGGGCGACGCGTCGGTTGCTGCCCCGCACGGCGGGGCACGCCAAGGGCGTACAGGCCGTGCGCCGCGTGGTCGAAGCCTGCGGCCGCGCCGGCGTGCGCTACCTGACCCTGTTCGCTTTCAGTTCCGAGAACTGGCGCCGGCCTGCTGAAGAGGTGTCGCTGCTGATGCGCCTGTTCGTGCAGGCCCTGGAGCGCGAGATCGGTAAACTGGAAGAGCAGGGCGTGCGCCTGCATGTCATCGGCGACCTGAGCGCATTCGAGCCCCGCTTGCAAGAGCTGATCTTCGCTGCCCAGGAGCGCACCGCGCACAACGACCGCCTGCACCTGACCGTGGCCGCCAACTACGGCGGCCGCTGGGACATCCTGCAGGCCACCCGCGCCATGTTGGCGGAGGAGCCGACGCTTGCCTCCCATCCTGAAAAAGTCGATGAAGAGCGGCTGGCCCGGCACCTTTCCATGTCCTGGGCGCCCGAGCCCGACCTGTTCATCCGCACGGGCGGCGAACAGCGCATTTCCAATTTCCTGATCTGGCAGATGGCCTACGCGGAGTTCTACTTCACGGACCGCTATTGGCCGGATTTCGGCGCCGCAGAGCTGCAAGCGGCTTTTGACTGGTATCGCACCCGCGAACGGCGCTTTGGCCGCACCAGCGCGCAAGTCAGCGAAAACGGCGCGCAATAAGCAGACGGCGACGAGCGCGCCTTTCCAAAGCAGCACACGAGGAGACCATCACATGTTGGGTCAGCGTATTGTTACCGCCGTCATTCTGTTGGCCGTTCTGGCCGCCGCGATGATCAGCGCCAATCCCTGGTGGTTTGTTGCCTTGCTGGCCCTGGCCGCCGCATGCGCCAACTGGGAGTGGTTGCGCCTGACGCTCCCGCAGCCGCCATCCCCCCTGATTTCCGTGGGTATTCCCGTGTTGCTGTTCGGCGGCATGCTGGCGCTGACCTCCGCATGGCTGACCGGCGACGGGACCGGCGCGAGCAACCCCGCCTGGGTGCTGTACTACGTTGTGCCTGCCGTCTGCGCGGTGTGGCTGTTCGGTGGCGTCGCCGCCGTGGTCCGCGGGCGCTCCGATGCGGCGCCGGCCAGCCTGGGTTGGTCCGTTTTTTCGGTGCCCGCCGCATTTGCCGCCTGGGCGGTGCTGGCGCAGATGTTCATGGCCCGTGGCGCGGGTTTCGTGGTGTCGCTGCTGGCCCTGGTCTGGGTCGCGGATATTGCCGCCTATTTTGCCGGCCGGGCTTTCGGCAAGCGTAAACTGGCTCCGCGCGTCAGTCCCGGCAAGACGATCGAAGGCGCCATCGCCGGTGTGCTGGGCGCCGTGATCTGGGTCGGTCTGTCCAGCTTGTGGGCGGACTCGTTCGGCTATGCCTTGGTCGAACGCTGGAGCTTCTGGCTGGCGTTGCCGATTGCGGCGCTGCTGGGCGTGCTGTCCATTGTGGGAGACCTGTTCGAGTCGCTGCTCAAGCGTCGGGCCGGCCGCAAGGATTCCAGCACGCTGTTGCCCGGTCACGGTGGCGTCTATGACCGCATTGACGCGATTCTTCCCGTCGCGCCGTTCGCGCTACTTTTGTCTGGAGTGTTGTTTTGAGGGCTTTTCAACGCGTCGTCGTGCTGGGGTCGACGGGATCGATCGGTGAAAGCACGCTGGATGTGATTGCCCGCCACCCCGAGCGGCTGGCGGTTTACGCGCTGTCGGCGCACAGCCGCATGGAGCGCCTGGCCGAGCAGGCGCAGGCCAGTCGCGCCGCCGTGGTGGTGGTGCCCGACGAGGCGGCTCGCAAGCGGTTCGCCGCCGCCTGGGCCGGCGGCCAGCCCATGCCCGAAGTCCGGGTCGGTGCGCAAGCCCTGGCCGATACGGCCGCGGACCCTCAATGCGATTCGGTCATGGCCGCGATCGTCGGCGCAGCCGGCTTGCCGGCTGCGCTTGCCGCCGCCCGCCCCGGCAAGCGCGTGCTGCTGGCCAACAAAGAGGCGCTGGTCGCCGCCGGCTCGCTCTTCATGCAGGCTATTCGCGATAACGGCGCGGAATTGCTGCCTATCGACAGCGAACACAACGCTATTTTTCAATGCATGCCGCACGGCGGGCGGGCCGGTGCACCGGATGCGCCGGCACCCGGCGTACGTCGGCTGCTGCTTACCGCGTCGGGCGGCCCGTTCCGCAACCGCGACCTCGAAGACTTGCACGAGGTGACCCCCGACCAGGCCTGCGCCCATCCCAACTGGAGCATGGGCCGCAAGATTTCCGTCGATTCCGCGACCATGCTCAACAAAGGCCTGGAAGTGATCGAGGCGCACTGGCTCTTTGCCATGCCCGCGGATCGCATCGAGGTCGTGGTGCACCCCCAAAGCGTCGTGCATTCCATGGTCGAGTACGAAGACGGCTCGATCCTGGCGCAACTGGGCCAACCCGACATGCGAACCCCGATCGCCTATGGGCTGGGGTTTCCCGAGCGGCTCGATAGCGGGGTAGGCCCGCTGGACCTGACCCGCCTGGGCCGGCTCGATTTCGAAAAGCCGGATCTGGCCCGCTTTCCGTGCCTGGCGCTGTCGTTCGCGGCGCTGCGGGCGGGGCAGGCTGCCTGCGTCGCGCTCAACGCCGCCAACGAGGTTGCCGTCGATGCGTTTTTGGGTGGCCGGCTTGCCTATACCTGGATCCCGCGGGTGATCGAGGCTTCCCTGGAGTGGCAGGCACGGCAAGCATCTGTTACGCTCGGCAGTCTTGACGACGTGCTTGCGCTGGATTCCGAAGCGCGCATCTTCGCAGGTAACCTGGGGCTGGCCTGATGGCTGGCCGCGCTTGTTTTCAGATTTTCTAGATCCCGATCCCGATGCTTTTCACCCTGCTGGCCTTTGCGGTAGCGCTTGGCTCCCTGATCATCTTCCATGAGCTGGGACATTATTGGGTGGCCCGCCTGTGCGGGGTGAAAGTGCTGCGTTTCTCGGTAGGCTTCGGCAAGGTCATCCTGCGCCGCACGGACCGTCATGGCACGGAATGGGCGGTTTCCGCCTTGCCGCTGGGCGGCTACGTCAAGATGCAGGACGATCCGCCTCCCGGCGCTTCCGCTGCTGAAGTGGCCAGCTCGTTCAACAACAAGTCGGTCGGCCAGCGCATCGCCATCGTCGCCGCCGGCCCCATTTTCAACCTGATCCTTGCCGTCTTCCTGTATGCCGGGCTGAACATGGCCGGCACCGACGAGCCGCAAGCCATCATTGCCCAGCCTGCCGCCGACACGCCTGCGTCGCAGGCCGGCCTGCTGCCCGGCGACCGCATCCTGGCGATTGACGGCCAGGAGGTCAATTCCTGGTCCGACGCCCGCTGGCGCCTGATGGACGTCATGGCCACCGGCGGCCGTGCCCAGATCGAGGTCAGCACGCCCGCAGGCGCCGTCCAGCAGCGCGAACTGAATCTTCCCGCCAACGCGATGGATCCCTCCGGCGGCGATCCGCTCGCCGCAGCCGGCATCCGTCTGGCCCAACCGAAGCCTGCCGTGCGCGCCGTCAACGACGGCGGGGAAGGGCAGGCGGCCGGCTTGCGTCAGGGCGACCTCGTCATCGCGGTGAACGGCCAGCCCACGCCCGACACGGGCGCGCTCGTCAAGCAGATCCAGGAAAGCGCTGGCAAGACGCTGGCGCTGACGCTGGTGCGCGACGGCGCTAACGTCACGCTGAACGTCACCCCGCGGCCGGAATTGGTCAACGGCCAGGAAATCGGCCGCTTGGGCGTGCAGCTCGGTGGCGATATCCCGATGGTCACGGTGCGCTATGGCATCTTCGAAAGCGTGTGGCGCGGCGCTGTGCGCACGTGGGACACCGCCTGGTTCTCGTTGCGCATGATGGGCCGCATGGTGACGGGTGATGTGTCCTGGCGCAATGTCAGCGGCCCCGTCACGATCGCGGATTACGCCGGCCAGACCGCAAGAATCGGAATTGTTGCGTATATCGCCTATATCGCCTTGATCAGTATCAGTCTTGGCGTACTAAATTTGCTTCCCATTCCTATGCTGGATGGAGGCCATCTGCTGTACTATCTCGTCGAAATTGTGCGGGGTAGCCCGCCGCCAGCGAGGTGGATCGATATCGGGCAGCGCGCCGGCATAGGTTTATTGGCAGGCCTCATGGGGCTTGCGCTGTTCAACGATTTCACGCGTTTATTCACGTAAGCGCGATTTAGCATAAAATCCCCCGCCATTTGCACGACCGAGGATACTCAAGGATGTCTTTTCGCCGGATGTTTCATCACAAAAAGGGTGTACTGCCGGGTCTCATCGCCGCATTAATGCTGCCGGCCATGGCCCAAGCCTTCGACCCTTTTGTCGTGCGGGATATCCGCGTAGAGGGTATTCAACGGACTGACGCCGGCACCGTCTTCGGTTATCTCCCCGTCAAGGTGGGCGAGAAATTCACCGAAGAAGAAGCCACGGAAGCGATCCGCCGCTTGTACGGCACGGGCTTCTTCACCGACGTGCAGATCCAGACGGACAACAACGTTGTCGTGGTCGTCGTGCAGGAACGCCCGACGATCGCCTCCGTCAACTTCAACGGCATGCGCGAATTCGACTCCAAGGCGATCACCACGTCGCTGGGGCAGGTCGGTTTTGCCGAAGGCCGCATTTTCGACCGTTCGATGCTTGAGCGCGCGGAATACGAACTGAAGCAGCAATACCTGTCCAAGGGCAAGTACGGCGTCGAAGTCACCTCCACCGTGACCCCGCTGCCGCGTAACCGCGTGGGCGTGAGCTTCGACGTGTTCGAAGGCGACGTTGCCCGCATCCAGGAAATTCGTTTCGTCGGCAACAAGGCGTTCTCCGAAGGCGACCTGCTTGATGAGTTCAAGCTGACCACGCCCGGCTGGCTGACCTGGTACACCGATACCGACAAGTACTCGCGCGAAAAGCTCGAGGGCGACCTCGAACGCCTGCGCTCGTTCTACCTGGACCAGGGTTACCTGGAGTTCTCGGTCGAACCCCCGCAGGTCACGATTTCCCCCGACCGCAAAGACATCCGCATCACGATTACGGTCCACGAAGGCGAGCCCTACAAGGTGCGCAGCGTGAAGCTGGCCGGCAACCTGCTGGGTCTGGACAAGGAAATCAACGCGCTGGTGCAGACCAAGCCGAACGAGACGTTCTCGGCCGCCAAGGCCAACGACTCGGCCAAAGCCATCACCGACTACCTGGGTGAACTGGGCTACGCGTTCGCCAACGTCAACCCGAACCCGCAGCTGGATCGCGCCAAGCACGAAGCCGACCTGACGTTCTACGTCGATCCCAGCCGCCGCGTTTATGTGCGCCGCATCCAGATCGGGGGCAACACCCGCACGCGCGACGAAGTCGTGCGCCGCGAAATGCGCCAGCAAGAGGCTGCCTGGTACGACGCGAAAGATATCAAGACCTCGCGCGACCGCGTTGATCGCCTGGGCTACTTCAGCGACGTCAACGTCAAGACCGATCCGGTTCCGGGCTCGCCCGACCAGGTCGACGTGAACGTCGACGTGAAGGAAAAACCCACCGGCATGATCAACCTGGGCGTGGGCTACGGCTCGTCCGAAAAGGCGATCCTGTCGGCCGGTATCAGCGAAGACAACGTCTTCGGCAGCGGCACCAACCTGACGCTGCAGTTGAACACCAGCAAGACGAACCGCGCGATCGTGCTGTCGCACACCGATCCGTACTGGACCAAGGATGGCATCAGCCGCACGACGTCCGCGTACTACCGCGTGACCGAACCCTGGAACAACAACGACGGCGACTATCGCGTCAAGGCGATCGGCCTGGGCATGAACTTCGGCATTCCGATCTCGGAATACGACCGGATCTTCCTGGGCGCGAACTTCGAACACAACCAGATCGACCTGTTCACGAATTCGCCGCAGGCCTACAAGGACTTCGTCGGCGAATACGGCGATTCCACGAACTCGGTGATCTTCAGCACGGGCTGGTCCAAGGACACGCGCGACAGCGCGCTGGCTCCGACCAAGGGTTCGTACACCCGCCTGAAGGCCGACGTGTCCACGGTCGACCTGCAATACACCATGCTGACCGGCCAGCAGCAGTATTTCGTGCCGCTAGGCGGTTCCTACACCCTGGCCTTGAACGGCATGGTGGATTGGGGCCGCAGCTACGGCAGCAAGAACTACCCGATCATCAAGAACGTGTACGCCGGCGGTATCGGCACCGTTCGTGGCTACGAAGGGTCGTCGCTGGGTCCGCGCGATACGCTCACGGGCGATTATCTGGGCGGCACGCGCCGCGTGATCGCCAACGCGCAGCTGTATCTGCCGTTCCCGGGCGCCTCGAAAGACCGCACGTTGCGCTGGTTCATCTTCAGCGACGCGGGCCAGGTGGCGGCGGGCAGCGGCTTGAGCTGCACGCGCGGACGTAACAACACCGAGGTCGAAGATCCTTGCGGCTGGCGCTTCTCGGCAGGTATCGGCCTGTCGTGGCAGTCGCCGATGGGCCCGCTGCAGTTGTCTTACGCCCGTCCGCTCAATTCCAAGGCGGGTGACGACAAGCAAAGCTTCCAGTTCCAGATCGGGACGGGTTTCTAAGCAAGCCGTTACGCTTGAAAACAAGGGAGGGGCCCCCTGGACCGGCTCCCTTGCTGTTTAGTGGCACAATACACACTTTGGCTTTGCCTTACTGGAAGGTGAGATTTTCATGATGTCTGATTTCGCACTTAAATCATCGAAGACGCCGGGCGTGAAACGCCGTGGCAAGCTGGGCGGCTCCATTGCCCTGGTGGGTGCGCTCATTCTCGGTTCGGCTGCTGCGATCCCCGCGCAAGCTCAAAACACCAAGATCGGCTTCGTCAACACCGAGCGGATTCTGCGTGAATCGGGCCCGGCCAAGACGGCGCAAAGCAAGATCGAAGCTGAATTCAAGAAGCGCGACGACGAACTCCAGCGCCTGAACAACAGCCTGCGTTCGCAAGCCGAGAAATTCGACAAGGATGCGCCTGTCCTGTCGGAGTCGGACCGCGTCAAGCGCCAGCGCGAACTGTCGAACCTGGACACCGACCTGCAACGCAAGCGTCGTGAATTCCAGGAAGACTTCAACCGCCGCCGCAATGAAGAGTTCTCGGGCATCGTGACGAAGGCCAACGAGGCCATCAAGCGCATCGCCGAGCAAGAAAGCTACGACCTGATCATCCAGGACGCCGTGACGGTCAACCCGCGCATCGACATCACCGACAAGGTGATTCAGAGCCTGGGCAAGTAAGCAGTACCCGTCGAGTTATGCCGGTTTTACTGGATCTTGCCCGCGCGCCAACACTTGAAGCACTGTTGAGCGCTGCCGACACCCAGGGAATGGACTGGCGTATCAGCGCGGTGCCCGGCGCGGACCCTTTGCGGGTCTGCGGCATCGGGACCCTGTCTTCGGCCGGCAGCCAGGAAATCGCTTTCCTGGCCAACCCCCGCTACCAGAGCCAACTTGGCGCCACGCAGGCAGGGGCGGTCATCGTCTCGGCCGACGTCGCCGAGGCGCTGGAAGCCGAGGGCGCCGCGCGGCCGCCGTTCGCGCTGGTCGTCTGTAAGCACCCCTATCTGCTTTACGCGCGCGTTGCGCAATGGTTCGATGCCGCCCGGCGGCCTGCGCAACCTGCCGCCACGCATCCTTCCGCGGTGATCGCGCCTGACGCGGTGATCGAAGAAGGCGTGCGTATCGGCCCTAATTGCGTGGTGGAAGCCGCGGCGCGTATCGGCCGCGATACGGTGTTGGGGCCGGGCTGCGTCATTGGCGCCGGGTCGTCCATCGGCGCGGGAAGCCGTTTGCATGCGCACGTCACGCTGTATGAAGGCGTGAAGGTCGGCGCGCGCGCCATCATCCATAGTGGCGCCGTGCTCGGTGCGGACGGATTCGGCTTTGCGCCGGATCCCACGCTGGGCAAGGGCGCCTGGGGCAAGATTCCCCAATTGGGTGGCGTGACTGTCGGCGCCGATGTCGAAATCGGGGCCAACACCACCATCGACCGTGGCGCCTTGGACGACACCGTGGTGGCGGACGGCGTCAAGCTGGACAACCAGATCATGGTGGCCCACAACGTGCGCATCGGCGCGCATACCGCCGTGGCGGCATGCGTCGGCATAGCGGGCTCGACCTCCATCGGCGAACGCTGCACCATCGGCGGCGCGGCGATGCTGTCGGGCCACCTGAGCCTGACCGACGACGTACATATATCGGGCGGCACCGCGGTGACGTCCAGCATTTCGAAGCCTGGCCGCTATACCGGGGTGTTCCCGTATGCGGAGCATGGCGAATGGCAGCGCAACGCAGCCGTGATACAACAGTTGGCGCAACTGCGCCGCCGCGTGCGGACGCTGGAAAAAGACTAGGGCGCGCGATTGCCGCCCTGGCGCGCACGCGCCAAAATTATTTCATTTCGCAGGAAAGCATAGAAAAATGGAACTCGACATCAAGGGGATCATGGAGAGGCTGCCGCATCGTTACCCGATGCTGCTGATCGATCGCGTCGTTGAAATGGTGCCCGGCAAATCCATTGTCGCCATCAAGAACGTCTCGATCAACGAACCGTTTTTCAGCGGCCACTTTCCTCACCATCCGGTGATGCCGGGCGTGCTCATCGTCGAAGCCATGGCGCAAGCCTCGGCCTTGTTTTCGTTCACGGATGAAAACGGCGGATTGAAGTGCGAAGGCTCCAAGACGGCGTACTACCTCGTCGGCATCGATGGCGCGCGCTTCCGCCGCCCCGTCGTGCCGGGCGACCAGTTGCGCATCGAGGTTGAAGCCGAACGCCTGAGCCGCAGCATCTGTAAATACGCCGCGCGCGCGACAGTCGACGGACAGGAAGTGGCGTCCGCCAAGCTGATGTGCGCGATCCGCAGCCTGGAAGAGTAAATGGCAGGACATATCCATCCTACCGCTGTCGTTGACCCGGCGGCAAAAATCGACCCGACCGCCGTGATCGGACCGTTCGCGGTGGTGGGGCCTGACGTGACGATCGGTGCGGGAACCGAGATTGGCCCGTACTGCATGGTCGACGGTGTCACGACCATCGGGCGTAATAACCGTTTTTACCGGTACTGCTCGATCGGCGGCATGCCGCAGGATAAGAAGTACGCGGGCGAAAAGACGCGCCTGACGATCGGCGACGGCAACACCGTGCGCGAATTCGTCACGCTGAATACCGGCACGGTGCAGGATGGCGGCGAAACGACGCTGGGCAATGACAACTGGATCATGGCCTATGTGCACGTCGCGCATGACTGCCACATCGGCAGCCATACGATCCTGGCCAATTCGGTCCAGCTGGGCGGGCACGTCCATGTGGGCGACTGGGCCATCATTGGCGGCTTGACCGGCGTGCACCAGTTCTCGCGCGTGGGTGCGCACACCATGACCGGTGGCAACAGTTCGCTGATGCAGGATTCGCCTCCGTTCGTGCTGGCGGCGGGCAACCCGTGCCGCCCCGTGGGCATCAACGTCGAAGGACTGAAGCGTCGGGGCTTTACCCCGGTGATGATTTCGGCGCTGCGTGAGGCCTACAAGATCATGTACCGCCGCGGCTTGCCGCTGGACGCGGCGCGCGCCGAGTTGCGCAAGCGCCAGCAAGACACGCCCGAGGCGGCCGAGCACCTGCAAACGCTGCTCGATTTCCTGGACGTCGCATCACGCGGCATCATTCGTCCATGAACACGCGGATCGGCATGGTGGCCGGCGAGCCTTCGGGCGATTTGCTGGCCGGACGCATCATTGCCGGTCTGCAAGCACGCGACGCCGGCGTTCGCTGCGAAGGTATTGGCGGGCCGCAGATGCAGGCCCGCGAGTTCGACACCTGGCATCCCATGCATGCGCTGACCGTATTCGGCTACGTAGACGCCTTGAAGCGGTTGCCCAGCCTGCTGGGCACGTATCGCGACGTCAAGCGCCGCTGGCTGGCTGAGCCGCCGAAGGTATTCGTGGGGATCGATGCCCCCGACTTCAACCTCCGGCTGGAACACCAACTACGCCTGGCCGGCACCCCCACGGTGCATTTTGTGGGCCCGTCCATCTGGGCCTGGCGTTACGAACGCATCCACAAGATCCGCGAATCGGTGTCGCACATGCTGGTGCTTTTCCCGTTCGAGGAAGAGATCTACCGGAAGGAGAACATTCCGGTGACGTATGTGGGCCACCCGCTGGCCGGCGCCATCCCGATGGAGCCGGACCGCGCCGCCGCCCGCGCAAGCTTGGGCATCGACCCGAACGCGCGCGTGCTGGCGATTTTGCCGGGTAGCCGTTCGTCCGAAATCCGGCTGCTGGCGCCGCGTTTTTTGCAGGCCGCCCAGTTGTTGATGAAGAAAGATCCTGCCCTGCAATGCGTCGTTCCCATGGTGAATGACCAGCGGCGCGCGGAATTCCAGGCGATTCTGGCGCAGCATCCGGTGCCCGGCCTGCGCTGCATCACCGCCGATGACCTGCATGGCGCCGGCGGCGACCGCAAGGCGCCCGTCGCCTGGTCCGTCATGGAAGCCGCCAACGCGGTGCTCGTGGCCAGCGGCACGGCCACGCTGGAAACGGCGCTGTACAAGCGCCCCATGGTGATTTCCTACGTATTGTCGCCTTGGATGCGTCGCATCATGACGTGGAAATCGGGGCAGCAGCGGCCGTATCTGCCCTGGGTCGGCCTGCCCAACGTGCTGCTGCGCGATTTCGCGGTGCCCGAATTGCTACAGGATGACGCCACGCCCGAAAAGCTGGCCGAGGCGACGTGGGCGTCCTTGACCGACGATGCGCTGATCGCCCGCGTCGAGTCCCGTTTTACCGCCATGCACCAGGAATTGCTGCGCGACACGCCAGCCCTGGCCGCCCAGGCGATCCTGGAGGTGGCGGGTGGAGCAGCCTGACCTGTTCGTGGCGCCGGCGCAACCGGCCCTGCTGACGGCAGGGGTGGACGAGGCCGGCCGTGGCCCGCTGGCGGGCGCCGTGTACGCGGCGGCAGTCATCCTGGACCCCGATCGGCCGATCGAGGGACTGGCCGATTCCAAAGTGCTGAAAGCCGCCACGCGCGAAGCGCTGGCGTTGCTGATCCAGGAACGCGCCCTGGCCTGGTGCGTGGCCAGCGCCAGCGTGGGCGAGATTGATTCCCTGAACATCCTGCGCGCCACCATGCTGGCGATGCAGCGGGCCGTCCAGGGCCTCTCCACGCCCGCCCAACTGGCGCTGGTGGACGGCAACCAGGCGCCCGAGCTGGCCTGCACGGTGCAGACCGTCATCAAGGGCGATGCCCTGGTCCCGGCGATCTCCGCGGCATCCATCCTGGCCAAAACCGCGCGCGATGCCGACCTGATGCGTTTGCACACGCTGTATCCGCAATACGCGTTCGACCAGCACAAGGGATATGGCACGGCGCTGCACCTGCAGTTGCTGCGCGAACACGGCCCCTGCGCCGAACATCGCCGCAGTTTCGCTCCCATCAAGGCTTTCGGCCTGGTCTCATGAAGCACATCAGTTCCCGCGACAATCCCGCGGTCAAGGCGCTGGCCAAGCTGGCGGGGTCGGCGGGCAAGCGCGGCGCGCCCGTGCTGCTGGACGGCGTCCACCTGTGTCAGGCCTGGCTGCAGCATCACGGCGCGCCTGACCAGGCCGTGTTCGACGTTGAGCGGCTGTCGCAGCCCGATATCGCAGCGCTGGCGGCCGCCGTGCCGGATGCCCGCTGCCTGGCGCTGGACGCGCGGCTGATGCAGTCGGTGGCCAGCGTGGAAAGCGGGCAGGGCGTTGCTTTCGTGGTGACGCCGCCGGTGCCGGAGTTGCCGGCGGACGTGCAAGAGAATTGCGTGCTGTTCGACCGTATCCAGGACCCCGGCAACGTCGGCACCTTGCTGCGCACCTGCGCGGCGGCGGGCGTGAAGCGCGTGTTCCTGGCAACCGGCACGGCCGCTGCCTGGTCACCGAAGGTGGTGCGCAGCGGGCAGGGCGCGCATTTTGCGCTGGCCATCCATGAACACGTCGACCTTGCCGGTTTGCTGCCGCGCCTGCGGGTGCCCTTGGTGGCGACCGCGCTGGACGGTGCGCAAGACCTGTACGACGGCAATCTGCCCGCGCACTGTGCCTGGGTCTTCGGGCACGAGGGCCAAGGGGTCGCTGCCGGCTTGCTGGCTGCGGCGCGCCTCAAAGTGCGTATCCCGCACGATATGGCGGCCGTCGAATCGCTGAATGTCGGGGCGGCTGCGGCAATCTGCCTGTTCGAGCAGCGTCGCCAGGCGCTGCGGACCCGCACTCGCTGACCGGTACTGCCGCACGCTGCGGATGAGCGCGATGCACATTTTGTAAAATTCAGTCGCCCTCATATACTTCATGCTTTATTTTTCCGAGGTGTCTATGGCGTCATCGCCGGTTCACAAGCTTGAAGGGCGTTTCATGCGGGCAGGACGGGCGTTGCTGGTGGCTGCCGCCAGTGCCTTCGCGTTGGCCGCTTGCATGTCGGTCAGCACGCAAAAAATCGCCATGGTCCCCGTGGCGCCCGCGGATCCTGTCCATACGATCCAGCTGTCCCGGGTCGTGATCGCCCCGCTGCCCAACGACAGCAGCGTCACGCTGCCGGCGGGGTCGCAGTGGCGCCGCGTGGGTGCCTTGCCGCAAGGCGACGTCTATCGCTCGCAAAGTGGTTTGTTCACGGTCCAGACCCGCCGCCAGGGCGAGGCCTACGTGGTCGCGACGTCCGGAAAAATGGTCGGTTTCTACCTTCCCGGCGAAGGCGCCTTCATGCCCTTGTCCCGCCCCGTGACGTTGCCTGTGGAGATGCGCCAATGAAAACGTGGCTGAAAATGTTGGCCGCAGCGGCCGTTGCCGTGGTGCTGGCCGGTTGCGCCGGGGGCAAGTATGAAGTGCTGGAGAATCGGATTCCGCCGATTGCCGAGGGTAAGGGGCGGATTTACTTCTATCAGCCGCAACCTTCGAACTTCGCATCGTCGCAGCAGAAGCTGCGGGTCAACAATGAAGTGGTTGGCCGCAACAAGCCGGCCAGTTTCTTCTACGTCGACCGCCCGGCGGGTAGCTATGTCGTGACCAATCTGTACTGGACGGGTGATGGCGTCAGCTTCATGCTGGATGCCGGCCAGACGCGCTATGTGCGCATCATGGCGGAATCGCTGGGCAGCACGGGCGCCGTGGGCAAGTTGTCGATGCAACTGGTCGACCCCGCCGAGCTGGCGGTGCATGAAATGCAGGGCCTGCGCTATTGGGGCGCGGCCTCGCCCGAGCGGGTGCCCGGCCTGTGATCCCGCCACGAAGCCAGCCCTGATCGGGCTTGGATGTTTGCCAACAGGGCGCGCCGATGGCGCGCCCTGTTCATTTCAACCTTGCTTCAACCGCGGTCCAATCCCACTTCCTGCAGCACCGTCGTCGCGATTTCCTCGATCGACTTGGTGGTGCTGGACAACCAGGAAATGCCTTCGCGGCGCATCATGCGCTCGGCTTCAGCGACCTCGTAACGGCATTGCTCCAGCTGCGCGTAGCGGCTGTTCGGACGACGTTCGTTGCGGACTTCAGCCAGCCGTTCGGGCTGGATGGACAGGCCGAACAGCTTGCCGCGGTGCGGCGCGATGGTCGAGGGCAGGGTGCCGCGTTCGAAATCGTCCGGCGTCAGCGGGAAGTTGGCCGCCTTGATCGCATACTGCATGGCCAGGTACAGGCTGGTAGGCGTCTTGCCGCAGCGGGACACGCCCACCAGGATCACATCGGCCTGGTCCAGCTGGTTGACGAACTGGCCGTCGTCGTGGGCCAGGCTGAAGTTGATGGCGTCGATCCGGTTTCGGTATTTTTCCGAATTGGCCTGCATGTGGGAGCGGCCGATGGAGTGGCTGGACTTCAGGCCCAGCGCCTGCTCGATGTGGCTGACGAAGGTGCCGAACAGGTCCATGAAGATGCCGTTCGCCTGGCGAACACGTGCCAGGATCTCGGGGTTGACCAGGGTGCTGAACACGATGGGCGGCACGCCGGCTTCCAGGGCGCTGCGGTCGATGCGCATGGCGACCTCGGCGGCTTTTTCCAGCGTGTCGACAAAAGGCAGGCGGATCGGCTTGAATTCCACCTCTTCGAACTGGGACAGCACCGACTGGCTGAAGGTCTCGGCGGTGATGCCGGTACTGTCGGAAACGATGTATACCGTGCGTACGATCGGGGTAGATGTCATGTGTAAAAAATTCCAACCAGTCAGATAGCCGACGGTACTCCACCGAGTACAATCAGGCCCCTATAAGTCACCCCAAGGGCGGTCCAAGGCCAGTTTGGTCAGCGTTTGAAAATGCGGAGTTTTCCGCCTATCCATGCATTGACCAAACTCGCTTTCATTCCATTGTAAAAGGTGACTTCAATGTCGTACGTTGTTTTGTTCGAGCAGCTCCGCATGACGGACGTGGACTCGGTAGGAGGCAAGAACGCATCACTAGGCGAAATGATCAGCCAGCTGTCTGGCGCGGGTGTCCGCGTGCCGGGCGGCTTTGCCACGACCGCTGACGCCTTCCGTGACTTCCTGAAGGCGTCGGGCCTGGACAAGCGCATCGCTGAACGCCTGACGACGCTGAACCCCGAAGACGTACGCGAGCTGGCCAACGCCGGCGCGGAAATCCGTCAATGGCTGGTCGAGGCCCCGTTCTCGGCCGAATTCGAATCCCAGATCCGCGAAGCCTTCGCCAAGCTGGACGCCGACGGCAAGGGCTCGTTCGCCGTGCGCTCGTCCGCCACCGCGGAAGACCTGCCCGACGCCTCGTTCGCCGGCCAGCAGGAAACCTTCCTGAACGTCGTCGGCATCGATGACGTGCTGGACAAGATCCGCCACGTGTTCGCGTCGTTGTACAACGACCGCGCCATTTCCTATCGCGTGCACAAGGGCTACGCTCACGCCGATGTGGCCTTGTCGGCCGGCATCCAGCGCATGGTGCGTTCCGACAAGGGCAGCGCCGGCGTCATGTTCACCATCGACACCGAATCGGGCTTTGAAGACGTCGTGTTCATCACGTCGTCCTATGGCCTGGGCGAAACCGTCGTGCAAGGCGCGGTCAACCCGGACGAGTTCTACGTCTTCAAGCCCACGCTGGCTCAGGGCAAATTCCCCATCGTCGGCCGCCGCATCGGCTCGAAGCTGATCAAGATGGAATTCGACCCCGAGCGTCCCGAAGGCCGTGCCGTGCGCACGGTGGACGTGCCGGTGTCCGAGCGCAACCGCTATTCGCTGACCGACGACGAGGTCAATGAACTGGCGCGCTACGCCGTCATCATCGAAAAGCACTACAAGCGCCCGATGGACATCGAGTGGGGCCGCGACGGCGTCGACGGCAAGATCTACATCCTGCAAGCGCGTCCGGAAACGGTGAAGTCGCAGCAGGGCGTGAACGACGTCCAGCAGCGCTATCGCCTGAAGGCGACCGGCCAGGTCCTGATCACCGGCCGCGCAATCGGCCAGAAGATCGGCGCGGGCCCCGTCCGTGTCGTCGCCGACATTTCGGACATGGACAAGGTTCAGCCGGGCGACGTGCTGGTCACCGACATGACGGACCCCAACTGGGAACCCGTGATGAAGCGCGCGGCCGCGATCGTGACGAACCGCGGCGGCCGTACCTGCCACGCGGCGATCATCGCGCGCGAATTGGGCATTCCGGCTGTCGTGGGCTGCGGCAACGCGACCGACCTGCTGAAGGAAGGCCAGGCCGTGACCGTGTCTTGCGCGGAAGGCGACGAAGGCCGCATTTATGACGGCCTGATCGAAACCGAAGTGGAAGAAGTGCGCCGCGGCGACATGCCCGCCATCGATCTGAAGATCATGATGAACGTGGGCAATCCGCAGTTGGCGTTCGATTTTGCGCAGATTCCGAACAGCGGCGTGGGCCTGGCTCGCCTGGAATTCATCATCAACAACAATATCGGCATTCACCCCAAGGCGGTCCTGGACTACCCGAATGTGGACGGCGAATTGAAGAAGGCCGTGGAATCGGCGGCCCGCGGGCACGCCAGCCCGCGTGCGTTCTTCGTCGAGAAGATGGCCGAAGGCGTGGCGACGATTGCCGCCGCCTTCTACCCGAAGCCGGTGATCGTGCGCATGTCGGACTTCAAGTCCAACGAGTACCGCAAGCTGGTCGGCGGTTCGCGTTACGAGCCCGAGGAAGAGAACCCCATGCTGGGCTTCCGCGGCGCGTCGCGCTACATCGCCGAAGACTTCGCCGAGTGCTTCCGCATGGAATGCGAAGCGCTGAAGAAGGTGCGCGACGACATGGGCCTGACCAACGTCGAGATCATGGTGCCGTTCGTGCGTACCGTGGGCCAGGCGGAAAAGGTCGTCAACCTGCTGGCCAAGCACGGTTTGGCGCGCGGTGAAAACGGCCTGAAGCTGATCATGATGTGCGAAGTGCCGTCCAACGCCATCCTGGCCGACGAATTCCTGCAGTACTTCGACGGCTTCTCGATCGGTTCCAACGACATGACCCAGTTGACGCTGGGCCTGGACCGCGATTCGGGCATGGAACTGCTGGCCGCCGACTTCGATGAACGCGACGAAGCCGTGAAGTTCATGCTGCGCCGCGCGATCAAGGCTTGCCTGGCCGCCAACAAGTACGTGGGTATCTGCGGCCAAGGCCCCAGCGACCACCCGGACTTTGCGCAATGGCTGAAGGACGAGGGCATCCTGTCGATGTCGCTCAACCCGGATACCGTTGTCGACACCTGGCAGCGCCTGGCCAAGTAACGACTGGCTGGCTGATCAAAAAGCCCCGCATCGGAAACGATGCGGGGCTTTTTTCTTGTCGCCGGCCTTTCCGGGCAAGAAAACGCCCTCGGGGCAGCAAGCGTGTGAAGCGTAGGGCAGGGCCTTGCGGTCACGCCGCCGGGCGCACTTCCATGTATCGGGTCGGCGTATCGCCCATCGTCCGGCGGAATGCTGAGGTGAAGGCGCTAGGGCTGGCGTAGCCCAGGTCCAACGCAACCCGGGTCACGGCCTGGCCTTGGCTCAAGCGTTCGATGGCGGCCAGCAGGCAAACCTGCTGGCGCCATGCGGCGACGCTTACGCCGGTTTGTGCACGGAACAGTCTGGTGAAGGTGCGCCGGCTCATGCCCGCGCTGGACGCCATGGCGTCCAGCCCGATCGCAATCGACGGCGCCTGGAACATTTCCCGGCACGCGCGCGCCAGGCGGGGGTCGCGCGGCAAGGGCGCATGAAGCGACAGGCGCGGCATGAACGCTATTTCCGCCGTCAGCATTGCCATCAGCTTGCCCGCTCGCCCGTGCTCGTCGTACAGGGGCGGCAGGTCGACGGCCTCTTCAAGCAAATGCTTGAGCAACGCCGAAACGCCATAGACGCAGCAATGGGCCGGCATCCGGCCGGCATCCGCCTCGCGCGGCGACAGGAAGGCATTGAGCATCGTCACGTGCCCCGACATGGTCATCTCGTGCGCCATGCCCGCGGGCAGCCAGCAGGCCCGTTGCGGCGGAACGAGCCACCGGCCGTCGGGCGTGGCGCCGCTGATGGCGCCGCGAGAGGCAAACGCGAACTGGCCTCGCCGATGCGCGTGCACGGGGAACGTCGAGTTGGCGGGGTAATCGTTCGCGGTGACGACCACGTCGCGCGGGATGTCTTCGTAGGGATCGAGCAGCGTATTGCGCATGGCCCGAATTCTATATTCATTGGCCTGTTTACGAAGGCGGGCCAGGGCAGGCGAGCCTACGATTCCATGTCGGCGGCGCGTTCGGGGGCGCCGGCTTTCCATACGCATCGGAGGCGATATGCCCAGTACTTTTCATCGCGTGGGGACGGGCCCTCACGCCGTTCTCGTCCTGCACGGCTGGTTTGGCGACGCCCGCTCGTTCGAGCCGATCGAGCCTTGGCTCTCGCGGGACGTCTACAGCTATGTGTTCATGGACTATCGCGGCTATGGCGGCAGGCGCGCAGAGCCCGGGGCATACACGATCGACGAGATCGCCGTCGACGCGCTGGCGCTTGCCGACGAACTCGGATTCCACGCCTTCAGCATGATCGGGCATTCCATGGGTGGCATGGCAATGGAACGCGTCGCCACGTTGGCCCCGGGCCGGGTGCGGGGCCTGGTGGCGATCGCTCCCGTGCCTTGCGGCGGCATCCGGTACGACGCAGCGACGCGGCGCTTGCTTGATGGTGCCGCCGGACAAGCGGAGCATCGCAGAACCATCATCGACCGCAGCACCGGCAAGCGGTTGCCCCCGGCCTGGGTGCAATGGAAGGCCGCGTATTCGGTAGCGTGTTCTTCGCCCGACGCATTCGCCGCGTATCTCCGAGCGTGGGCCGATACGGACTTCGGCGACGAGATCACGGGGCAGCATCCAGTGAAGGTGCTGGTGGGCGAACACGATCCGACGTTCAATGCGGCGTTGATGGCCGGCACCTATCTTCGCCGGTATCGCCTGGCGAGCCTTGAAGTGCTGAGGGCCGCCGGACACTATCCCATGAACGAAACGCCGCTTGCCCTGGCGGCGGCCATCGAGTCGTTCCTTGCTGAAACCGCCAAAGCGCAGGTCGTCGCCGCGCCATGACGATGGCGGGCGGCGGGGTTACGGCAAGATCAGGCCGCGTGCGCTTCCCGAGCCAGTAGCACGCGTTTGCGTTCGATGCCCCAGCGGTAGCCGGCCAGCGAGCCGTCGGTGCGAACGACGCGGTGGCAGGGAATGGCAAGCGCGATGTTGTTGGTGGCGCAGGCGCGGGCCACGGCGCGCACGGCGCGCGGCGAACCGATGCGTGCGGCGATGTCGGTGTAGGTGGCGGTCGTGCCGGCGGGAATGTCGCGCAGGGCTTCCCAGACGCGGCGCTGGAAAGCGGTGCCACGTACGTCCAGTGGCAGGTCCAGGCCACGGGAAGGGTCTTCGACGAAGCCCACCACGGCGGCCACCCAGGCTTCGAATTCCGTGTCCGCGCCGATCAGCCGGGCGGCCTTGAAGCGGTCTTGCAGGTTGCGGACCAATCGCTCGGGGTCCGCATCCAGGGCGATTTCGCAGATGCCGGTGCTGCTGGCCGCGACCAGCAGCGCGCCCAGCGAGCATTGGGCCACGGCGAAGCGGATATCCACGCCTTCGCCGTCCCTGCGGAAGGCGGTGGGGGTCATGCCCAGGATGGCCGGCGCGGCTTCATAGAAGCGGCCGCTGGAATTGAAGCCAGCCTCGTACATGGCGTCCGTGACGCTGGCGCTTTGCTTGAGCTGCTGGCGCGCGCGGCTGGCGCGCAGGGCATTGGCATACGCCTTGGGCGTGATGCCCGTGGCGGCCTTGAAGATGCGGTGGAAATGGAAACGGCTCATGCCGGCCTGTTCCGCCAGGGCGGACAGATCGGGCGGCTGCTCGGCCTCCAGGGCGCGGCAGGCGCGCTCGACGGCGGCGGCATGCTGTTTGCTCAAGGGGGCGGCGGCTGGGCTCATACGGGACTCCTGTCGGGCGCATGGTCAGATGCGCGATGACCCCATGGTCTCAAAGGCATCCGGACGCCGCACTCCGGATGTTGCGTGCGGGCAGGCCGGTCAGGCAGGCGCGTAGACATCCAGGAACCGGCGCAGCAGGCCGCCCGCCACCGGCGTCGCGCGGACATTGGCCGAGAGGTCGGGAATGTCGAGGTTTTCGGCGGCGTAGCGGCGGCCGTAGCGCTCGAGGTGCGCGCGGACGAAGTCCGGGCCGAATTCGGGGTGGAACTGGGTGGAAAACACGTTGCGGCCGATGCGGATCATTTGATGCTCGTCCAGGTCCGAGCGCGCCAGCACGGCCGAGCCGGGCGGCGGTTGCAGCACGGTCTGGGCGTGCAGCATTTGCGCGGGGAAGGTGGGCGGCAGGCCGGCAAGCAGCTTGTCGCCCGCCGCTGGCGGCAGGAGTTCGACCGTTTGCGTGCCCACTTCGCGGCCGGCGGGGTTATAGCCGACCTTGCCTCCCAGCGCGTGCGCCAGCAACTGGTGGCCGTAGCAGACGCCAAACATGGGCAGGCCGACCGTGGCGGCATCGCGCAGCCAGGCGGCGGTGTCTTCGCTCCAGGGTTCCTTGTCCGTGACCATGGCGGGCGAGCCGGTGATCAGGGCGGCGCGATAGCGGGCGGGAGCCTGGGGGCGCTGGCCCTCGTGCACGGCGACGACTTCGACGGCGTCCGTGGCCAGGCCGGCCGCTTGCGCCAGTTGTTCGGCATAGCCGCCGAACTGGCTTTTAAGCGTGTCGTCCGGATCGCCGGTGTGCAGGATCAGGACGGGTAGGGCGGAAGATATTGCAGCGGTCATGGAAGCTTGTGCGTGGAAGGGGCGGATGCCGACGATCCGGATGGGACCGCGGCATCTACGCACATCATAATCCAGTGCGAATGCTCACGAGGACGCCATCCGGCCCCGTTGCGTCCCGGAAATACGTACAATCCGCTCACGACTCATCCTTTCAGGCGACCTTAAGACTATGTGGATCTGGCTGGGACTGGCCGCGCTGGCCCTTATCGGGGAACTGGCGACGGGGACCTTCTATTTGCTGCTGGTGGCCCTGGGATTGGCGGCCGCGGGCGTTGCCGCCTGGCTGGGCGCCGGCCTGGAATGGCAACTGGTGGCGTGCGGCGTCGTGCTGCTGCTGGGCTTGCTGCTGCTACGCAAAACACGCGTCCTGAAAAAGCGCGAGGTCAATTCGGCCCGCAATGCCGACGTCAATCTGGATATCGGCCAGACGGTGGCGGTGGAAGCCTGGTCCGACCAGGGCACTACGCGCGTCTGGTATCGCGGCGCGCACTGGCAGGCCGAGCTGGCCCACGGCCAGACGCCGCGCGCCGGCGAACACATCATTACCGAACTGCGTGGTTCGATCCTGGTGCTGACCCCCCGGGGCACGCCGGGCTCGGCACAATAGAACCGGCTTGCGCCAGGCGCAGCCCGCAGCGGGCGCCCTTGCCGGCAGGTAAAGGCGCCCTCGCACTTACTCCAGGAGAGGCTTTACATCATGATCGATACTTCCACTATCGTCCTGCTCGTCGTCGTCGCGCTGGCGATCCTGATCGTCATCAAGTCGATCGCCATCGTTCCCCAGCAGCACGCCTGGGTGGTCGAGCGCCTGGGCAAGTTCGACCGCGTTCTGTCGCCCGGCGCGGGCTTCGTCATCCCGTTCATCGAGCGCGTGTCGTACAAGCACTCGCTGAAGGAAATCCCGCTGGACGTGCCCAGCCAGGTTTGCATCACGCGCGACAATACGCAATTGCAGGTCGACGGGGTGCTGTACTTCCAGGTGACGGACCCGATGCGCGCGTCCTACGGTTCGTCCAACTACATCTCGGCCATCACGCAGCTGGCGCAGACCACCTTGCGTTCCGTCATCGGCAAGATGGAACTGGACCGCACCTTCGAAGAGCGCGATTCCATCAACAGCAACATCGTGTCGTCGCTGGACGAGGCCGCGCTGAATTGGGGCGTGAAGGTCTTGCGCTACGAGATCAAGGATTTGACGCCGCCCAACGAGATCCTGCGTTCGATGCAGGCGCAGATTACCGCCGAACGTGAAAAGCGCGCGCTGATCGCGGCCTCGGAAGGCCGCCGCCAGGAACAGATCAACATCGCCACCGGCGAGCGTGAAGCTGCCATCGCCCGCTCGGAAGGCGAAAAGCAGGCGCAGATCAACCAGGCGCAGGGTGAGGCCGCCGCCGTGCTGGCGATCGCCGAAGCGACCGCCAAGGCCATCATGCAAGTCGCCGATGCCGTGAAGCATCCGGGCGGCATGGAGGCTGTGAACCTGAAGGTGGCCGAGCGCTACGTCGAGGCGTTCGGCAATGTGGCCAAGGAAGGCAATACGCTGATCCTGCCGGCCAACTTGGCGGACGTGGGCGGCATGATCGCTTCCGCCATGACCATTGTGAAGTCCACGCGCAACACTTGACACCGCGCCTTGCGGCGCCCTGGCCATGATCGCTCCCGTGAATTTGCTTTTGATAGCAGGGCTGGCGGGAGTGCTGTCCTTGTGCGTGCTGGGATCCCTGGCGCGCAGCGGCATGGCCGGCATTCGCGAAACCATACTCGCCAACTTGCTCACGCTGTTGGCGTTTTTTACGTTTGGCCTGCAGAGCACGGCGGCGCCCCTGTGGCTGTCCGTCATCGTGCCGAACTCGGCCATCGCGCTTGCGCTCTGCTCGTACTACACGGGCGTGCGGCGATTGATGGGCCTTGGCGTGCCGCGTCACCTGATGACGCTCGGTTGCCTGGCGGCACTGGGGGTGCTGCTGGGTTATACGTACGTGGATTGGCAAGTCGGGCCGCGCATCGTGGCGATGTCGCTGCTGCAGATGGGGTTTCTTCTGGCCGTGGCGTTCACCGTGCAGCGCAACATGCCGACGCACCGCTCGCGCTATAGCTACCGTTTCGTGTGGTCGGTGGCGATGGTGTCTGCCGCGATCTGCGCCGTGCGGGCCGGCGCCCACCTGCTGCACCTGGTGCCGCCGCAGACCCTGCTTGAACCCAGCGTATGGAATATTGCCTATTTGACGCTGGGCGTGTTGGTGATGCCTTGCCTGACGCTGGGCACCATCATGGTTATCCACGACCGCATGCTGGCCGACCGCGAGAACGAAGCCAATACCGATTTCCTGACCGGCCTGATGTCGCGCAAGGCGTGGTGGATGCAGGCGGAGCGGTATTGCGCGCAGGCGCTGCGCATGCGCCGGCCGTTGACCCTGCTGTTGCTGGACATTGACCACTTCAAGGCCATCAACGATACGCACGGCCATGCGGCGGGCGATGCGGTGTTGCGGCATTTTGGCTTGCTGGCGACGGCCACGCTGCGCACGGGCGACCACGTCGGCCGGGTGGGCGGCGAAGAATTCGGCGTGCTGTTCCCGGATATGCGCGGCGATGCCGTCATGGAAGTGGCGGGGCGGCTGCTGGATTCCGTGCACAGAACGCCTTGTTCGCACGGTGGCAGCACCATTTCATACACGTTCAGCGCGGGCATCGCCGAATGGCTGCCCGGCGAGAGCCTGCAGGTCTTCTTCGAAAAGGCCGACCGCAAGCTCTATGCAGCCAAGTCGGCGGGGCGCAACCGCATCGTGGGGCTGGGCGGGCAGGGCGAGCCTGCCGCGTTGGCGGCCGCCGCCTGAACTCAGTCGGCCTTGTCTTTGCGAGGGGCCCGCGTGTCGTGCTTCATGATGCGTTCTTTCTCGCGCTGCCAGTCTTTTTCGCGCGCGGTGTCGCGCTTGTCGAACATCTTCTTGCCGCGGCCCAGGGCGAAGTCCAGTTTGATGCGCCCGTTCTTGTAGTGCAGGTTCAGCGGCACCAAGGTGTAGCCGCGCTGCTCGACCTTGCCGATGAGCTTGCTGATTTCCTCGGCCTTGAGCAGCAGCTTGCGCGTGCGCATGGCGTCGGGGTGGATATGGGTGGAGGCCGTCGGCAACGGGCTGACGTGCATGCCCAGCAGGTACAGTTCGCCATCGCGTACGATGACGTAGCTTTCCTTGAGCTGCACGCGGCCATCGCGGATCGCCTTGACTTCCCAGCCTTGCAGGACAAGGCCGGCTTCGTAGCGGTCTTCGATGAAATAGTCGTGCGTGGCCTTGCGATTGTCGATAATGCTCATAACGCCTTTTTTGCCTGGGGGCTTTGCGGGTCTTTTCGGGGGGCTGACTGGCGGGGCCGGGTTGGACGTGCCACGCCGCGCTTTTCCCGTTATTAGGCCCAGGTCGTGCGGTGCCGGTAAAATCTTGCCATTCTAGCCATTTGCGATAGTCGATGCACAAAGTACAACGATCCGTCCTGGTGCCTTACAGCGCCGCCCAGATGTTCGATCTGGTCGCCGACGTGGAAAAGTACCCCGAGTTCATGCCGTGGTGTGGCGGCGCCGAGGTGCAGACCCGCGACGAACACGGCATGCAGGCCTCTATCCTGATCAGCTTCGCGGGGATGAAGCAGCGCTTCACCACGCGCAACACCCACGTGTATCCCGACCGGATCGACCTCGAGCTGGTGGATGGCCCTTTCTCCAGCCTGATCGGGCATTGGGAATTCCAGCCGCTGGCCGAAGACGCCTGCAAGGTGCTGTTCACCATGGAATACGCGTTTTCCAATCGCGCATTGGAAATGGTGGTGGGGCCCGTGTTCAACCGCATTGCGACCAGCTTCATCGATTCCTTCACCAAGCGGGCGCAGGCCAAGTATGGGGAATGAACCCACCGGCGCGGCGCTGTTGAACATCAGCGTCTGCTACGCCCTGCCGGGCCATGTGTGGCTGCGTGAAATCCAGTTGCCCGAGGGCGCGACGGTAACCGACGCGTTGGCCGCCAGCGGATTTGCGCAGGCCTTTCCCGTTGTGCAGCCGTGGGAACGCGGGGTGGGGATTTTTGGCCGCGCGACCGAGCCGCAAGCCAGGCTGGCGGACGGCGACCGCGTGGAGATCTACCGCGGGTTGAGTTTCGATCCCAAAGAGTCGCGCCGCCGCCGCGCGGAACACCGCCGCGCCAAAACGGCCAGGAACGGCAGGGTGCGCCCCGCGGGCTTGCTGTAACCCTCGCCCCTGCGGCGCCTGGGCCGCCTGGCGCGTCCTGGGGCACCGCCCACATTGTCATCAATAAGACAAATCGGCCGGTGGCAACCGGCGTAACATAAACACGGTTCGCACTTACGTTTACGTTAACGTCATGTCAAAATCGACCGGCTGACGTTCACGAGGCGGCAGCAACGCCAACAGACAATACCGATGACAACAGGAGACAGGCTGTGGACTTGGAACTGACCGACGAGCAGCGCGCGTTCGCGCAGGCCGCCCGCGACTACGCCGAAGGCGAGTTGGCGCCCCATGCGGCGCGCTGGGACGCCGAAGGCATTTTCCCGCGCGAGGCCTTCGCCCGGGCGGGCGAGATGGGCTTCTGCGCCATCTATGCCAGTGAAGAGATCGGCGGGCTGGGGCTGCCGCGCCTGGACGCCACGCTGGTGTTCGAGGAAATGGCGGCGGTGGACCCGTCGACGACCGCATTCCTGACGATCCACAACATGGCGACCTGGATGGTCGGAAAGTGGGGACAGCCCGCGTTGCGCGAGGCCTGGGGCCCAGCACTGGCCAGTGGCCAGAAGCTGGCTTCGTACTGCCTGACCGAGCCGGGCGCCGGTTCCGACGCCGCATCCCTGTCCACCCGGGCGCAGCGCGACGGCGATGACTATGTCCTGAACGGGGCCAAGGCCTTCATTTCGGGCGGCGGCGACACCGATCTGCTGGTGGTGATGGCGCGCACCGGAGGCGAAGGGGCGGGCGGCATCAGCGCGTTCGCGGTGCCGGCCGATACCCCGGGCATCAGCTACGGCCGCAAGGAAGAGAAGATGGGCTGGAACAGCCAGTCCACGCGCCCCATCACGTTCGAGAACGTGCGCGTGCCGGCCGGCAACCTGCTGGGCCAGGAAGGCGAGGGCTTCAAGATCGCCATGAAGGGCCTGGATGGCGGCCGCATCAACATCGGCACCTGCTCGGTCGGCGCGGCGCAGGGGGCCCTGGACGCCGCCCGCCGCTATATGGACGAGCGCCGCCAGTTCAACCGCCGGCTGGCGGAATTCCAGGCCTTGCAGTTCAAACTGGCCGACATGGCCACGCATCTGGTCGCGGCGCGCCAGATGGTGCGTCTGGCTGCCTGCAAGCTGGATGCGGGCGCGCAGGATGCGGCGACCTACTGCGCCATGGCCAAGCGCTTCGCGACGGATATGGGCTTCCAGATTTGCCTGGACGCGCAACAGATTCATGGCGGCTACGGATACTTGCGGGACTATCCCTTGGAGCGTCTGGTGCGCGATACTCGCGTTCATCAGATCCTGGAGGGCACCAACGAGATCATGCGCGTGATCATTGCCCGCCAATTGTTGGAAAAAGGAGCCGACATAAGATGAATGCACCGGTATTGTTCGAAGAAAGAAGTGCGGCGAACGGCATGCGGTTCGGGATCGCGACGCTGAATGCGCCGCAGACCCTGAACGGCCTGTCGCTGGAAATGGTGGACTTGCTGGCGGCGCGCCTGGACGAATGGGCGCGCGATCCGGGCGTGGCCCTGGTGGTGCTGCAAGGCGCCGGCGAGAAGGCATTCTGCGCGGGCGGCGACCTGCATGGCCTGTACCGCAGCATGGGCGAGAATCAGGGCAAGAGCGGCTGGAGCAACGCGTATGCGCGCCGCTTCTTCGAGCACGAGTACCGGCTGGACTACCGCATCCATACCTATCCGAAGCCCGTGCTGTGCTGGGGCCACGGCATCGTCATGGGGGGCGGTATCGGCTTGATGATGGGCGCCAGCCATCGCGTGGTCAGCGAGACCTCGCGGCTGGCGATGCCGGAAGTATCCATCGGCCTGTTCCCGGACGTGGGCGGAAGTTGGCTGCTGAACCGCATGCCGGGCCGCATCGGCCTGTTCCTGGCCTTGACGGGCGCGCACGTGAACACCGCTGACGCCTTCTTCGCGGGTCTGGCGGATTTCCGCTTGAACCACGCGGATTGGCCGAAGCTGCTGGCGTCGCTGGAAGAGCAACCCTGGGCCGGCCAGGGCGCGGGCGCGACGGAAACGTCGCTGGCGCCGCGTTCGTTGAATGATGGACTGCTGCGCCGCGCGTTGACGGCGCTGGAGCCGCAGACGCCGCTGGACCCGGGTCCTCTGCGCCAGCACTCGTTCCAGATCAACAACCTGTGCAACGGCAATCGGCTGGACGAGATCTACGAAGAGGTCGCGCTCTTGAAAGACCATGCCGATCCCTGGCTGGCGCGCGCGGCGACGACGATGCTGGCGGGCTCGCCGGGTTCGGTGCGCCTGGCGTTCGCCTTGCAGCAGCGCACGCGCCTGCGGTCGCTGGACGACGTGTTCCGCACCGAATACATCGCCGCGCTGGCCTGCACGGCGCACGGCGATTTCGCCGAAGGCATCCGTGCCTTGCTGGTCGACAAAGACAAGAACCCGCGCTGGAATCCGGCTGTCATGGACATGGCGACCGATGCCTGGGTGCAGAAGTTCTTTGAAGAACCGTGGCCCGAAGGCGAGCCGCATCCCCTGGCCGATCTGGGCCAGGAAGGGCGTTGACGCGCCGGCCGGTACGCACTGCGGACCGGCCACCCAAGATTTCCGTCATGCAGGTCACGATGAATCCATACCTACAGCAATAGCAACAGGAGACAAGACATCATGAGCAGTATCGCGTTTATCGGTTTGGGCAACATGGGCGCGCCCATGGCATTGAATCTGGTCAAGGCGGGCCACAGCCTGACGGTGTTCGACCTGGTGCCGGCCGCCGTCAAGCTGCTGACCGACGCTGGCGCCAAGGCGGCAGCATCCGCCTCCGAAGCCGTCAAGGGCGCCGACGTGGTCATCTCGATGCTGCCGGCCAGCAAGCACGTGGAAGGCCTGTATCTGGGCGAGGACCTGCTGGGCAAGATCCCGACCAGCGCGCTGGTCATCGAATGCAGCACCATCGCGCCGGATTCGGCGCGCAAGGTGGCGCAGGCGGCCGACGTGCGCGGCATCGCCATGATCGACGCGCCGGTGTCGGGCGGCACCGGCGGCGCGGCCGCTGGCACGCTGACGTTCATTGTCGGCGGGCAGGGCGCCGCACTGGAGCGCGCGCGCCCCGTGCTGGAGAAGATGGGCAAGAACATCTTCCACGCAGGCCCCGCAGGCGCCGGCCAGGTGGCCAAGATCTGCAACAACATGCTGCTGGGCATCCTGATGGCGGGCACGTCCGAGGCGCTGGCGCTGGGCGTGGCCAACGGCCTGGACCCGAAGGTCCTGTCCGACATCATTGCCAAGAGTTCGGGCCGCAACTGGGCCACCGAACTCTACAACCCGTGGCCGGGCGTCATGGACCATGCGCCGGCCTCGAAGGGCTATGCGGGCGGCTTCGGCGTGGACCTGATGCTGAAGGACCTGGGTCTGGCGGCCGAGGCGGCGCTGTCGGCGCGCGCCTCCATCCCGTTGGGCGAACTGGCGCGCAACCTGTATTCGCTGCATAGCTCGGGCGGATCGGGCAAGCTGGACTTCTCCAGCATCGTCAACCTGGTCAAGCGCGAGCAGGACTGACATGGCCGGGCATCACGCGCCGTCCGACCCGGCCGCACGGGTCAAGGCCAGTTTCGACCAGCAAAGCATCATGCGGCTGCTGGGCGCCGGGCTGGACGTGGTGGAGCCGGGCAGGGTGGACATCGTGCTGCCCTACCGCGCCGACCTGTGCCAGCAGAACGGTTTCCTGCATGCGGGCATTTCGACGACGATCGCCGATAGCGCGGGCGGCTATGCCGCATACACGCTATTCGGGCCCGGCGAGGACGTCCTGACCTCGGAGTTCAAGATGAACTTCCTGGCGCCGGCCAAGGGCGACCGCTTTGTCGCCAGCGGCCGGGTGGTGAAGCCAGGCAAGCGCTTGTCCATCTGCCAGGTCGAAGTACATGCGTACGAAGGCGAGCAGGCCACGATGTGCGTGATAGGCTTGCTTACCGCGGTACGCGTGACGCCGCGATGAATGCGGCGCGGTGCGCGTCCGGCCTTGGCGGCCGGGCGCATGCCGCACTTGTCACGCGCCGTTTGGGTACCGCGCAATGCCTTCAAAAGAACATCATCGGATTTTCCGCAGCAACTGGTTGCGCGCCGCTGTGCTGGGCGCCAACGATGGCATTGTCTCCACCGCCAGCCTGATCACGGGTGTGGCGGCGGCGCAGGCCACGCATGGCGCCATCCTGACGTCGGGCCTGGCCGGCCTGGTGGCGGGGGCGCTGTCGATGGCGGCAGGCGAATACGTGTCGGTGCGGTCGCAGGCCGATACCGAGGCCGCGGACCTGCGCCTCGAGCAGCGTTCGCTGAAAGGCAACTCGGAAGAAGAGTTGGCGGAATTGGTGGACATCTATGTGGGACGTGGCCTGACGCGCGACCTGGCGGGACAGGTGGCGCGCCAGTTGACCCGTCATGACGCGCTGGACGCGCACGCGCGTGACGAACTGGGCATTTCGATCCACAACCGGGCGCAGCCCGTGCAAGCCGCGATGGCTTCGGCGGCGTCGTTCGCGGGGGGCGCCGCATTGCCGCTGGTGGTGGCGGCGACCGCGCCTTTGCCCCACTTGATCCCTTGGGTGATTGGCACGTCGGTGGCCTGCCTGGCCGCGCTTGGCGCCTTGGCGGCTGGCGCCGGGGGCGCGCCCAAAGGCCCGGCCGCGTTGCGCGTGACGGTGCTGGGCGCGTTGGCGATGGCGGCAACGGCCGCCGTGGGCGCGCTGTTCGGCGTGGCCGTGTAGGGCCGGCGCCGAACGGAGAAACGTCTTAAGGCGTGATCGAGTACGGCAGGGGCGCCGTGGCGATGCGGGGGCCGTCCGCCGCGCCCAGGCGCAGATCGCCTTCGGGCAAGGCGGCCAGCGTTGTTTCGAACAGGACGGACGCCACGCCGGCGTCACTGGCAGCATCCACGACGCGGCCAATCGGTTCGCCAGGCTGGGTGGCGTCGAACACGTCCACGCCAGCCAGCGCCGCGGCTTGCAGGCTGGCGTCGGCGACGGTGCCGTAAGCCATGCGGCGTTTGACCGTGCCGCGATAGTGGCTGCGCGCCACGACTTCCTGGCCGGGATAACAACCCTTGGTGAAGCTCACGCCTTCAATGAGTTCAAGGTTGACGGTCTGCGGGATGAAGACGTCTTGCGTGGCCGTGGCGATCCAGGGGATGCCGGCGGCCAGGTCGGCCACTTGCCATTGTGACGCGGGCGCCAGGCCGAGTGCGGCAGCCAGCGGAGCGGCCTGGTCCAGTTGTTCGTCGGAGGCGATCCACCACCAGCGCAGGCGGCCGTCGGCCGCCGGCGCCGCGATCCAGGTGCCGGACGGCAGATCGGCGCGCTGCCAGGCGGCGCGGGGCAAGGCGCCGGTCACGGCTTCCAGCGCGGCGGCCTCTGTGGGCGATGCCTGGACGCCTGCGACGTTCAGGGAGGCGGCGCCCAGCTTGACCTTGGCCCGCAGCACGAACATCGACAAGCGCTTGAGCAGGGCCTGCGACAGGTCGCGGCGCACCAGGCCATACAGTTGCGGACCGTCTTCCGCGCCGGGGGCGGCGCGCCACATCACCAGGGTGGCCAGCAGGCGGCCCTTGGCGGTGCAATAGCCCGCCAGGCGGGCGGCGTCTGCGGGCAGACCGGTGACGTCCTGGGTCAGCTGGCCGTGCAGGAAGGGCAGGGCATCGGCGCCGGAAGCGCTGAAGACGACAAAATCATCCAGCGGCGCGCATTGCGCGCAACCTTCCGCGCGGACAGGGATCGAAGTGTAGAAAGCGTGCATGGCGGCGGTGTTATCGCAACATCAAAGTGCAGATGATAGCCGTCTTCCCCTTGCGGCAGGGGGCAAGCCCCCGATGGCCGCAGGGCTGCGCGGGGCACCCCGGCCCCACTTTTGCCGCGACAGTTCCGCCCGATCCATTAAACTTCTGGGACTTATGAAGAAGCGACTCCGTTTTTACGTCTTGTGGTCATTCCTGCTCATCGTGATTGCCGCCGCGGCGGCCGTGGGCGCCGCATGGAGCTGGATGCACCGGCCCATGCAGTTACCGGCCGACAGGATCGATTTTGTAGTGGACCCGGGCAGCAGCCCGCGCACGGTCGCGCGCGCGCTCAATGCGGTCGGCGTACCCATGTGGGAACCCGGCTTTGTGTGGATGGCGCGCCTGACGGAACAGGACAAGCTGATGAAGGCCGGGGGGTACCAGGCCATCAACGGCGATACGCCCTTGTTGCTGCTGGAGCGGCTGGCGCGGGGTGACATGACCCAGCGCCAGATCACCTTCCTGGAAGGCTGGACATTCCGCCAGATCCGCCAGGCGCTGCGCGAGAATCCGGATATCAAGCAGACCTTGGGCGACGTCAGCGATGAAGCGCTGATGGAACGGCTGGGCTCGGACATCAAGCACCCCGAGGGGCTGTTCTTCCCCGACACCTATGTCTTCACGCCCGGCAGCACCGATTACGATCTGCTGCGCCGCGCCTATCAGGAAGGGCAGCGCATCCTGCAGGATACCTGGGCCAAGCGCCAGTCCGACCTGCCGGTGGCTACCCCTTACGAGGCGCTGGTGCTGGCGTCGATCATCGAAAAGGAAACGGGCCACGGCCCCGATCGCCGCCGCGTGTCCGGCGTGTTCACCAACCGCTTGAAGATCGGCATGTTGCTGCAGACCGATCCCACCGTCATCTACGGAATGGGCGAGAACTACCAGGGGCGGATCCGCAAGCGCGACCTGCAAACCGATACCCCGTGGAACACCTATACCCGGCCGGGCCTGCCTCCCACGCCGATCGCGGCGGCTGGCCGGGCGGCGCTGCTGGCCGCGGTGCAGCCCGAGCAGCACAAGTACCTGTTCTTCGTGTCGCGGGGTAACGGCACCAGCGAATTCGCGGAGAACCTGTCGGGACATAATCGCAATGTTTCCCGGTACATCCTGGGCCAGGGCCAGACCGTGCGTCCGGCGGCGGTGCCGGCGCCTGCTGCCGCGCCAGCGCCTGCGGGCGCACCCGCCGCGGCGCCCGCCGATGCTGGCCCGGCGGCTGACGCCAACCCCGACACCCACTCCGAAACAGAACAAGGACAAGATCAATGACCTCACGCGGACGCTTCATTACGCTTGAGGGCGTGGACGGCGCGGGCAAGAGCACCCACACCGTCTGGATCGCGGACTTTTTGCGCGGCCAGGGCGTGGACGTGGTGTCCACGCGCGAACCCGGCGGCACGCCGCTGGGCGAGAAGCTGCGCGCCCTGGTGTTGACCGACACCATGGGGCTGGATACCGAAACCCTGCTGATGTTCGCGGCCCGCTGCGAGCATGCGCGCCAGGTGATCGAACCGGCGCTGGCGCGCGGCGCATGGGTCGTGTGCGACCGCTATACCGACGCCACCTACGCCTACCAGGGCGGCGGGCGCGGCTTGGGCGCTGCGCGCATTGCCGTGCTGGAAACCTGGATGCAGGCGGGCCAGCCCGACCGCACCTGGCTCTTCGATGTGCCGCTGGATGTGGCGCGTGCCCGGTTGGCCGATGCGCGCGAACCGGACCGTTTCGAACGCGAGGGCGCGGCGTTCTTCGAGCGCACCCGCGAGGCCTATCATGCCCGCGCGAAGGCCGACCCCGGCCGCATCCATATCGTGGATTCCACGCAGTCCATCGAACAGATCCGCACGGAACTGGAAGCCGGGCTGCGCGCACTGCTGGCTGCCGACGCATGAGCGCACCCCAATTCCTGCCTTGGCAGATGGACACGGCGCGATCCTGGCTGGGCAATCGCGACCGTTTCGCCCATGCCTGGCTGGTGCACGGCCTGGCCGGCATCGGCAAACTGGACTTCGCGATCGCCGCCGCCGCAAGCCTGCTGTGCGAGACGCCCGAGAACGGCCTGGCTTGTGGCCATTGCGCGGCCTGTGCCTGGTTTGCCAGCGGCAACCACCCCGACTTGCGCCGTATCCGTCCCGAAGCCGTGGCCGTGGAAGAGGGGGCTGACGCCGCTGAACCGGCTGAAGACGCCGAACCCGCCACCGGATCCGCCAAGCGCGCGCCGTCCAAGGAAATCCGCATCGACCAGATCCGTTCACTGGAGTCGTGGTTCAACACCGCGACGCACCGGGGCGGGTGGCGCGTGGCGCTGTTGTATCCGGCGCACGCGCTGAACGTGGTGTCGTCCAACGCGTTGCTCAAGGTCTTGGAAGAGCCGCCTCCGCATACGGTCTTCCTGCTGGTGGCCGACGCCCCGGACCGCCTGTTGCCGACGCTGGTGTCGCGCTGCCGGCGTTTGCCGCTGCCGGCGCCGGATCCGGATACCGCGCTGCAATGGCTGCGCGGGCAGAACGTTGAACCCGCGAAGGAATGGCTGGCGGCAGCCGGCGGCGCGCCATTGGCCGCGCTGCGCCTGGCGCAGGCGGGCGACGCACCATGTCCGCCGTGGTTGTCACAGCTGATCGGCCCGCTTGCGCAGGGCCAGTCGCCTGATGTCGGCACGTTGGCCGAATTGCTGGAAAAGGTGCCGGCCAGTGAATGGATCGACGCGTTGCAACGCGTTTATACCGACCTGATGCTGGCTAGCGCGGCGGCGCCGGTGCGCTACTTTCCGGCGCTGGCGGCGGGCGTTGCCCAGGTTGCCGCGCGCATGGACAAGGCACGCGTGGCCGAAGCCGCGCGCTGGCTGACGCGGCAGCGCGCCCTGGCCACCCATCCGCTGAACGCCAAGCTTTTCGCGCACGCCACCCTGCAACGCGTGGTGCTATCCTGCCAGGCGTAAGTCCCTGATCCCATGGCGTTTCTCCCGGAAACGGAACGAGGCGCCGCGGCTCTTTTCTCGTAGTCAAAACATGTACGTCGATTCCCACTGTCATTTGAATTTTCCGGAACTGGCCGCTGATCTGCCTGCCATCCTTGACCGGATGGCCGCCAACCAGGTGACCCACGCGCTGGTCGTCAGCGTCAACATGCCCGAATGGCCTGGCCTGATGGCGCTGGTCGAGCCGCAGCCCAATCTGTGGGCCTCGGTGGGCGTGCATCCCGATTACGAAGACACGCCGGACCCCACCCCGGAAGAGCTGGCCCGGTTGTCCGAACATCCGAAGGTCGTGGCCATCGGCGAGACCGGGCTGGATTACTACCGGTTGTCGGAGCCGCTGGACTGGCAGCGCGAACGCTTCCGTCGCCACATCCGCGCCGCCCGCGATACGGGCTTGCCGCTGATCGTCCATACGCGTTCGTCCGCCGAGGACACGGTGCGCATGCTGCAAGAAGAGCGCGCGTCGGAGGTGGGCGGGGTCATGCACTGCTTCACCGAGAATTGGGAAGTGGCGCAAGCCGCGCTGGACCAGAACTTCTACATTTCGCTGTCGGGCATCGTCACGTTCAAGAACGCCCAGGTGGTGCACGAAGTGGCGGCCAAGGTGCCGCTGGACCGCCTGCTGATCGAGACGGACTCGCCGTACCTGGCGCCCGTGCCGTATCGGGGCAAGCTCAACGATCCCTCCAAGGTGATCCACGTGGCTGAGAAGATCGCCGACCTCAGAGGCATCACCGTGGCCGAGGTGGCGCAGGCCTCGACCGAAAATTTCTTCCGTCTTTTCAATAAGATAAAGAAATAATTCAAACCCGATTATTTAATGTGAACGCTAGGATAGCCATGACCGCCCACGCTTCGACCGCTCGTCACGTCCTGTTGTCGCATTGCCGGGGGGCGCTGCTGGCGCTGGCCGTCGGATTGGCGACCCCTGCGGCGCATGCCGCCAACGCCGGCGACTGGTGGGTGTACGTCGCCAACGACTATCCCAACGACATCAAAGAACTGCTGGCCCAGGGGTCCGATCCCAACGTTCGCTACCAGAACGGCCAGCCCGCATTGATGCGCGCGGTGGTGGACGGCGCCTGGAAGGTGTTCGACGTGATCGCGGCCGACAAGCGCACCGACGTGAATGCCGAGAATCCGGCGGGCGAAACGCCGCTGATGTACCTGGCGATCGCCGGGCAGACCGAGCGGGCGAAACAGCTGATTGCACGCGGGGCCCAGGTCAATCGGTTGGGATGGACGCCGTTGCACTACGCGGCCTCCAAGGGGCAGATGGAGATGGCGCGCCTGCTGCTGTCCAGGAAGGCCATCGTGAACGCCCCGGCGCCAGGCGGCGAGACGCCGCTGATGATGGCGGCGCTGGGCGGCAACAAGGCGATGGTGGATCTACTGCTGAAATCGGGCGCCGATGTGACGACGCGCGACCTGAAAGGCCAGAGCGCGGCTGACTGGGCGCGCAACGGCAAGTCCGCCTCTCTGGCGACCGAACTGACTGCGATGGTGGCCAGCGCCGACGACGCCAAGCGTGCGCGCCGGGCGGCAAACCCGGCCCCCGACGGCGCGCAGGCGGCTCCGACGCCGGAAGCGGTCACCCCGACGGCAGCGCCCCAGGCGCAGCCCGCGCCGGCCGCGTCCGCGCCCGCGCCATCGCCATCGCCCAGCGTGGGCGGCGTGTCGGGCGTGCGGCTGAACAACTACGACACGCCGGCCTCGCCCTGAGGCCCGCGGGCGTGGCCCCGGCCGTCAGCCAATGCTGGCTGGGCCCGGCCGCGGGGACTGTCGTCGCCGCTTAGATGACGTAGTTCTTGTAGCGCTCGATATATTCGCGGGCGCTGGCGTTCAATTCGCGCACGCAGCGCTCGGCTTCGTCGGCGTCGCCACGAACCATCGCGTCCAGCAGGGCACGATATTGCTTGATTCCCATTTCTGAACGGCCCGGCAGCAACGCCACGCGGCGCATCGACACGCGGGTGCGGTCGTAGATGCGTTCGATCATGTCGCTAAGCACGGGGTTGCCCGCCAGTTCTTTGACGTGATTGCGGAATTGTTCAATCGTGGCCACGTGGGCCTCGATGTCGCCGTTCTTCAGGCTTTGTTCGAAGGGCTCGCCCAGCAGGGCCTGCATGGCCGCCCAATCAGCGGGCGTCGCATTGGCGATTGCCAGCCGCACGGCCAACCCGTCCAACGCCTCTCGCACCTGATAGAGGCGATACGTGGTCTCCATGTCCACCAGCGCCACGACCGCGCCTTTGTTGGGCACTCGTTCCACCAGAGCACGGTCTTCCAGCGTGGCCAGCACCTCCCGCGCCTTAGCGCGCGGGATGTCGTAGGCCTGGGCCAGATCCTCTTCGGGCACGCGGGTGCCGGGCAACAGCGCTTGCGAAGCGATGCGTTCGCGCAGATCGCGGATGACGTCGTGGGTCGAGGCCGCCTTGCGCTGTTCTGTCGGGGCGGCGTCAGAGGGGGGATTGGCGCGTTTAGTGGGCATGAAAGCACCTGGATTGAGTCGCGGCAAGCATAGCATTATTTTGAACTCAAGATTGTGCACAATTAAGAATGCTAAATTGTAAATCAACGTTGACACAATAAAACGCACAAGAATATAGTGGGCTCACTTCGTCGGCTTACCCACGCATCCAAGGAGCCCAGGGCAATGAAAGACGCCGTGCAGTCATCTCAACTTCCTGGTCCGCAATGCCCGGCCTGCGTGCAGCGGCGCCATGCCGCCGTGGCGCCAGGCGTGGCCAATGGCCCGCCGGGGTTCCACGCGCCGCACGCGGCATAAGGGGCATTGCATGCATACCTTGTTGAAACTGAAGAACGCCCGCAAAGTCGTGAGCCAACTGGGCGCCGCCCGGCCCGGCATGGAAGTGCTGGTGCTGTACGACCTGCACACCGATCACAATGTCGAACCCTTGGCCATTGCCGTGGACGAGGCGGGCGCGGGGTTGAATCTGCTGCAGATTGCCGGTTCGACGCGCCACGGCCGCCAGTTCTCGCCCGTGGTCGCGCAGGCCATGCGGGCCGCGGACCTGGTGATCGCGCTGACCCGCGCCAATGCCGCGCATACGGATGCGCGCCAAGCGGCCACCCGTGCGGGCGTGGGAGTCATCGTCCTGCCGGAATCGCATCAGGCCGACTTCTTCCTGGCCGAAGGCTGGGACGCCGACTTTGATGCGTTGCGACCACAGATCGAAGGCCTGGCCGACGCCCTGACGCGGGCGGACACGGCTCGGGTGACGACGGCGCTGGGCACGGACGTCACGATGAGCATCGCCGGCCGCCGGGGCCGGGCGCTGCATGGTTTTGCCAATACGACAGACATTTCGGCCGGGTATTGCCTGGAGTCCAGCCTGGCGCCGGTGGAAGGGACGGCCGAGGGAGTGATCGTGGTGAACGCCAGCATTCCCGGCGTATCGCTGATCCGCGACGAACCGGTTCGCATCCATATCGAGAAAGGGATGGCCGTGGCAATCGAAGGGGGGGCAGTGGCCCGTCAGTTCCGCGACCTGCTGGCCAGCTTCAACGACCCGCTGGTCTACAACCTGGGCGAGCTGGGCGTTGGCATGAATCCGCGCTGCGAGCTGGACGGCACCATGCTGTCGGACGAGTCCGTCTACGGATCGATCCAGCTGGCGCTGGGCACCAGCGCCTATATCGGCGGCACGGTCAAGGCGGCGGCGCATTACGACACCATTGTCACGGACGCCACGCTGGCCCTGGATGGCCGCGTGGTGCTGCAAGGCACCGAGCTGCGGCTGGAGGAGGCGGCATGAGCATCGACCTGAGCCGTGAACCGGACGGCGTGGCCACCGTGCTGATGAACCGTCCGGCCAAGCGCAACGCCTTTACGTTGGACATGTACCGGGATTTCGGCCGGATCATGGGCGAACTGGACGCGGATGATGCCGTGCGCTGCGTGGTGTTGCGCGGCGCGGGCGGTGCTTTTTGCGCCGGCAGCGACATCGCGGGGTTTGGCGACGATCGCGACGGCGCGGCGCAGGCGGCGGACTATGCCGCCTTCACGCTATCGATGACGGACCGGCTGAAGCATCTGCGCCATCCCACGCTGGCCTGCATCGAAGGCGTATGCGTAGGGGGCGGGCTGGAGCTGGCCGCATTGTGCGACATCCGGATTGCCGGGCGAAGCAGCCGATTCGGCATCCCCGTCAATCGCATCGGCCTGACCGTCGACCACCAGGAACTGGCGGACCTGATTGCGGTCATCGGCGCCACGCGCGTGCTGGAGATTTTGTTGGAAGGCCACGTCTTCGGCGCCGACGAAGCCATGTCCAAAGGCCTGCTGACCCGCGTCGTGGATGACGAACACGTCGTCGAGCAGGCCTATGCCGCGGCGCGCCGCATCGCCGCCGCCGCGCCGCTGGTGAATCGCTGGCACAAGCGGTTCGCCGGCCAGTTGCGCGCAGGCCGCCCGCTGACCGAGGCCGAGCGCCGCGAAGCCTATGCCTGCTTTGGCACCGAGGATTATCGGCGTGGACGCATGGCGTTCGCCAGCAAGCAAGTTCCTGTTTTCACCGGCCGCTGACCGGCCACCGACTCCGACGGATCCGACATGACTCACGCTGCATCCCCCCTGGCCGGCATCAAGATCCTGGATCTGTCCCAGATCATGGCCGGCCCATATTGCACGATGGTGCTGGCCGACCTGGGCGCCGAGGTCATCAAGGTCGAGAAGACCGGCACGGGCGACGATTCCCGCGAGATGGGCCCCTATGTGAACGGGGAGTCCACCTGCTTCGCACAGATCAACCGCAACAAGCAGGGCATCGCGCTGAATTTGAAAGACCCCGAGGCGCGCGAGGTGCTGTATGAACTGGCGCGCTGGGCCGACGTGGTGGTCGAGAACTACCGCGTGGGCGTGACCCGGTCTTTGGGGGTGGACTACGAGACGCTTTCGCGGATCAATCCGCGCCTGGTGTATTGCTCGATTTCCGGCTATGGCCAGTCCGGGCCGTATGCGGGCAAGGGCGGCTTCGACCTGGTGGCGCAAGGCATGAGCGGCATCATGAGCATGACGGGCGAACCGGGCGGACGGCCGTTGAAGTCCGGCATCGCCATCTATGACGTGGGCGCGGGGCTGACGGCGGTTTACGCCATCCTGGCCGCCTGCATCCACCAGATGAAGACGGGCGAAGGCCAGCACATCGATATCGCGCTGGCCGAATGCGGCTTGCCATGGTTCGTGTGGGAGGCCGCCGCCTACTTTGCCGACGGCACCGTGCCAGAAGGCACGGGCAGCCGCCATCGGGTGTCCGCGCCGTACCAGGCGTTCGGCACGCGCATGGGGTTCATCATGATTGGCGCCGCCAACCAGCGCACCTGGGAACGCCTGTGCGCCGATGTGTTGGAGCGCCCCGAACTGATCGCCGACCCGCGCTTCGTCACCAACTCCGACCGGCTGGCGAATATCGCCGAACTGGAACCCATTCTTGAGGCCGAGTTCGCCCGTGCCGACGCCGCGGAATGGATCGCGCGCTGCGAACGGGCCTCGGTGCCTTGCGGGCCCATCAACGATTTCGGCCAGGCAATGCAAGACCCGCACTATCTGGCGCGCGGCATGGTGCAGGAACTGGACCACCCCACGCTGGGGGTGATGAAGACCCTTGGCATCCCCACCAAATTCTCGCGGACGCCGGGCGCGTTGCGCACCGCGGCGCCGCTGATGGGCCAGCACACCGACGACGTGCTGAAGCGCTTTGGCGTGTCCGAAGACAGGATCGCGGGCATGCGCGCGCGGGGGGTGATCGCGTAGTCCCGGCACCCGCAGCAGGCAGTACCGAAGTCGCATCCAAGCTACAGGGGACGCCGGCGTGGCCTACGCCGGCGGCTATTCGAAGTTGAACAACGATGTTCACGCCGCAAGGAACCTTCATGACGCAGCCTACTCATCTTTCCCGACGCGATTTCCTCGCCGCCAGCGCCGCACTGGCGGCAGCAGGCGCGGTGCCCGGCCTGGCCTGGGCACAGGCCCAGGCGGCCCCGCCTTTCCGGTTGGGGGCGCTTAACTCCATCACTGGTGTCGGCGGACCGTATGGCCCCGCCATGCTGGAGGCCATCAAGATCGCCATTGCGGAAGTGAACGCCGCGGGCGGCGCGGCGGGCCGGCAGATTCAGCTGTACGCCGAAGACGACCAGACCAAACCCGATGCCGCCGTACTGGCGGTGAAGAAGCTCATCGAGATCAACAAGGCCGAAGCGGTGGTGGGCATCTGGCCATCGTCGGTGGGGCTGGCCGCCATGCCGATCACGAACGCGGCGGGGCTCATCACCATGAACACCTGCGGCGCGCCCGAGATGCTGACCGAGAACAAGCAGGGGCTGGCGTGGATGTTCCAGGCGTCCAATGCCGTGTTTGGCCGCGCCTTCGCCGAAGTGGCGCGCCAGCGCGGCTTCAAGCGGCCGGCGGTGATGGCGTTCAACAATTCCACCTTTGTCGGGCAGGCCAACTACTTCCGCGACGCGTGGCGGGAGAAGGGCGGGGACGTCAGCGCGTTCACGGTCTACGAGCCCAACCAGACCACGTACCGCACCGAACTGAACAAGGTGCTGGCGTCCAAACCCGATGTGATTTCGCTTAGCGCGTACCGGCCCGACGCCACCATCATCCTCAAGGAGTGGTTCCAGACCGGTCAGGACTGCAAATTCATCATGCCGGGCTGGACCGCCAATGAAGACCTGGTCAAGGCGCTGGGCAAAGAGGCAACGGAAGGCATCATTTCGATCTCGAACGTGGCGGCGCACGAGCATCAGGCGTACAAGCGTTTCGCCGCCGAATTCCGCAAGCGCACGAAGCGCGAGCCGGATATTTTTGCGTCGCAGTCCTACGACATGGTGATCACGCTGGCGCTGGCCATCGAGGCAGCGGGCGCTCGTGCGGATGTGGCGGCCATCAACGGCAAGATCCGCGCGGTGACGGGGGCGGGCGGCGGCGAGAAAGTCAGCGGCTTTGCCCAGGGGCAGGCGTCGTTGCGCGCCGGCAAACCGGTGGACTACGACGGCGCCTCTTCGCGGCTGGACTTCGGCAAGCAGGGCGAGACCGTGCCCGATTTCGGCGTGTTCGACATCCGCGACGGCAAGCTGGTGCTTAACGAAGTCATCGCCGGCAAGGTCTGACGGCCATTCCAAGGGGAACATAAGATGGATGCAATCACCGTCATCAACGCCGGGATCAACGGCGTTGTGATCGGGATGCTGCTGGCATTGCCGGCACTGGCGATTACGCTGGTGTTCGGCATTGCCCGCTTTCCCAACGCCGCCAGCGGCGACTACATGACGCTGGGGGCCTATGCCGCCGTTTTTACCCAGGCGCTGGCTGGCGGGTCCATGCTGGCGGGCGGCCTGGCCGCTGTCGCGGCGACCACCGCCGTCAGCCTGTTTTTCTATGCCTGGGTGTTCCGGCCGCTGGAGTCCCGTTCCAACGTGTCCCGGCTGATCGCTTCGATCGGCGTCGCGTTCGCCTTGCGCAGCACGATCACCTTCTTTGCCGGGCAAGACCAATACACCTTTGACCTTCCCCTGACCCGGGCCTGGAACTTCGGCGGCGTGCGGATCCTGCCCACCGATGTCGCTATCGTGGGCATCGCCGTGGCGGCGCTGGCGCTGGTCTTCGCCCTGATGCACATGACGCCGACCGGGCGCCGCATGCGGGCCGTGGCCGACAACCCCGAACTGGCGGCGGCCAGCGGCATCCGCGGGCGACGCGTGATGGTCACGCTGTGGAGCATTGCCGGGGCCTATTGCGGCCTGGGCGGGGTGCTGCTGGGCGTGAAAGCGGTGGTGATTCCCGAGCTGGGCTGGGAATTGCTGATGCCCATGTTCGCGGCGGTGATCCTGGGAGGGATCGGCAATCCAGTGGGCGCCATCGTCGGGATCATGGTGTTCAGCATTGCCCAGGAAGTCGCCAGTCTGGTGGTGGGGCCGGCCTACAAGATCGTCTTCGCATTCGCGGTGCTGCTATGCGTGCTGCTGTTGCGTCCCCAGGGTATTTTTGGCCGGCCGATGGCGGCGAGGTGACATGATGGAAGCCTATCTGATTGCAATCGCCATCGGGATCCTGATCTACATGCTGCTGGCCTTCGGCCTGTCGCTGCACTACGGGTTCACCGGCTTGATCAATTTCGGCCACGTCGGCTTCTTCGCGATCGGCGCGTATACGTCGGCGCTGCTGTCGCTGAAGGGCGTGCCGGTGCCGGTCTCCATGGCGGCGGCGGCCGCGTTCGCGGCCCTGGCAGCCTATCCGCTGGGCATGATCGCGTTGCGGCTGGGCAGCGACTACCTGGCCATCGTGACCTTGGGGTTTTCGGAATCCGTGCGCATGGTCTTGCAGACCGAGGAATGGCTGACGCGCGGCATGCACGGCCTGCCTGGCATCCCGCGCCTGTTCGCCGGCTGGGCGTCGCCGCAAACCGTGGACCTGTGGATCATGGTGCTGTTGTTGGCCGTGAACGCGGGCGCGTTGCTGCTGATCCACCTGGTGATCCGCAGTCCCTTCGGACGCGTCATCGAAGCGGTGCGCGACAACGAGGTTGCCGTCCGCGCCCTGGGCAAGGACCCGGCCAAGTTCAAGACGCGGTCGCTGATGCTGGGCGCGGGGCTGGCAGGGCTGGCCGGCGCGTTCCAGGCGCACTACCTGACCTTCATCAGCCCCGAGCAGTTCGTGCCGCTAATCACGTTCTACATATGGATCGCCATCATCCTGGGCGGCGTGGGGCGCTTGAGCGGCGTCGTGGCCGGAACGGCGCTGCTGGTCGGATTCCTGGAGGGATCGCGCTTTGTGCGGGACTTCGTGGGGGGCATCTCGGAAGTCCAGATGGCCAGTGTACGGATCGGCATCATCGGCATCGCGCTCATCTGCGTGGTGCTGTATCGGCCGCAGGGCCTGTTCGGCAATACCTCCACACGCAGGAGAAAGGCATGACGCTGCTTTCCATCACCGGGCTGAGCGCCAGCTTCGGCGGCTTCAAGGCGCTGGACGACGTTACGCTCGAAGTGCGCAAAGGCGAACTGGTCGGGGTGATCGGCACCAATGGCGCGGGCAAGAGCACGCTGTTTTCGGTGGTCACGGGCTACATTCCGCCCACCACGGGGTGCGTGCGGTTCGCGGACGAGGACATCACCGGCGTAGCCGTGCATCAACGCGTGCGACGCGGGTTGGCGCGCACGTTCCAGGTGCCGCGCGAATTCAGTCAGTTGACGGTCTTTGACAACATGATGGCGGCGGCCCCCGACCAGCGCGGCGAAAAACTGATGGCACTGGTCTTCGCGCGCCGCGAGGTGGCCCGCGAAGAGGCGCGCCATGCCGAACGCGTGCATGAGCTGCTGGCGTTCCTGAACCTGTCGCGGGTGGCGGACGAGCCGGCCGGCAAGCTGTCGGGTGGCCAGAAGAAGCTCTTGGAATTGGGCCGGCTGCTGATGCTGGAGCCACGCTGCATCTTGCTGGACGAGCCGTTTGCGGGCGTCAACCCGGTGCTGATCGAAGAGCTGTCCGCGCGCATCGTGGAATTGAATCAGCGTGGCCTGACGGTGGCGATCATCGAACACAACCTGGATGAACTGGCGCGGATCGTTCCCCGCATGTACGTGATGGATGGGGGGCGCGTCGTCGCAGAGGGCGCGCCCGATAGCGTGCTGGCCAACGAGCGCGTGCGCGAAGCCTACATGGGAGGGGTGATATGAGTCTGCTCGTCATGCAGGGCTTGTCCGGCGGCTATGCCGAGGTGGACATCGTCAGCGGAATCGACATGACCGTGGCGGCCAACGAGATCGTCACGATCGCCGGCACCAACGGCGCGGGCAAGTCCACGCTGGTCAAGGCGGTGATGGGGCTGTTGCCGCGCATCGCGGGCGCGATGGCGTTCGATGGCCGGGACTTGCTGGCGCTGCCCGTCGAGGAACGCGTGCGCATCGGCATCTCTTATGTGCCCCAGGTTCGCAACGTGTTCGGCGCCCTGACCGTGCTGGAAAACCTGCAGGTGGTCGAACACGTGCAGGGCCGCGATCAGCGCATCCGCGACATGTTCGACCTGTTTCCAGCCCTGGCCGGACGCCGCAAGACGCATGCCGAAAATCTGTCCGGCGGCGAGCGACAGCAACTGGCGTTCGCGAGGGCGCTGATGTCTTCGCCGCGCCTGATGGTGCTGGACGAACCCTCGGCCGCGTTGTCGCCGGCACTAACCGAACAGGTGTTCGCCGAGGTGCGCCGCTTGCCGAAGATCGGCGTGGCCGTGCTGATGGTGGAGCAGCGCGCGCGCCAGGCGCTGGCATTCAGCGACCGGGGCTACATCCTGGATTCGGGCCGCATCGTGCTGACCGACACCGGGCAGGCCCTGCTGGCCAATCAGCACATGAGCGACTTGTACATCGGGCGGGGCGGCCATCCGTCCGATGCCAGCCCGCCGGCCTGAGGCGGCCGCGCCGTAGCCCGCCACCCTTTATCTTCACAGGAGCCGCACCTTGCCCACTTCCGACACGATTGACCGCCCGGCGTCCGCCGTGCGCCGCCCCGCGCCCGGCGCCATCGCCGCCTTGACCGCCACCGAGGGGTTGGCGGCGCTTGCGCAGGGCAGTTTGACTTGCGAGGCCTGGGCGCACGCCTGCCTGGACCGGATCGACGAGCGCAACGCCGGCGTCCAGGCCTGGGTGCGGGTGGATGCCGAGGGCGCATTGGCGCGGGCACGCGAATGGGACCGCCACGGCCGGCGGCGCTTACTGGACGGGGTGCCACTGGGCATCAAGGACACCATCGATACCGCCGACATGCCCACCGAACTGGGCGATCCGGAGATCTTCCCGGGGCGCCAACCCGAGGCCGACGCGCCGGTCGTGGCGCAAGCGCGCGCCCTGGGATTCAACGTACTGGGCAAGAACACGGTGTCGCGGCACGCGATCATGCTGCCCGGGCCCGCACGTAATCCGCATGATTTGAGCCGCACGCCCGCGGCATCATCCGCAGGCTCGGCCGCCGCGGTCGCCGACTTCATGACGCCGCTGTCCATCGGCACGCAGACGGCGGGGTCGATCCTGCGGCCATCCGCCTTTTGCGGCGCGGTGGGGTTCAAGCCCACGCTGGACGCCATTCCCTACGTCGGTATCCGCCGGTACTCGCGGGTATTGGACGTGATTGGGCCGATCTCCCGCAGCGTGGACGACGCGGCGCTTTTCATGCGCGCCTTCACCGGCGACCCGCGCTACGACCCCGGCCTGCCGCTGCGGCGCGATTTTCGGGTGGGGGTGTGGCGCCCCAAGGATTGGGCCGACACCGAACCTTGCATGCGCGAGCGTTTCGAGGCGAACTTGCGCGCCTTGTCGGCGGCGGGCGTGACGGTGACGGAACTGGCCATGCCCGCGGCGTTCGACACGATGGGCGAGGCGCAGGACGTGATCATGGCCTACGACCTGGCTCGCGAGTACGCGGCCCTTAAGCGCGATCACGCCGCACTGTGCGATCCCGGGCTGATCGACTATCTGACCCTGGGCGAAGGATTGTCGGCGGAGGACTACGCCGGCGCCCTGAACGCGGCCGATGCCTGCCGCCGGGCCTTCTATGACGTGGCGGCGGGCGTCGATGCCGTGGCCATGCCCTCCACGCTGGGGGAAGCGCCCCCGGCCAGCAGCACCGGCAGTTCGGCGTTCATCCGCATCTGGTCCTTATTGCACAACCCGTCCATCACGTTGCCGGTGGCGCGTGGACCCAATGGCTTGCCGCTGGGATTCCAGATGGTGGGCTTCGTCAAGGAGGACGCCCGGCTGCTGTACTGGGCCCGTTGCGCCGAACGCATCCTGGGATCGACCGCGCATCAGGCCTGATACCGATCCCGGCCCCCTCGGGGGTATCGTCCGCCGCCGTTCGCCGGCCATGGGCGGACGGTTGCTGGCGCCTTCGGGCGCCTTTTTTCGTTCTCGAATTCGGGGTTTTCCCTGTTGTTTCTCAATAAGCGGGAATGAAAAGCACTGATTTAGCCGGAAGTTGATAATCTCAGCGCCATATTGATTGGAGTTGAGAGTGATGTCGGATCCCTCGGTAGGGGCAGGCGCGGATCGCGTCCTTTATGTGCTGGCCACCTTGGCCCGGCACGACGGCACGCTGACCATCGCCGCGCTGGCCGAAAAGACCGGCCTGGCGCAAAGCACGCTGTACCGCCAGGTTGCGTTGCTGAAACGCTGGGGGTTCGTGGCCGAGCACGAGGGCGAATATGGCCCGGGGCCGCTGTGCGTCCAACTGGCCTGGGGCTTTGACCAATCGTCTTTCCTGATCCACGAAGCGCAGCCCGACATGGCCGCGTTGGCCGCCGCCTCCGGAGAAACCATCGGCTTGCTGGTGGCGGTCAAGGACCAGGCCGTGTGCCTGGACATGGTGGAAAGCCAGCATCCGCTGCGCTGTTCCTTCACCAAGGGGCGGGGCCTGCCATTGGCGCGCGGTGCCTCGGCGAAATCGCTGTTGGCGTTCATGCCGCAGGCGCGCTTGCAGACCGCGCTGGCCTATCTGGCCGCCGAAGCCGGCGTGGATGCCGCCCGCCTGGCCGATGAACTGGAAACGATCCGGGCGCAAGGCTATGCCGTGACCGACAGCGAAGTCGACGCCGGCGTCTGGGGCGTCAGCGTGCCCATCTTCCAACGCCCCAACCAGGCCGTGGCCTCCATCACGCTGATGGCGCCCTCCACGCGCGCCGCGCAGCGCCCCCAAGCGCTGATCGATCTGACCGTCGGCGCCGCGCGGCGCATTTCCGACCGCCTGAAGGTGCACTGACCCGACGTTTCCCGGCTTGCGCCGCGCCCTTGAATTCCATGCTGTACCGCTGCTGTCGCCGTATCCCTCCGCCGTATTCATCGCCGTACCTCTTTCCCATAGGACTGACCATGACCACTCGCCGCACATTGCTGACCGCCGCCCTGACGCTGGGCCTGGCCTGGAGCGCCGGCCCCGCGCACGCCCAGGAAACCATCCGCGCCGTTACCGACGCCACCTTCCCGCCGATGGAGTTCGTCAAAGACGGCAAGCGCACCGGCTTCGATATCGAACTGGTCGAAGCGCTGGCAGGCGCCATGGGCAAGAAGGTCGAGTGGATCGACATCGACTTCAAGGGCCTGATTCCCGCCCTGCAGGCTGGCCGCGCCGATATCGCCGTGTCCGCCATCTACATCACGCCCGAGCGCAGCAAGGTCGTGGACTTCACCGACCCGTACTACGCCGGCGGTCTGGTCGTGCTGACCAAGACGGATGGCCCCATCAAGACGCTGAAGGACCTGGACGGTCGCAAGGTGTCGGTGCAGGTCGGCACCAAGTCGGTCAACTATCTGAAGGACCACTTCCCGGCCGTGCAACGCGTGGAAGTCGAAAAGAACCAGGAAATGTTCAATCTGGTGCAGATCGGCCGCGCCGATGCCGCCGTGACGGGCAAGCCCGCCGCCAAGCTGTTCGCGCAAAGCACGACCGGCCTGACCGTGCTGAACGATCAGGTGACGACCGAGGACTACGGCATCGCCGTGCCCAAGAGCAAGCCCGAACTGACCCGTGAGCTGAACGCCGCGCTGCAGAAGTTGAAGAGCGACGGCAGCTACCAGGCCATCGTGACCAAGTGGTTCGAGGCGCCCGCGAAATGAACCTGGATTTCGCCCCCGTCTTCGCCGACTTCGACGCGCTGCTGCGTGGCGCGTTGGTCACCGTCGAGGTGACCGCCGGCGCCTTGCTGCTGGGCTGCGTCATCGGCCTGCTGGTTGGCGTCGGCCGGCTCAACCCGCAGCGCCGCATCGTCTACCACTTGTGCAGCACCTACCTGCTGTTCTTCCGCGGCACGCCCTTGCTGGTGCAGTTGTTCATCTGGTTCTTCGGCCTGCCGCAGTTTGGCGTGACGCTGCCGGCGTTCGCCTGCGGCGTGCTGGGCCTGGGCATGTACTCCGGCGCCTACGTGTCGGAAATCGTGCGCGGCGCGATCCAATCCGTGGATCGCGGCCAGACGGAAGCGGCGCGTTCGCTGGGGATGTCGTCCGGGCAGGCCATGCGCATCATCATCCTGCCGCAGGCGGTGGTGCGGATGATCCCGCCGCTGGGCAACGAGTTCATCGCGCTGATCAAGAACTCGGCGCTGGTGTCGCTGTTGACCATCCACGATCTGATGCACGAAGGGCAGAAGATCATCAGCGTGTCGTATCGCTCGCTGGAAACGTATCTGGTGGTGGCCTTGATCTATCTGGTCCTGACTACCGCCGCCATGGTTATTTTGCGCAAGGTGGAACACCGTCTGCGCGCCGGGGGGATGGTGCAATGAGCCAGTTCGGCAATCCGCAGGAAATGATCCGCATCCGCGGCCTGCACAAGTCTTATGGCGACCATGCCGTGCTGCGCGGGATCGATTTCGACGTGCTGCCTTCGCAGGTGGTGGTCGTGATCGGGCCCAGCGGTTCGGGCAAGAGCACCTTGCTGCGCTGCTGCAACGGGCTGGAAGTGGCGCAAGAGGGCACCGTGGATATTTGCGGCCACACCTTGCTGGACGACGGCATGCTGCTGCCGGAAGCGCAATTGAACCAATTGCGCATGCAAGTGGGCATGGTGTTCCAGGGCTTCAACCTGTTTCCCCATCTGTCGGTGCTGGACAACGTGACGGTGGGGCCGCGCACGCTGCGCGGCATGGGCCGCGGCGAAGCCAACGCGCTGGCCGAAGACCTGCTGCGCAAAGTGGGCTTGTCGCAAAAGACAGCGGCCATGCCGGCCAGCCTTTCGGGCGGCCAAAAGCAGCGCGTGGCCATCGCCCGGGCGCTGGCCATGCAGCCTAAGGTAATGCTGTTCGACGAGCCGACCTCGGCGCTGGATCCGGAGCTGGTGGGCGAAGTGCTGCAAGTGATGAAGCTGCTGGCCCGCGAGGGCATGACGATGATGGTCGTGACGCACGAAATGGGCTTTGCCCGCGACGTGGCCGACGTCGTCGCCGTGATGGATGGCGGGGTGATTCTGGAATCCGGCCCGCCGGAAGTGATCTTCAGCCAGCCGCGCGAAGCGCGTACCCGGGAATTCCTGCAGGCGGTGCTGAGCGCCGGAGCGGGGGCGGCGGCATGAGCGTTTCGCAATTGGACAAGGGCCTGTGGAAGGCACGCGACGACAGCGCCGAGCAAGGCGACACGCGCCGCCTGGCGCATATCGTCGAAGCCGCCGCAGGGCAGGCCGAAAAAGGCGAGCCGGTGTTGTTGGGCTTTGCCTGCGATGCGGGCGTGGCGCGCAACCAGGGGCGTATCGGCGCGGCCGAAGGCCCCGCCGGCATCCGAAAATTCCTGGCGGGCCTGCCCGCGCATGGCATGACGCGTTTGCTGGACGCGGGCGATGTCGTGTGCGTGGAGGATCAGTTGGAAGATGCCCAGGAGCGCCTGGGCCTGCGTGTGGCGGAACTGCTGGAGCAGGGCGCGCGCCCGCTGGTCCTGGGCGGCGGGCACGAGATCGCCTGGGGCAGTTTCCAGGGTCTGGCCCGCTGGCTGGAGGCTCGCGGCGACACGGATCCCATCCTGGTGCTGAACCTGGACGCGCACTTCGACTTGCGCACCGGGCGCCCGGGCAGTTCGGGCACGCCATTCGACCAGATCGCGCGCTATTGCGAGGCGCGCGGCCAAGCACTGCAATACGCCTGCCTGGGCGTGTCGCGGCTGGCCAATACGCCGGCGCTCTACGCCCGGGCGGCGGAAGTCGGCGCGGTCTGGGTCGAAGACCACGATATGCAGGAACGCCACCTGGAGGCCCGGCTGGCCAACGTGGACGCCTTGCTGGCACGAGCGCGCCATGTGTACCTGACGATCGACCTCGACGTGTTGTCTGCGGCGGTCATGCCCGGGGTGTCGGCGCCAGCGCCCTATGGGGTGCCGATGTCCGTGGTCGAAGAGATCGTGCTGCGGATCAAGGCCAGCGGCAAGCTGCGGTTGGCTGACATGGCCGAGTACAACCCGCGCTTCGACGTGGACGGCCACGGCGCCCGGGCGGCTGCCCGGTTGGCGTGGCAGTTGCTGTCGCGTTGAGGTGGGTCGCGTTGGGGTGAGTCGGATTGAGGTGGGTCGGATTGAGAGACCAACGCCGTGTCCGACGATCCCGCCCCCAGCGCCTTGTACAAGGCAATGCCTCCTTGCAACTGCGCCAACTGGCTGAGGGCCAACGCATCGCGTGCCTGGTTCAGGCTGCGTTGCGCCACCAGCACCGGCAGGTAGGCGCTTAAGCCGCGCGCGTAGAGTTGGGTGGCCTGTTTCAGGGCTTGTTGGCTGTCGGCCACGGCCTTCTGCAACGCGGCTTGCCGCTGGCGTTCGCTGGTCCACGCGGTCAAGGCGTCTTCCACGTCGCGCAGCGCCGAACGCACGTCCCGCTCGTAGACGCGCAGCACGGCGTCGGCGTTGGCCTGTGCCGCGGTCACGCCTGCTCGCGCGCGGCCGGCGTCGTAGAGCGACTGGCTACCCTGCATCGCCGCCGACCACGCCAGGCTGGCACCCGAGAACAGGTCGTGGATGACGCTGGCGGTGGTGCCCAGCCCCAAGGGAATACGGAATGTGGGAAAGCGTGCGGCCTGCGCCACGCCGATTTGCGCGGTGGCAGCGGCCAGGCGTCGTTCGTCCGCGCGCAGGTCGGGGCGTTGGCGAATGACGTCCGAAGGCAATGACAGCGGCAAGTCGGCCGGCATGGGCAACGCCGGCGCGGACGTTGCGAGGTCGGTATGCCAGTCTCCGGGAAACCCGCCCGCCAGCACACCGATGGCATGGCTGAAACGGGCGATGTCCGCGTCCCGCAAGGGCGGCTGGGCCTCCGCAGTTTCGCGCTCGGCGCGGGCCAGGGTGACGTCGGCCAGTGTGCCCAGGCCGCTGCGGTGCGCTTGTTCGGCCAGGCGCTCAGCCTCGGCCAGCGAGCGAATGTTGTCTTGCGCGATGGCCAGGCGCAGTTGCGCGGCGCGCAGCCCGGCGTAGTCGGACACCAGTTCGGCCACCAGGCTCACTTGCAGTGCACGATGGTCCTCGGCCAACGCCTGGATGCCCGCGTCGGCGGCCTCGACCGCGCGGCGCGTGCCGCCGAACAGGTCCAGCTCCCAACTCGCATCCAGGCTCAGATGCCAGGTTCGCGCCCGCCCGCCGGGCTGCGAACTGAGTGCCTTGCTGCCGCGGACGGCCTCGCCGGCAGCTCCGGCCGAGACCTCGGGCAGGGCGGCCGAGGCGATTTGCACGCGCTCGGCCCGTGCCTGGCGCAGGCGTGCCAAGGCAATATCCAGATCCTGATTGTGCGCCAGGGTCTGTTCGACCAGGCGGTCCAGCAAGGGATCCTGCAAGGTGCGCCACCAGGTGCGCAGGCTATCGTGGTCGCCATCGGACCTGGCGGCGTTGGCCTCGATCCAGTGCGCGGGCACATCCAGCGTCGGCGTGCGGTAGTCCGGGCCCACGGTCGTGCAGCCGGTCAGCAATGCCAACAGAAAAGGAAGCAGTGCCTGGCGAAGGCGCGGTTGCGTGCGAGGGATGGGTACATGCATGGCCTTGCCCTCACATCCAGCGGTGTAGCAGCGAGATCAGCCGGCCCTGGGGCACCGGCGTACCTGCCGAGGGCGTGACCTCGATGCTGCCGGTCATGCCGGCCGCCAGCACGACGTCATGCGGCACATGCTGGAACTCGATGCGCACCGGGATGCGCTGCGCCAGCCGGACCCAGCTGAAGCTGGGTTCCACGCTTGGCAGGCCCTGCGCGTCGGCCTGCTGGTTGCTGTCGGCAATGCCTCGCCCGATGCTGGCCACCCGCCCCGGCAACACCTGGTCGAACCCCATCAGGCGGATCCGCGCCGTCGCGCCGGGTTGGATGCCGCGCAGTTTGGTTTCCTCGAAGTACCCGGTGATCCAGAAGCTGTGGGCGTCGATCAGGGCGATGTTGGGCTGGCCCGTCACGGCGTAGTCGCCCTTGTTCAATCGCAGGCGCGTGACGTAGCCATCGGTTGGCGCACGCAGTTCGGTGCGTGCAAGATCCAGCTTCGCCCTGTCCACGGCGACCTGTGCACTGCGCAGGTCGGACCGGGCGATGGCGGCCGCCTGGGTCGCCCGCTGGATGTCCTCGGCCGGCACCAGGCTTTCCATGCCGCGGCGGCGCCGCGCCTCCTCGGTTTTCTGGCGCAAGGACACCTCGGCGGATGCCAACTGCGCTTCGGCCTGGGCCAACGCCAGTGCGAAGCTGGCGTTGTCGATGCGATAGAGCAGGTCGCCCTGTTTGACGTATTGATCGTCCATGACCGAGACTTCGGCGACGGTGCCGGACACCTCGGGAGCGATACGCACGATCTGCGCGCTGACACGGCCATCGCGGGTCCACGGGGCGACGACGTAGGCGCGCCACAGCGCGCTGACCAGGAACCCGGCAGCAACGACCACCGCAAGGGTGAGTCCTGCCCGCAGCAGCAGCTTGGCGGGAAATGAGCGTTCAGACATAAAGCACCAACAGGGAAACAAGGCAAAGGGAAATGGCGAACTCGAACAGGCCCGGATGCCACACCCAGCGCAGCACCCCGCAACGCACCAGCACGAAGCGAAGGCCCATATAGATCGGCAGGGCCAGGCAGGCGTAGACAAGGAAGGGCGGCAGGTAGATGCCGGCCAAAGAGAATTCACTGAGCATGGGTGTGGCCTTCAGAGGGGTACGGAACGTCGTTCGCATGGCGTTCCAGCAGCGCGGCGATGTCCTGCAGCACGACCGTCACGCGCCGCAGGTCATCCATCGCGGCGCGGGGCCGCATCGGCAAACGCGCCAAGGAGGTCGCTGCGCGGCGGGCATGGCGTGCGGCCCGCGCGGGATCACCGGCCCGCTGGCGCATATGGCGCAGCGTGCGCGTCACCACGCGCGGCCACTCGGCGTCGTGGGGCGCCTGGCGCAGCCAGCGTCGCAGGCGCAAGATTTCCCGACCCAGATGCAGGCTGCTCAGCGCCTGGGCGATGGCGCGATCCATCGCCTGCGGCTGCGTCCTGAGCAAGGCGCCGAGTTGCGCGATGCGGTGTTGCTGGCGCCATTGCCAGGCCGCTGCATCGGGCGGCTCGTCGTGCAAGGTGCCCAGCGCCGCGTCGCGGATGCGCTGGCGCAAGCGCGTGACGTCGCGCGCCAGATTGCGCGGCAGCACGATCCTGAAGCCCAGCAACGTGAAACATGTCGCCAGGATCCAGGCCACGGCGCCATTGAGGAACAGTGCAAAGTCGTAGCGCATGGGGTTGTCCGCCGCCGCCAGTGTCGTGAACGCCACCAGATAGGCCACGCCCGCCAGCGCATGACGCGGCATCGTGGTGGCATACACGCCGGGCAGCCAGAACAGGCTCATGATGACCAGCAGCAGCGGCAGGCCCGAGACGTGCGGCAGCACGATGAAGGTGCACAGAAAGGCCATCGCCACGGCGGCCACCGTGCCCTTGATGAATTCAACCGCACCCAGCGCGGGGCTGGGCGCAGTGGAGAGCAGGGCGCATGCCGCCGCCAACCCCGCCAGCATCATGTTGCCTTCCGTCCAGCCGGTGGCGATCCAGAAGGCACCGCCCATCACCACCGTCAACAGGGCGCGCACGCCATTCTGAAAAGCCGCCACCGTGTCGCGGTGAAACGGCACGGACACGCGCGCCGGCGTCGGCCTGGGTTGGTGGAACCGCTCGATGCCTTCGATGGCTTGCAGGAAATCATCCAGCTGCTCGATCAAGCGATCGCCTGCGATCATCAGCGCAGCCTGCTCGGCGGCATCGTCCAGCGAGGTCGCGGCAAGGACGGCCACCAGCCGGGCGCGCAGGTCGGTCAGTCGCCCGATGGCACGCGTCCTTCCGGTCGGGCCGCGATCGGCCGGGCCGGGTTCCTGCCCCAGCGCCTGTCCGACCTCCCGCCATGCCTCCTCCCATTCCGGCTGCAACGCACGTAGCGCAGCGAGGGCGGCGCTGTGTTCGCGCAGGGGCGGCGCGCCGCCCACCAAGGCGGAAAACAGTGACACCATCGTGTGCCGCACCGTGCCGGCACGTTGGGCCAGATCGGCGGACTCGGCCTTGCCCAGCGCCAGCAGATCGTCCACGCCATACACCTCGGTGATGAGTGAACGCCGTCCGGCATCCAGGGGCTTGGCGCCCGGCTCCGCGCTGGCTTGAATGGCCTGGTGATGCGTCGCCAACACGCCCGCCGTGGCGGCCGCAAGGCGGTCGAGCAGCATGGCCAGGCGACGATGCACGCTGCGGCGGCTGAACAGGGCCGACACCAGCGCCAGGCAGACCACGCCGATCAGCACGGACGCGCCGCGTCCCATCACTTGGTCGAAGGTGCGTTCCGGATGCTGCATGGCGCCGTAGGCCGCCAGGCCCACGGTATAGCCCGCCAGCGTGGCGCCATAGGCGCGGAAATGACGCAGCAGCGTCATGCCCACCACGCACACCCCCAGCCATACGCCGAACCCAAGCAGGAAGAGCCAGGGCATTTGGCCGAAGGCGCTCATCAGCACGAAGGCCGCCAGCATCCCGACCAGCGTGCCCAGCACCCGCCACACCCCCTTGCCGATCACGCCGCCCTGCACAGGGTTGATGACGAGCAGCACGCTGGAAGCCGCCGCGTAGGGCGCGTGCAGTTCCAGCAGATAGGCCACTACCAAGGCCAGGCAGGCGGCCAGGATCGAACGCATCACATAGGTCGCGCGGGGCGTCGTCAGATCGAGATAAGGCAGTCCACGCGCCAACCCCTCCCGACACCGGGAAAGGCGTGGAAAGACGCCCGAATTTGCGTCAGGCACGTTCGCCGAATGCACGATGCAACCCTTCTACAGTGATCAATACGCATCACTGTAGGCAGGGCTAATCATTCCGAAAAGTGAATTTATTGCATTCGAACGATTGCGTGATACGCACGCATCGGCGCCAGCACGCGGCTATGGCTTGGCGCGCATGGCCGCCTGTGCCTGGCTCTCGTTGGACAGCATATGGATGGTCTGCCGCAACCATTGATGGGCCGGGTCGGCCTCCAGGCGCGGGTGCCAGGCCTGTGTCAGCAGTACCGTTTCCAGCGGCGTTGGCAGGTCGAACACGCGAATGCGCAGGCCTGCGGACAGCGCAGCGCTGGCCAGATGCCGGGGCAAGGGCAATAGCAGATCCGAATCCTGCAGGGCGAACAGCGCCGTGTACGGATTGGGCACCACCAGGGCGACGTGCCGGCGCAGCCCCTGCGCCTCCAGCGCGGCATCGAGCGGCCCGGCCGCCTTGCCACGCCGCGACACGTTGATGTGCTCCCAGCGCGTGAGGCGTTCGGGCGTGATCTCGTCGTCGAAAATCGGATGGTTGGCGCGCGCGACACCCACGAACGTCGTGGTGAACAGGGACTGCACACGAATCTCGGGCCCCAGCTTGCGCGAGGCGCTGATGAACAGGTCGATGCGGCCACTGCGCAGCGCCTCTTCGTCCACGTCGTCCTCTTCCGGCGAAAAGCGCAGCATCGCCCGTGGCATCTCGCGCGCCATCGCATCCAGGAGATGGCCCAGATGGATGCTTACGAACTCATCGGTGGCGCGGACGTTGAAACGCCGGTCCAGCACTTTCAGGTCGATCTCGGCATCGGAAGCGAACACCTGCGAGGCCTGCTCGACCGCTGCCCGGACCTGTTCGCGCAGTGCCAGCGCCTTGGGCGTGGGCATGAGCTTGCGGCCGACCTGGACGAACACAGGATCGCCCAGCGCCTCCCGGATGCGGCTCAGGGTGCGGCTCATCGCTGGCGCGCTCAGGTGCATGCGGCGCGCAGCGCCGATGACGCTGCCCTCGTCCAGCAACGCATCCAGCGCCAGCAGCAGATTGAGATCGGGACGTGGCATGGCTGCCTCTTTGTAACCTTTATGCAATCATAGGTTGTTTTGTGTGGCCTTCACCGAGCCCGGAGCGGTGCGTCACGTGCGGCGGCGACGCCAGCCAGCCAGGCTGGACGCGTCCCGGTTGGCGGCTTAGGATAGGGGCAGCTTCAAGACCGGGCTTGCGACCCGTACGGTATCCGCAACATATATATGTCCCCATTTAATATATTTTTAATTTAAATGGGGACGCTATATTTTTCACGGATAAAATGGCGCAACTTTGTCAGGAGATCATGCTCATGTCTCAAACGCCCACTCATGCCTTGCCGTCTTATCTGAATGCCGATGACCTCGGCCCCTGGGGTAATTACCTGCAACAAGTCGACCGGGTCACCCCGTACCTTGGCACGCTGAGCCGCTGGGTCGAGACGCTGAAGCGCCCGAAGCGCGCGCTGATCGTTGATGTGCCGATCGAACTGGACAATGGCACGATCGCCCACTTCGAGGGCTATCGCGTGCAGCACAACGTGTCGCGCGGCCCGGGTAAGGGCGGCGTGCGCTTCCACCAGGACGTCACCCTGTCCGAAGTGATGGCGCTGGCGGCCTGGATGTCGGTCAAGAACGCCGCGGTGAATCTGCCGTATGGCGGCGCCAAGGGCGGCATCCGCGTGGATCCGCGCAACCTGTCGCAATCCGAGCTTGAGCGCATGACGCGCCGCTACACCAGCGAAATCGGTGTGATCGTGGGTCCGTCCAAGGACATCCCGGCGCCTGACGTGGGCACCAACGCCCAGACCATGGCCTGGATGATGGACACGTATTCCATGAACGAAGGCGCTACCGCCACGGGCGTGGTGACCGGCAAGCCGATCGCGCTGGGCGGCAGCCTGGGCCGCGTCGAAGCGACGGGCCGCGGCGTGTTCGTCGTGGCGTGCGAAGCCGCCCGCGACCTGAACATCGACGTCTCGAAGTCGCGCGTGGTCGTGCAGGGCTTCGGCAACGTGGGCGGCACCGCCGCTCGCCTGTTCCATGAAGCCGGCGCCAAGGTCATCGCCGCGCAGGACCATACCGGCACGGTGCACAACGCCGAAGGGCTGGATGTTCACAAGCTGCTGTCGCACGTGTCGCAACATGGCGGCGTGGGCGGCTTCTCGGGCGGCCAAGCCTTCGACAAGGACGAATTCTGGACGCTGGAAACCGAATTCCTGATCCCGGCGGCCCTGGAAAGCCAGATTACCGCCCAGAACGCCGCCAAGGTGCGCGCCAAGGTCGTGGTGGAAGGCGCCAACGGCCCGACCACGCCGGAAGCGGACGACATCCTGGCTGAGCACGGCGTTTACGTGGTGCCGGACGTGCTGGCCAACGCTGGCGGCGTAACGGTGTCCTATTTTGAATGGGTGCAGGATTTCTCCAGCTTCTTCTGGAGCGAAGAAGAGATCAACCAGCGTCTGGAACGCATCATGCGCGAGGCCTACGGCGCCGTGTCGCAAGTGTCCAAGGAACACAAGGTCACGCTGCGCACTGCCGCGTTCATCGTGGCTTGCACCCGGATCCTTCAGGCGCGCCAGGTGCGCGGCCTGTATCCTTGAAGACTGAATCGGCGATGCGTGATTGAACGACTCGCCGAGGAGGCAGAGGAAGACAAAAACAGAAATCGCCCCGTAAGGGGCGATTTCCATTTCAGGAGACAAGCATGACGCAACACCTGCCGTCCACGACGCTGGCCGTGGACCCCGCCTGGATCGACGCATACGGCCATCTGAACGCCGCCCACTACGTCGGCATCTTCGACCGGGTCGGATTTGAATTGCTCAGCCAGGTTGGCGTGGGGCTGGACTACACCGAAGCGACGCGCTGCGGCATCTACACGATGAACGTGCACGTGGCTTATCTGCGTGAAGTCCTGGCGGGGGACCCGCTGATGCTACAGGTGCGCCTGCTGGAATCCGACAATAAGCGCTTGCTATGCCTGATGGAGCTGACGCAGACGCGCGACGGCTATCTGGCGGCCACGATGGAACAGTTGTCGTTGCATGTCGACCTGAACACGCGGCGGGCCAAGCCCTTTCCGGACGACCTGGCCGCGCGGCTGGCGCGCACGGTCACCGAACACGCCGGGCATCCGCTGCCACCCGGTTATCGGCGGTTGTTGCCGCTGCAAGGGGCCCGCTGAGCCTTGCGTACCGGTGCGGGCTACCCGGCTGGGCCGAAAGAAAAAGCCAGAATGTTGCTTGTTAACACACCCCCATGACAGCTTTGGGACCGAGCCGTACACTGGCCTCGGGTGTGGAGCTCAGGCCACAAGTAGGCGTTTTTTTCGAGATCTTGGACGGGTTTTCCTTGCGTTTAGAAAACTGACACATTGCGTCCCTAGAATTCGTTCCTGCCATGCGCCGCACGCCGTTTGCACTGCAAACCAAGCCACCTGCGCATGTATGTTCAATCAAAGGGATTACGCAATGAAAAAGACTCTGCTCGTCACCGCGCTGTTCGCCGCCCTGTCCGGCGTGGCCCAGGCCGAAACCTCGGTGACGCTGTACGGCTTGATCGATACGGGTATCGGTTTCCAGCAAATCAAGGGCAATAACGACTACAAAGAATCGAAGTTCGGCATGGTCAATGGCGTGTCGAGCGGTTCGCGTTGGGGCCTGCGCGGCGCCGAAGACCTGGGCGACGGCCTGAGCGCTGTCTTCACGCTGGAAAGCGGCTTCAACTCGGGCAATGGTCAATCGGGCCAAAGCAGCCGCCTGTTCGGCCGCCAAGCCACCATCGGCCTGAAGGCCGATTCGTGGGGCCTGCTGGAATTCGGCCGTCAGACCAACATCGCTTCGAAGTACCTCGCCGCGATCGATCCGTTCTCCGGCAGCTACGGCCAGGCTAACGTCGGCGTGGCCTTCAGCGCCGCCAACACGGTCCGCTACGACAACATGGTGCAGTACTCGACCCCGTCGTTCAGTGGCTTCCAGTTTGGCGTCGGCTATTCGTTCAACGCGTCCGACACGACCGCCGCGCAAACCGGCTTCAAGACCGCCGACAACACGCGCGCCATCACGACCGGCTTGCGCTACGTCAACGGCCCGGTGAACGTCGCGCTGACGTATGACCAGCTGAACCCCGCCAGCCAGTTGAACAACGATGCGACGCCCAAGTCCTGGACCGTCGCCGGCTCCTACGACTTCGAAGTGTTGAAGTTGGCGTTGGGCTTCGGCCAGACGCGCGACGGCTGGTTCACCGGCCAGAGCATCAACTCGTTCGGCAGCGGCACGCCCACGGCGACCAGCTTCGGCACGAACGTCGCGGTGTCGGGCTTCAAGGCCAACTCGTACCTGGTCGGCCTGACCGTGCCGTTCGGCGCCAGCAGCATCCTGGCGTCGTGGCAGCGCGCCGCCCCCAACGGCAACCCGCTGACGGCCGGCAACGATTCGACGATGAACGTCTACAGCATCGGCTACACGTACAACCTGTCCAAGCGCACCAATCTGTACGCGCTGGGTTCGTACTCGACCGACTTCGCGTTTGTCGACGGCCTGAAGAGCTCGGTCGGCATTGTGGGTATCCGTCACCGCTTCTAAGCGCCTGACGTGAACCGGTGGCGGGTGCGCGCAAGCGGCGCGCTGCCGGTTCCTTCAGGCCGCGGTTGCATTGAGCGGACTGGGCGTCTTACCCGGCCACAGACGCGAAAAAAGCGGCCACCTCCCTAGCTCCACCCTCAGTCCGCTCACCCGAACCCCGGTCTCGAAGAGACCTTGCGCGCTGCGGCGCGGGGGGG
>NZ_JBHFII010000005.1:233311-234738 GCF_057334215.1 Achromobacter maghribensis | reverse complement strand
CAACAAGCCAGATGCTTGTTGCCGGCGTTCGCTTATCCAGGGGGGCGCTACGACTTCGGCAACAGCTCCGGTTTCAAGATGCCGCGCAGATCCGCGTATGGGATCGCCAGTTCCGGCTCGCCGTGCGAGTAGGGCGCGATCGAATAGGCGTCGTACTTCACGACGATGCCATCGCGCGTCAGCGCGAAGTTGTCGCTTTCCTGGAAGGGCCACATCTTGTTGTAGGCCGCCGGGTCGCGCTTGGCGTCCGGATTGCCCGCCAGCCATTTGGCGTGGGCGCGCTGCAGCGCCGCGACGTATTCCGCGCGGCGGCCCGGAATCAGCGCTTCGTCCAGGCTCATGACGCGGTCGCGGCTGCGTTCCCAGTTCAGGTACTGGGTGGCCGGGATGCCGTGGGCGGCGCCCGTCAGGAACTGCTCGGTGTGCAGTTCAATCGACACGATGTCGCCAACGGTGTCTTTGACGCTGGCCTTGAAGTAGGTGGCGTCGCGCGGCCGTGCGGTGGACCAGAAATACTGCGTGTATTCCGACAGGGTGTTGTAGGGGCCGCGGCGGTTGGCATCCGTGCCGGTCATGTAGGCCAGCACGTGGTCCACCAGCGCCGTCAATTTCGGGATGCCAGGAAAGGCGACGCTGTCGATTTCGATATGCGGGCAGTCGCCTTCGCAACCGGGCTTGTTCGAGGCCCATTTGATGCGTTCCGTGGACAGGTCGCCCACTTTCTCCGGCGTGGAAGACGCGGGGCTGGCCAACGTGATGTTAGCCGGGGGCGCGCTGCCGCAGCCGGCAAGCGCCAGCAGGGCCGCGCCCAGGATCAGACCGCTTATCGCGCCTGGCGGCGTGAAGGTGCGACGCATTGAATTACCTCCAGGAAATCAAGGCTTGATGGCAACAGGCCCTCAGGGCACCACGCCGGTCCATTCGGACGTGGAGAATTTCTCGCCGGCCTGTTGCTGGGCGCGCGCCAGCGTGTCGCTGCCGATCTGCCCGGGGGTCAGACGGTGCAGGCTGGCAAAAGTTTCCACCATGCGGTCGATGATGACCTCGCGCGCCAGACCGGTCTGGGTGCGCAGCGGGTCCACGCGCTTCTTGGCGCTGGTGGTGCCCTTGTCCGATAGTTTTTCGCGGCCAATCCGCAAGACCTCGACCATTTTATCGGCGTCGATGTCGTAGGACATGGTCACGTGGTGCAGCACGGCACCGGCGCGGCGGGCTTGCGCTGCCCCGCCGATCTTGCCGATATCGGAGGCGATGTCGTTCAGCGGCTGGTACCACGCCTTGATGCCCAGGCCTTGCAGCGCGGTCAGCACCCAGGCGTCCAGGAAAGCGTAGGATTCCTGGAAGCTCATGCCGTGCACCAGCGCTTGCGGGGCGCTGAGCGAATAGGTGATGGAGTTGCCGGGCTCGATGAACATCGCGCCGCGGCC
>NZ_JBHFII010000005.1:198226-233235 GCF_057334215.1 Achromobacter maghribensis | reverse complement strand
GGCCCACGACCTCGATGCCGTGGCGCTTGGCGCCTTCAGGATCGACTTCATTTTTCAAGGACTGGAAACGGCCGATCACGACGGCGGGGGCGGACCATTCCCAGATGCGCAAGGTGGGCGGGCGCTGGCCGGCGCCGACTTCATCGGTGATGACGGCGTCCAGCGCCATGTGCAACGACGGAGCCTGTGGGCCTTCGTGAATCAGTTGCCAGTCGTAGTCGTTCCAGTCGGTGCGCGTCATGCCAGCGCCCTCCGCAAGACGACGGCCACGGCTTCGGCGGAAAAGCCGAACAGCTCGGCGTCGGCGGGCAGCGCGGACTGGACGGCGACTGCCAACTCCAGTTCGCCAGCATCGGCGGGCATGCCGTTCAGGCCGTTGTTGATGGCTTCAAGCGCTTCGGGAGGCTCAAGAAAAAAATCACCGCTGATACGGACATTGGCCAGGCGGCCATCGCGCACTTCCAGATCCGCGACGACCAGTTTGCCGCCGGGGACTTTGTATTCACCATGCATGGACGTTCCTTGCAAAATCATCTACTTGCACTACAGGCTGAGTTTCATGCCATCGTGGCTGGCCGTGAAACCCAGGCTTTCATAAAACCGTCGTGCATCCGGGCGCGCGCGGTCGGTGGTCAGCTGGACAATGCCGCATCCCTGGATGCGGCATTGTTCGATCGCCCATTCGAACATGGCGCGCCCCAGGCCTTCACCGCGTGACGACGAGGCGATGCGCACGCTCTCGATTTGTCCGCGCCATTGGCCCAGGCGCGACAGGCCGGGTATGAACGATAACTGCAAACAGCCGACCAGGTGCGAATCGCGCTCGACCACCGCCAGGAATTGATTGGAATCCTGGTTGATTGCCGCGAACGCGGCGACGTAGCGCGGATTCGGCGGCACGGAAGGGTCTTCACGCGTGGCGCCGAGTTCGTCGTCGGCCAGCATCGCGACAATATGCGGCAAGTCTTCGGCGCGGGCGCGGCGGAACGCCAGTTTCGGTTCTGTCATGGGCCGTCTCCGGAGGCTCAGCGGGCGACTTGCTGCGCGGTCTGGCCGAACAGGATGCGGCGGGATTCCTCGTCGCTGATCGACGGTGCGGTGTTGATGGTGTCGGCCAGTGCATAGGCGCGCTGCGTGGCGGGGCGCGCGGCAATCGCGTTGAACCAGCGCTGCAGGTGCGGGAAGTCGTTCAAATCCTGGCCTTGCTTGGCGTGCGGCACGATCCAGGGGTAGGCGGCCATATCCGCGATGGAGTAGTCGCCCGCGACGAATTCGCGGTCGGCCAGCCGTTTGTTCAGCACGCCGTACAGGCGGTTCGTTTCCTTGACATAGCGGTCGATGGCGTAGGCGATGCGTTCCTGCGCGTAGCCCGAAAAGTGGTGATTCTGGCCCGCCATGGGACCCAGGCCGCCCATCTGCCAGAACAGCCATTGCGAGACTTCGGCGCGGCCGCGCACGTCGGCGGGCAGAAAGCGCCCGGTCTTCTCGGCCAGGTACTGCAGGATGGCACCGGATTCGAACAACGAAATCGGCGCGCCGCCGTCGGCGGGGGCCTGGTCGACGATCGCAGGAATGCGGTTGTTCGGCGCAATGGCCAGGAACTCAGGTTTGAACTGGTCGCCGCGGCTGATGTTCACCGGGTGAATCTCGTAGGGCAGGCCGGTTTCTTCAAGGAACAGCGTGATCTTGTGGCCGTTGGGCGTGGTCCAGTAGTAGAGATCGATCATGGGAGCGTCCTGGGAATCATGGCACCGCCGGCGGGGGCCGGCGGATGGGAAAAGCCATGATAGCGGGGACGGCTTGGCCCCAACCTGAATAACCGGGGCCCGGGTGCGGGTTTCCCCTCGTGCCGGGGTCAGGCGGCGCGCGCGCCCGGGCGGGCGCGGCCCGGCAAGCGCCAGGTCCAATTCAGGCTGACGCCCGCGGCGGCCAGGAAGATCATCGCCACGCCCACGACCTGGGTGACGTCCATGCGATGGCCGTAGACCACGAAATCCAGCAGGATGGCCACGGCGGGGTAGATGAAACTGAGCGCGGCGGTGGAGGTGGTGGGCAGCTTCTGGATGGCCGAGTACATCAGGATGTACATCAGGCAGGTGTGGATCAGGCCCAGCGCCACCAGATACCCCCACTGCAGCGGGGCGGCGGGCAGGGCGTTGAAATCCGCCATGGGCAGCAGCATGATGGCGCCAAGCGCGACTTGCACCAATGCCAGCACCTGCGGCGGGATGCCCGTCAACCGCTTGACGATGATGGCGGTCACGCCGTAGAGCGCCGCCGCGCCCAGCCCCAGCATCAGCCCCGTCAGATAGCCGGCGCCGTCCGCGCCGCCGGTGTCCGACAGACGCAGTACCAGCAGCAGCCCGGCAAAGGCCACGACCGTCCAGGCCAGCTTGCCGCGCGAGGGGCGTTCGCCCAGGAACAGCACGCCCAGCCCGATCAGGAAAAACGGCTGCACGTTATAGACCGCCGTGGCCAGCGAGATCGATGCCAGCCGGTATGCCGAGAACAGCAGCACCCAGTTCAGCACCAGCGCGGCGCCCGCCCCAAGCGCCAGGGCCAGCGTTCTTGCCGTGAACAGGCCGGGCTTGAGCAGCCCGCGCGCCCAGCAATACAGGAACAGCGACAAGGCTCCGAAGACGCAGCGGAAAAAAACCACGTTCCAGGCGCTTTGACCGGATTCGATGACGAAGACGCCAAGCGTGCCGGACAGGGTCATGGCGGCGGCCATTTGCGCCAGGCCGAGGCGTTCTGATACGGAATTCATGTGGGTTCTCCGGGCGGGCGATCCGCGATGTACGATGGAGAAATTATCCCAGGCAGATAAACGTGGTTATATGATGTTCCTGTGGTGCTTTTAATGTCATACCTTCTTTTAGGTGGAATTTATGCAAAACGACCTAAAAAACGAAAACCCTGTTCTGGATGGCATCGACCGCAGGCTGGTTGAGACCCTGTCAGTCAACGCGCGCACCACCACGGCCGACCTGGCGCGGCAGGTGGGCATGTCGGCGCCCAGCGTGGCGGATCGCCTGCGGCGCCTGGAGGAGTCGGGCGTCATTCGGGCCTATACGCTGGATGTGGATCCGGTGGCGCTGGGCTACACGCTGGAGGCGATCGTGCGCATTCGGCCCTTGCCGGGGCAACTGCGGCACGTCGAGGGATTGATCCAGGAGATCCCGGAATTCGTGGAATGCGACAAGGTGACGGGCGATGACTGCTTCATCGCCCGCGTGGTGCTGAGGTCCATTTCGCACCTGGACGGCATCCTTGAGCGCGTGACGGAATTTGCTGAAACCAATACCGCCATCGTCAAGGCGCACACGGTGCGCCGCCGGCTGCCGCCGCTGCGGTAGGCGGGGGCCGGGGCCTTAGACGGGGGCGGAGAGCGCCTGGACGATGTCGTCCTTCAGGCCCGACGGCGTGTCGGTGGGCGCGTAGCGCTTGATGACCCGGCCGTCCCGGCCGACGAGAAACTTGGTGAAGTTCCACTTGATGCCTTCGGTGCCGAAGACGCCGGGCTTTTCACCCTTCAGCCAGCGGTACAGGGGATGCGCATCCGCGCCGTTGACGTCGACCTTGGCGTACAGCGGGAAGGTGATGTCGTATTGGGTCGAGCAGAAGTTGCGGATCTCGGCTTCATCGCCGGGCTCCTGGTGGCCGAACTGGTCGCACGGGAAACCCAGCACGGTCAGGCCGTCGTCGCGCAGCGCGCGGTAGAGTTCTTCCAGGCCCGCGTATTGCGGCGTGAAGCCGCACTTGGAGGCAACGTTCACGACCAGCAGCACGCGGCCCCGGTAAATGTCCAGCGAGCGGTCTTCTCCGTTGATGTCGCGGGCGGTGAAATCGTAGATATTGCTCATGCGGGCTCCTGTGGCAGGCGTCTGGACGCGGGGGCGCCAGTGCGCGGCCTGCCGTCGAGTGTAGCGCCTGGACGCGTCCGCGAACGCGGTTTAGACCAGCTTCAGGTCTAGCGGCGCAACGCCTGGGAACACCTGCGCCAGGCGCGCCTTGTCCAGCCCGTACAAGCGCGAGAACAAGCCAGCGAAGACGGCCCGGTACTCGTTCAGCACGGGGTAGTCGCGGTCCTGGAACAGGGTGTCGCGCTTGACCGCCACCTGCCGGCCCGCGATGCGTCCGCCTTGCACATTGCCGCCCATGACCCAATACACCGTGCCATGCCCGTGGTCGGTGCCCTTATTGCCGTTTTCGCGGAACGTCCGGCCGAATTCGCTGATCACCACGACCGTGGTCTGCCGCCAGGCGGGGCCCATTTCTTCGGCATAGGCGGCAAGGGCCCGGCCGAGTTGGCCCAAGCGATTGGCCAGCCCGCCCGATGCGGCGCCTTGTCCCACATGCGTGTCCCAGCCGCCGACATCGACGAAGCCCAGGTTGTAGCGGTCGCTCATGAAGCGGGCGATGCGGCGGATCTCCAATTCAAGCTTGTCGGTGGAGACGGCATTGCCGTTGGCTGCCTTCATTTCGGCGTCGATCTCCGACCGTGCGGCGCCCATGACGCGTTGCCCTTCGGTAACCGCTGCGTGTAGATCGGTGCCTTCATAGAGCGAAGCGATAATGCGGGCGTCGTCATCGCTCAGGCGGGACTTGCTGCCCGCGCCCATCAGGTCGATGTTGGGGATGCGGGCGTCGCCCCTGAATATCTGTGGCACTTCGGAGGTAAAGGTCGCCGCCTGCGGCTGCTTGCCGTTGAGGGCAGTGGCCAGGCGGTTGAGGAATCCCGACCGGTAATTGCCGCTCTGGCCCGCGCCCAGCCCGCGTTCGATGCTGCTCTGCGTTTCGAAATGGCTGCGGGTAAGGTCCTCGGTTCCGGCGAACGGCACGAAGGCCAATTGGCGCTTTTCATAGAACGGCAACAGGCTTTCGGCCAGCGCCGGGTGCAGCGCCCAGCCATCGGCCAGCGGCAAGGCCGACCCCGGCCCGCCACCCGGCCGGCCGATCGCGATGTTGGGGCGGGATTCATAGTAGAAGTCGCTGCTGGCGGGAACCAGCAGGCTGGCGGCGTCGTAGGCGCCGCGCATGAAGACCACCAGCAGGCGGTTGCCGGATGCGGCGGGGGCGGCATAGATACGGCTACCCCCCAGCACCAGCGGGGCGGCAGCCATCAATTGCAGAAGTCGGCGGCGATCCATGGGGGCTCCTAGCGGCGCATGAACTCTGGCGAGGCCAGCAGGTAGGTGTTGGCGAGCACCGTCGATTTGGCTTGCTCGATCGCCTTGCGTGTACGCGGCGACAGGGACGAAAACAGGCCGTTTGCGTCGTTGGCTTTCAGCAGGTTCGGTGGTTTCGGGACGGTGGCCGGGCGGTCATCCGGACCTTCACGATAGAAGGATAGCGGCGAGCCCGCAATGGCGCTGGCGATCTCGAAGCGCACCGTCATTTGCCCGGACCCTGACCAGTCCGATTGGGATAGCGGATAGCCGTCCGGCGTCAGATGTTGATTCAGGGGTTGTCCAAGCCGCTTGAGCAGGTTGACGCCTACTCCAGAGTTGATGATTGGCGGCAAACCGTCATACGCCAACCTTAACGACGAGTAGAGGTAGTGCACGGGATCCTTGAACACGCCGGTCTTTAGCGATGCGGCAAACTCCGGCGACGCGAAGAGCGTCTGGAGCGTGGCGGAAATATCCCCGTCCTTGTCCAGAAAGGTCCGGCTCATCTTGTCGACCAAAGACGCCGGTGGCGTGTCGCCCACGAAATAGGTGGCCAGTTTTCTGCTGATGAACTTCGCGGTGGCGGGGTGACGCGCCAACAGGTCCGCAGCCTGCTCCACCTCTGGCATGCCGGCGCCGGCAATGGAGTGGCCCAGGAACATCTTGTTCCCAAAGTCATGACGCGCTGGATTGAAAAGAAAATAGCCGTCCTGCACAATCTGCGCCCGTAAGGCGGGCTTGATCTCTGGCGGCGCCAGGCTATTGCTGATACCCAGGCCGGTGAGGATGCGGGCCAGCTCTTGCACGTCGTTTTGGGAGTAGCCGCCGTTCACCCCCAATGTGTGCAGCTCCATCAATTCGCGCGCGTAGTTTTCGTTGATCTTGCCCGCCATGTTCTGCGTGTTGTCCAGATAGATCAGCATGGACGGCGATCGCATGGTGGCGGCCAGCAGGTCGCGGAACTTTCCCAAGGCATGCGGGCGGATAGCACGGTCTTCATACTGGGAGAGAAAGATCCCGACGTCCCCCTTCTGGAGATCCACGTTGAAGTGATTCATCCAGAACCAGGTCATCTGATCCTGCAATTGGTTGCTGCTGTACAGGGCCCGCAAGAAAGCGCGTTCGTTCACTCCGGCTGCGCGTCGTGACGACATCTGTCGCGCTTTGCGGTTTACCTCTACCTTTTTGTCTTCCGGAAGTTTCTTCGCCCGCCGCCGTAGATCCATTTGGGCCGCCCGCGCATCTTCGTCTGATTGCCGGGAAATTGCCAAGGCATCGATACGCCGCTGCACCGCTTCCGGCAACTTGTCTTGCGCCGCCGGGTGCAATTGCGCCTGCAAGTAGCGGTCGATTCCCAACTTGCTGGCGCGCGCCAGTTCTGTGGGCGTCGCGCCCCACGTCACCCGATTGACGATAGCGGCTTCCCGCGCTTGCGATTGGGTGTCTTGTTGGGCAAGCACGCCTCCGGCCAGCGGCAGGAGCAATAGCGGCGCAAAGCGCAACAGCCAAGCAATCGGCGATGCCATAGGGCGGTGTCCTTTAAACAGGCGACTTAACGTCAGACAGAGTATTCACCTAAGCGATCCCTGGCGACTCATCCTTGAAACGCAAGGAAACGAATCGTTTATCCGGCCGTCTTTATCCCGGTGCCCGGGAGGGGCCATTCATGCCTTGCGGAGACGGCCGTCCTATCATGTCGCATCAACATCGAGCATCAGCAGGAGAGCCGCGATGGAAGGAATGATCGAACGCCTGGAGGCCATGCTGGCCAAGGGCACCGACAATATGTTGCTGCGGTTTTCGCTGGGCAAGGCCTATGCCGAGCAAGACTGCTTTCGCGAAGCTGAACCACACCTGCGGGCGGGGTTGGCGTTCGACCCCGCTTACTCGGTCGCGTGGAAATGGCTGGGCAAGGCGTGCCAGGGGCAAGGCAACCTGGACGGCGCGCGGGCGGCGTGGACCGCCGGCCTGGAGGCCGCTCAGGCACGCGGAGACAAGCAGGTCGAAAAGGAATTGCAGGTGTTCATCAAGCGGCTGGACAAGCAGGCCGCGGCGGGCGGCTGAGCCGGCCTTAAACGGCAGGCAGATTGCCGAACGCCTCCAGCGCGCGCAGGCGGCTTTGCGCCAGGTCCACGATGGGCGCGGGGTAGCCCGCCGCCGCGCGTTCCATCGGGCTGGGGTCGTGGATGGCCTGGTCGTCCAGGTGAGCCAGTTCGGGCAGCCATTCACGCAGGAAGGCGCCGCGCGGATCGAAACGGCGGGATTGCGACAAGGGGTTGAACACACGGAAGTAGGGCACCGCGTCGGCCCCGGTTGACGCGCTCCATTGCCAGCCGCCGTTATTGGCCGCCAAATCGCCATCCACCAGTTGCGCCATGAACCACGCTTCGCCCAGTCGCCAATCGATCAGCAGGTTTTTCGACAGGAACATGGCCGTGACCATGCGTAGCCGGTTGTGCATCCAACCCAGCGCCAGCAACTGGCGCATGGCGGCATCGACGATGGGGATGCCCGTCTTGCCGTATTGCCAGGCGTGCAGGTCCGCAGGCGCGTCGCGCCAGGGCACGGCGGCCGTTTCCGGTTTCATGGGCCGGTGCATGGACAGCGACGGATAAGCGGCCAATAGATGCTGATAGAACTCGCGCCACAGCAGTTCGTTGATCCAGGTGGTGGCGCCCGCCTTGCCGCTGTCCAGTTCACCCTGGTTGGCGGCAAGCGCGGCGCGCAGCGCCTGGCCGGGCGACAGCACGCCCGCCGCCAGATAGGGCGACAGGCAGCTGGTGCCGGGCAACGAGGGGAAGTCGCGCTCGTCCTTGTAGGCGTCGATGACGCCGTCGGCGAAGGCGGCCAGCCGCTCGCCGGCGGCCGCTTCACCCGCGGGCCACAGCGCGCGCACGGCGTCGCTCGGGGGCGCGAAACCGTCAAACGCGTCGGGCAGGGGATCCGCTGCCCAGGGCGGCGCGGCTTGGGCTCGTGGCGCGGGCACGGGGCGAAGCGGCGCCGTGCGCAGCCGTTCCCGGCAGGTGCGCGCATAGGGCGTGTAGACGCGGTAGCACTCGCCTTTACCGGTCAGCACCGTACCCGGACGAAGCAGCGAGGCGCCGTGGTGCAACGTCCAATCCACGCCGTCCGCCTGCAGCGCGTCGGCCACTGCCGCGTCGCGGCGGCGTTCGTTGATGGCCCATTCGGTGTTGGCATGGACTTGCGCGATCCCGTGCGCCTGGCAAAAGCCTGCGATGGCACGGGGAGCGTCGTCCCAGTCGGCAACTGTCAATAATTTGAGAGGAATGCCGAGCGCGCCCAGATCGCCCGCAAGCTCGCGCAGGTTGCGCAGCCAGAAATCGACCTTGGCCGGCGCGTCGCCATGTCGGCGCCACTGCCCGGGCGACGCCAGGAACAGCGCGGTGACCGTGCCGTTCTCGGCGGCGGCAGCCAATGCGGGGTTGTCGTGCAGGCGCAAGTCGGTGCGCAGCCAGAGTAGCGTGTTCATCTAGGACCTGGGCGAGATCGGCGGACAAGCGGTCCGGCCAGTCAGGCTGGCATTCTAGCTTGCGGCCCGGTCTTGGAAGACGATGTAAAAACTACGAGTAGATGTGACGGGGGATTCACGTCGGGAGGGGAGCGGGGTACAGGGCCAAGGCTGCGCTTATGCCGTCCCGTCGCGGTCAAACCATGAAACACGCTGGCGCTGCGGACGTATTGACGCGCTTGGCCCTGGGCCATGTAATGCCATTAACGACGAAAGCAAAGTGAACGCTATGGGAAATCTGATGGACCTCCGCCCGTCCTTTCTGAGAGGACGCACACCCGCCGGCAAGACGTCCCGCGACGTCCTGCAAGCGCTTTGGCGTTCACTTGACCTTCCCGGCGAGTCGCTGGAGCACGTGCTGCTGACCGGCGCCGAGCCAGTGTTGCCCTCGTCGTTCGCGGTGGGCACTGCGGCGCAGGCCAGCATGGCCGCCGCCGCCTTGGCTGCGGCCGAACTGTGGCACCTGCGGGGCGGCGCCCGGCAGCAGGTCAGCGTCGACATGCTGCATGCCGCGCAAGAATGCCGCAGCCACTTCAAGATCAACGGCGTGACGCCCAACCCATGGGATCCCATCAGCGGCGTGTATCGCTGCGGGGACGGGGGCTGGGTGCGTATCCACGCCAATTTCGCGCATCATCGCGACGGCGCGTTGGCGTTGCTGGGCTGTCCAACCGGCGAGGGCACCACGCGCGAAACCGTGGAGCGCGCGTTGAGCCGCTGGAAGGCACTGGATTTCGAGCAAGTCGCCGCGGATGCCGGCATGGTGGTGTCCGCCATGCGCAGCTTCGACGAATGGGACCACCACGCGCAGGGCCAGGCGATTGCCTCCCAACCCTTGATGACGATCGAGCGCATCGGCGAAGCCGATCCTCGCCCCTTGCCCAAGTTCGGGCACGATGCGCGTCCGCTGAAGGACATCCGCGTGCTTGACCTGACCCGCATCATCGCGGGGCCGGTCTGCGGGCGGGCGCTGGCCGCCTATGGCGCCGACGTGATGCTGGTGAATTCGCCGCAGTTGCCCAATATCGACAACATCATCGACACCAGCCGCGGCAAGTTGTCCGTGCTGGCCGATCTGGACACGGCGGACGGCCGCATCGCGCTGGGCAACCTGCTGCGTAGCGCGCACGTGTTCGTGCAGGGATACCGGCCCGGCGGCATGGCTGCGTTGGGCTTTGGCCCCCAGGATGCCGCGCGCATCCGGCCGGGCATCGTTTATGTGTCGCTGTCTGCCTACGGCAATGTCGGCCCTTGGGCCAACCGCCGCGGCTTCGATTCCCTGGTGCAGACGGCAACCGGCTTTAACCATGCCGAGGCGCAGGCCGCGGGGCAAGAAACGCCGAAACCGCTGCCCATGCAGATCCTGGACCATGCGTCGGGATACCTGATGGCGTTTGGCGCGCAAGCCGCGCTGGCGCGGCAGGTGACCGAAGGCGGCAGCTGGCATGTCCGCGTGTCGCTGGCGCAGACCGCGCATTGGCTGCGCAGCCTGGGGAGGGTCGAGGGCGGGCTTGCCTGTCAGATGCCGGGGTTCGAAGGCTTGCTGGAGACCGAACCGTCGGGCTTCGGTGAACTGTTGGCTGTGCGCCATGCCGCGCGGTTCTCGGAAACGCCCGCTCGTTGGACGCGTCCGTCCAGTCCGCCCGGGACGCATCCTCCGGTCTGGCCGTTCAATTAAGGCGCCATCGCCGCACCCCGGGCGCCGCCCGGGGCGAATCCCCGTTATTGCTTGGCCTTCCAGTCGCGCAGCGCGCGCATGGTGTTGGCGACGTGCGAATCCGGGTTCATGTCCGTGAATTCATAAAGGATCTTGCCTTGCGGCGAGATCACATAGGACACCCGTTGCGCGTACTCGGGACGCTTGTCGTGCACGGCGTCATAAGCTTTCATGATCTTGCCGTCGCCATCGGCCGCCACGGCAAACTTGCTGCGGCATTCGCTGACCGAAAACTTGTTCAGAGTGTCGATGTTGTCGGTCGACACCCCAATGACGGTGGCACCCAACGACTTGTACTCATCCGTGGCTTCGGCGAAGTTGTGCGCTTCGATCGTGCAGCCCTTCGAAAACGCGGCCGGGAAGAAATACAGCACGACCGGCCCCTGCTTCAGGGCTTCGGCCAGCTTGAAGTTGAAGACGTTGCCGCCCAGGGAAGCCTGCGTGCTGAAGTCGGGGGCGGGCGCGCCCACGTTCAAGGCAGCCTGCGCCGACGTGCCGGCCAGCACGCCGCAGAGCATCAAGCAAGAAACAAGGCGATTCATAGGAAAGCTCCGGTATCCAATGCGCCGCGGGGCGGGACCGCAGCAAAGTGCCTACTGTAGTCCCGTCGTTTGCGCGGGTCCAGTTCAGTCGCGGTTGGGCCCGCCCTTGCCCTCGCCGCGTTGCGCCTCGCGGCCGCCGCCACCGCCGCCGCCTCCACCGCCTTGTTGCGGCGGGCGGTTCTCAGGCCGGGACGAAGCCTGCTGGCGTGCTTGCTGTTGGGCTTGCTGCTGGGCTTGTTGCTGCGCCTGCTGGCGCTGTTGATGCTGCTGTTCGCGCGCTTGCTGTTGCTGCGATTCGCGCGCCTGCTGCTGACGCGCCTGCTGTTGCTCGCGCGCTTGCCGTGCCTGCTGTTGCTGGTCGCGGTCTTGTTGTTGCCGCGCCGCCTGTTGCGCTTGCTGATCGCGCGCTTGTTGCTGGCGAGATTGCTGTTGTTCACGAGATTGCTGTTCGCGGGCTTGTTGATCGCGGGCTTGCTGCTGCTGTGCGCGTTGTTGCTGTTGTTGCTGCTGCTGATCCCGCCCGGGATCCCGCGCCTGCTGCGGCGCTGGCGATTGCGGGCGCGAGGTGCCCGTGACGGTCTGCCCCGGATTCTGTTGCGGACCGCGCTGCGGCGTGGCGTCGCCTGGGCGGCCGTCCGAGCCGGGCCGTCCATTCTGATTGCCATTCTGGCCGCGCCCGGCGTTGGGGCCGCCGGTCATATTGGAAGCGGGTGCACCATTGGGCGCGCCGGCGCCCTGGCGATTGTCGTGCCCTTGATCCCGCCCGTTCCCCGGGCGTCCATCCCCGCCCGGGCGTTGCATGTCGGGGCGCTGCGAGTCGGACGGACGGCCATTGTTGTTCGGATGGTCAACGAACGCCTGGGGCGGACGGCCCTTGTTGTGTTCGTAAAACTGCGCGCGGTTGTTGCCGGCATCGCGCACGAAGCCGCGCTGGATGTCGGTGGGCGGCGCGTGGCGGTCCTTGCGGGCGGCGAGCTCGCGCGGGTCGGCGCTGCGGCGGATGCCATCGGGGCCGCCGTGATAGCTGACGCGACGGTTGTCGACGTTATTGACGATGACGGTGTGGTTGTAGACGTTGGTCACGCGGGTGACGTTCACGTTGGTCACCGACCGGTTGTAGTAGAAGCGGTCGCGTTTCCAATAGCCGCCGACGTAGCCGATACCGACATAACCGAAGCCATAGTTGATGCCACCATAGAACCCCACGTGGGGGCCCCAATAGCCGGCGTTCCAGATATACAGGCCGTTCACGAAGCCCCAGTACCCAGGCGTCCAGAGCGCGCCGTTATAAGGCGCCATCACCCAGGCGCCGGGCACCCAGAAAAAGCCGTAGCGGTTGCGGCTCCAGTAGCCGGGCACCCACATGTAGCCGTCGGCGGGCGCGGGTGGCTGCACGTAGACGGGCAGGGGCGGCGGCGGTTCGGGGCTGCGGTCCACCAGCGCCAGGTTGACATTGGCGGGGTCGCTGCCGTCATAGGCCGGGGCGGCGGGCGCCTCGGGCGGGGGCGGCGGGGCGTAGGTCTGCGCCGCCGCGCTGGCACAGGCTGCCAGCAGGGCTGCGGTGGCCAAGGGCCGCACGCGGGAAATCCGGACGGAATATGTCATGGCTGTTCCTGATCGCCTCGGTGGCGAGGATCAATATCCGCGATAGTAATAATGCGGGGCGGGATACGCCGGGTAATAGTAGTGCGGCGTGTAATAGACGGGGGCCGGGCGGTAGTAGCCCGGGCGGGCCGGGACCACCACGCATCCCGTCAACGAACTGGCTATTGCCAGGACCACCAGCAGACGCTTCTTCATTTTGGTCACTCCAAACCAGCGCCGGGCGTGCGATGCAGTGCCTGATGCGCTGATACGGATTAGGCCATACCCTCAGGCCCGAGTTCGCGCCTGTAATCGTTCCGAAACAGCTTTCCGGTGACGGATGTTTGCGCCTGAGTGACAGCGCATGTCGTTCGTATCAATCTCTGCTGGAAAAGCCACGGGGCCGCCTGAGCGACCCCGTTTTTCGTGCCTGGCGCCGTCAATCGGCGCCACGCGGTCCCGCGTGTCAGTTCCAGCGGCCGCCGTTGCCGGCCAGGCTGAATCGGCCGGCGCCCATGAAGGCGATGGCCAGGGCGGTGAAGAGGAACATGCCTTGCAGTTCCAGAGCCCAGCCGCCGTTGTTGGTGGTGCTGCCCAACTGGCCGGTATGGGCCAGCATGATCGCAACCACCATATTGACGGCGATTACCAGGCCGCCCAGACGGGTGTAGACGCCGATGATGAGCAGTACCGGCGCGATGATCTCGCCGATATAGACGCCATAGGCCAAAAAGCCGGGCAGCCCGTGCGACGACAGCATGCCGCTGATGCCGGTGACGCCGCCGCCCATCAATTTGGACAGGCCATGGAGCAGAATCAGAATGCCGAGGGTCAGGCGCAGGATCAGCTTGCCGGTATCGTCGGACTTGATCATGGTGGGTTTCTCTTGTGATGGTTAAGGGGACAGCGGCTCGTTGGAGCACGCCGTTGACCTTTGGTTCCGCAGCCGGCGCGCCGCGATGGGAGCGGAAACGCCGGGCAGGGCGGGGCCATTATGGCAAAACCCGAGCAAAATCATCAAGCAATCATCGCGGTCTTTCTACCGCTTCACCGTAAAAAAACCTGACCCGGCAGCAATCAGAATTCTTCAAGGAACCGCATGCGGAAGCGGCGGCCCTTGATGTTGCTGTTGGACACGCGCGAGAACACTTGCTTGGCGATCTGGCGGTCCAGCGCAACGTAGGAATTGAATTCAGTGATGTTGATCTTGCCGACCTGTTCGAAGGTCAGGCCGCCATCGCCCGTCAGGGCGCCCAGCAAGTCGCCCGGGCGCAGCTTGTCTTTCTTGCCGCCCTGGATGCACAGCGTGACCATCGGCGCGCGCAGGGGGCGATCCGCCTTGGGCTTCAGGGATTTGATGTCGCCCCACTTCAGGGGCGAGCCCTGGTATTGCTCGACCAGGTTGGCCCAACGCATTTCGTCGGGCGAACACAGGCTGAGCGCCAGGCCCTTCTGGTCGCCCCGGCCGCTACGGCCGATGCGGTGAACGTGTACTTCGGTGTCCTTGGTGACGTCCACGTTGATGACGGCGCCCAGGTTCTGGATGTCCAGCCCGCGGGCGGCGACATCGGTGGCGACCAGCACGGCGCAACTCTGGTTGGCGAACTGGATCAGGATCTCGTCGCGCTCGCGCTGTTCCAGGTCGCCGTTCAGGGCCTGGGCGCTGATGCCGTCGGCCTGCAGCCGTTCCACCAGGTCATGGCTGCGAACCTTGGTGTTGCAGAAGGCCAGCGTGGAAACCGGGCGGAAATGCGCCAGCAGGCGGGCCACGGCATCCAGGCGGTCTTTGCCGTCGATCTCGTAGAAGATCTGCTCGATGCGGCTGGCGTCGTGCTGCGCCTCTACCTTGACTTCGGCGGGGTTGCGCAGGAAGCGGGCGCTGAGTTTGCGGATGTTGTCCGGGTAGGTGGCCGAAAACAGCAGCGTCTGGCGCTTGGCCGGGCAGTGCGAGGCGATGGCGACGATGTCGTCGTAGAAGCCCATGTCGACCATGCGGTCGGCTTCATCCAGCACCAGCGTGGTCAGGCCGGACAAGTCCAGGCTGCCGCGCGTCAGGTGGTCCTGGATGCGGCCGGGCGTGCCGACGACCAGGTGGGCGCCGCGCGCCAGCGATTCGGCCTGGGGGCGGGCGGCCGCGCCGCCGCACAGAGTCAGGATCTTGACGTTCGGGATCAGGCGCGCCAGCCGGCGCAGTTCCTGCGCCACCTGGTCGGCCAGTTCGCGGGTGGGGCACACCAGCAGCGCCTGCGGCGTCAACTGGCTTGCGTCCAGCTTTTGCAGTACGCCCAGGCCGAACGCCGCGGTCTTGCCGCTGCCGGTCTTGGCCTGCGCGATGATGTCGCGGCCTTCCAGGATAAGCGGCAGGCTTTGCGCCTGGATGGGCGTCATTTGCTCGAACCCCAGGCTTTGCAGGTTGTCGAGCAGGGCGGGCAAGAGGGGCAGGGAGGAGAAGGGCGTGTGGGTCACAATAAGGGGATCGCAAAAAACGCGAAAAACTGAGTCGACCGACAGTGTAAGCCCTGGCCCCCGCCCGGCCGTCGCGAGGCAAGCTGGCACGGCATAAAAAACGGGGACCGATAACGTTGCCGGGCGCGGGCATCATCGTGCCCGGCCTGGGCGCCCGTTGCGGTTACGGCTGCGGTTCGTACGTGCCGGCCAGCGCTCGGGCCGCTTCCTGCATGCGCGGCAGCCAGGCTCGCGCGCCGTCGATGGACAACCGGGCCACCGGCGCGTGCAGCGCGACTGCCGCGATGACGCGCGGACCATGCAGGATGGGGACGGCCATGCAGACGATGCCCAGCAGGAACTCCTCGCGGTCGAAGCTGGCGCCTTCCTTCTTGATGGCGCGCAACTCCTGCTCAAGCGAGGCGACGTCGCACAGGGTGTTGGGCGTGTAGCGCGGCAAGGGGGCGGCGGCCAGCAGGCGCGCGCGCGATTCACGCCGCATGTGGGCCAGGAACAGTTTGCCGCTGGCCGAACAGTGCAGCGGCACCCGCGAGCCCGTCTGCAGGTTCACGCGTAGCGGCCAGGCCGTTTCCACCCGATCCAGATAGATGACTTCGTCGCCATCCAGCATGGTGCAGTTGCAGGTTTCGCCGATTTCATCGACCAGGCTGTCCAGGATGCGGTGGCGCTCCCCGCGCAATGGCGAATTCAGCAGGGTTTCGCGTGCCAGGGCGCTTAGCCGCGGGCCGCTGACATAGCTTTTGCCAGCGGGCTCGCGCAGCAGCATGCCGGCTTCGACCAGCCGCGTCAGGATGCGCAGCACGGACGGCTTGGGCAGGCCGGTGGCGTCAGTCAGCGCGGCCAACGATACGGGGGTTTCGGAGCGGGCGACCTGTTCCAGCAAGGTCAGCGCGCGCAAAGCGGCGGAGGATTCGTCTTTCATCTTTCAATATTTGAAGATTCGGCGGCCAACGACCTATCGTCGCACGGATTTTGCAGAAAATGAAACGCCAGGGGGTGGGACGGGCGGGTTTTCTCCGGCAGTATCGATTCACCCCGGCCACGATGCAACCACACAAGCGCCGGCCTGCCAGGAGAGAGACCATGAGCAGCAAGCAACACATGACCCCCAGCGAAGCCTTTGTCGAAACGCTGGTCGCGCAGGGCGTCAAAGACGTATTCGGCATTGTCGGTTCGGCCTTCATGGACGCGCTGGACCTGTTTCCCGCCGCGGGCATCCGCTTCGTGCCCACGGTGCACGAGCAGGGCGCCGCGCACATGGCGGACGGCTACTCGCGCGTGACCGGCCGCCATGGCGTGTGCATCGCGCAGAACGGCCCCGGCATCACCAACTTCGTGACGGGGGTGGCCGCGGCGTACTGGGCGCACAGCCCGGTGGTGGCGATCACGCCCGAAACCGGCACGTCCGGCATGGGCCTGGGCGGCTTCCAGGAGACCGAACAACTGCCCATTTTTTCTCGCATTACCAAGTACCAGGCGCACGTGAATCGTCCGGACCGCATGGCGGAATTCACGGCCAAGGCCTTCGACACCGCGTTGGCCGAGCGCGGCCCGGCGCAGTTGAACATTCCGCGCGACTACTTCTATGGCGAGATCGACGTGGCCATTCCCGAGCCGCGCCGTATCCGTCGCGGGCCGGGCTCGGAAGAAGACCTGGAAGCGGCGGCCCGACTGTTGGCCGAGGCCAAGTTCCCGGTCATCGTTGCCGGTGGCGGCGTGCTGTTCTCGGAAGGCCAGGCCGAATGCGTGGCCTTGGCCGAACTGCTGGGCGCGCCGGTCGTGACCAGTTATCTACATAACGACGCCTTCCCCGCCAGTCATCCGCTGTGGTGCGGGCCGTTGGGCTACCAAGGCGCCAAGGCCGGCATGAAGCTGCTGTCGCAAGCCGACGTGGTGCTGGCGCTGGGCACGCGGTTGGGACCCTTCGGCACCTTGCCGCAGCACGGCCTGGACTATTGGCCGCAAGGCGCCCGCATCATCCAGGTGGACGCCGACCACCGCATGCTGGGCCTGGTGCGCCCGGTGTCGGTCGGCATCTGCGGCGACGCGCGGCCCGCCGCTGCGGCGCTGACCGCCAAGCTGAAGGGCCGCGAGGTAGCCTGCACCCGGACCAAGGCGGCGCGTGGCGACCAGATCGCCTCGCAAAAGGCCGAATGGGAAAAGGAACTGGACGGGTGGTCGCACGAACGCGATGACTGGAGCCTGGACATCATCGAACAGGGCGGCGGCCGCATGCACCCGCGCCGCATGCTGCGCGAGCTGGAACGCGCGATGCCCAAGCATGTGATGGTGTCCACCGACATCGGCAACATCTGCTCGGTCTCCAACAGCTATCTGCGTTTCGATGAGCCCAATTCCATGCTGGCCGCGATGAGTTTCGGCAATTGCGGCTATGCGTTGCCCGCGCTGATCGGCGCCAAGCTGGGGCGCCCGGACCGGCCGGCCGTGGCCTATGTGGGCGATGGCGCCTGGTGCATGAGTTTCCAGGAATTGCTGACCTGCGTGCGCGAGAAGATTCCGGTGACCGCCGTGGTGTTCCATAACGGGCAATGGGGCGCGGAAAAGAAGAACCAGGTGGACTTCTACGGGCGCCGATTCGTGGGCAGCAACCTGCTCAACCCGAACTTCGCCGAACTGGCGCGGGCAATGGGCGCCGAAGGCATCCGCGTCGAACACGCCGATCAGGTGGGCGCCGCGTTGCAGGCGGCATGCAAGGCACAGTCGGAAGGCAAGACCACCGTGCTGGAGATGATGGTCAGCCAGGAGCTGGGCGACCCGTTCCGGCGCGACGCGCTCAAGCAGCCGCTGCGCCTGCTGGACAAGTACAAGCAGTACGTGAACCAGCCGTTCCATTCAGGCGAAGTGCCGCTGTCGATCGAACCCGTCAAGGGTTGACCGATGCTTGCGGACATCCGCGGCAGGAGCACGTACCCATGGCAATCGACCGATTGTTCGAACCCCTGCGCGATGCCGCGCTATTGGCCGGGCGGCAGCGTACCGCAGTGGCTTATCCCTTGTGTCCGTCGAGCCTGGGCGCGGCGATCCAGGCGCGGGACGCCGGCTACATCGACCCGGTGCTGGTGGGCCCGGCGCGCCGCATCGCGGCCCTGCTGGCCGAGATGGGCGTCAGCCCCGGCGGGGTGGAAATCGTGGACACCCCGGAGGACGAGAAGCTTGCCGCGCGCGCTGCCGCGGCGTTGGCGCGCGACGGCGCCGTCGGCATGCTGATGAAAGGCAGCCTGCACACGGACCACTTCATGTCGGCCGTGGTGTCGCGCGAGTCCGGGCTGCGCACCGAGCGCCGCATCAGCCACGCTTTTGTCATGGCGGTCGAGGCGTATCCCAAGTGGTTCATCCTGACGGACGCGGCCGTCAACATTGCCCCCACCTTGCAGGAGAAGGCGGACATCGCCCAGAACGCCATCGATCTGGCGCGGGCGTTGGGCGTGCCGCGCCCGAAGCTTGCCGTGTTGTGCGCCACCGAATCCGTCAATCCGTCGATGCCCGCCACGCTGGACGCCGCCGCGCTGTCGAAAATGGCCGATCGCCAGCAGATCCGCGGGGGCGATATCGACGGGCCGTTGGCGTTCGACAACGCGATCTCGCGCGACGCCGCGGAGCAGAAGGGCATCGTGTCGCGCGTGGCCGGTGATGCCGACATCTTGCTGGTGCCGGACATTGAAGCCGGCAACATGCTCTACAAGGAGCTGACCTGGCTGGCGGGCGCGGGGACGGCCGGGCTGGTCCTGGGCACGCGCGTGCCGGTGCTGCTGACAAGCCGGTCCGACTCCATGCAGGCGCGGGTCAACAGCTGCGCGGTGGCGGTCCTGTATGCGCGCGCGGTCGCCGCGAACCTAGCCAGCCTTTCTTGAGCCTGCCATGGCCACGCTGGCACCAAAGACTCTGGCCGTTTGGTACTAAGGCTTGGTCCATGGGATCGCTACGCTAGTGTGAAAGCCATCCAATGAATGGCCTGGCGGCAAACACATCAAGGGAAAAATCATGCGCAGCGCAAGACAAGGCTTTGCAACGATTCTGGCGGTGATGGCGATGGCGGGTGGCGCCGTCGCGGCGGATGCGCCCAAACCCGGCGGCACGCTGGTGGTGGGGTCCACGCAGGTGCCGCGGCACCTGAACGGCGCGGTGCAATCGGGCACCGCGACGGCCTTGCCCAGCGCGCAGCTCTTTGCCAGCCCGTTGCGCTACGACGCCGACTGGAAGCCGCAACCCTACCTGGCCGAGTCCTGGGAACTGGCGCCCGACGGCAAGTCCCTGACCCTGCATCTGCGCAAGGACGCCGTGTTCCATGACGGCAAGCCCGTCACATCGGCGGATGTTGCATTTTCGGTCATGGCGGTCAAGAACAACCACCCGTTCCAGACGATGTTCGCGCCGGTGCAAACCGTGGACACGCCCGACCCCTACACGGCCGTGCTGCGCATGAGCCAACCGCATCCGGCGATTCTCCTGGCGTTGTCGCCGGCGCTGATGCCGGTGCTGCCCAAGCACATCTACGACGACGGCCAGGACATCAAGACCCATCCCCGGAATTCGACGGATGTGGTGGGTTCCGGGCCGTTCAAGTTCAAGGAGTTCAAGCCGGGGCAAGAGATCGTGCTGGAACGTTTCGACAAGTTCTTCCTGCCGGGAAAGCCTTATCTGGATCGCATTGTGGTGAAGATCAATCCGGATGCCACCAATCTGTTGATCGGACTTGAGCGCGGGGACATCGGGGTGTTGCCCTTCATGACCGAGCCGACCATCTTGCGCCGCGCCAAGGAAAACGCCGCCATCGTCATGACCAACCAAGGTTACGAAGGCATCGGCGCGTTGAGCTGGCTGGCTTTCAATACCGCGCGCAAGCCGTTGAACGATGTGCGCGTGCGGCAGGCCATTGCGTACGCGACCGACAAGGGTTTCATCACCAAGGCGTTGAATGCGGGCTTCGCCAAGCCTGCCGACGGGCCCATCGTCGGCACCAGTCCCTTTGCGACGCCTGACGTGAAGAAGTACCCGCTTGACCTGAAGAAGTCGGAGCAGTTGCTGGAAGAGGCCGGGTTCAAGAAGGATGCCAAGGGCGAACGCCTGACGCTGACGGTCGACTACATGCCGGGTTCGGACGTGCAGGGCAAGAACGTGGCGGAATACCTGCGCAGCCAGCTGAAGAAGGTGGGCATCGCGGTGCAGGTTCGCGCCTCGCCCGATTTCCCGACCTGGGCCAAGCGCATCGCCAGCCATGATTTCGACATGACGACGGACATCGTCTTCAACTGGGGCGACCCGGTCATCGGCGTGCACCGCACTTACCTGTCGACCAATATCCGCGACATCATCTGGACCAACACGCAGTCTTACTCCAATCCGAAGGTCGATGCGCTGCTGGCGCAGGCGGGCATGGAGACCGATGTGGAGAAGCGGCGCGCGCAGTACGCCGAGTTCCAGCGCCTGGTCACCGAGGATGTGCCGATCGATTTCCTGACGGTCATTCCGTACCACACCCTGACGTCCAAGAAAGTGCATGGCATGCCAGACGGGATCTGGGGCGTGCTGTCGCCGCTGGACGATGTCTACCTGCAATAAGACGAGGCTGCCATGCTGCGTTTTCTCTTGCGTCGCCTTGCCTACGCGGGCTTGCTGTTGCTGGCCGTGGTGACACTGAACTTCCTGTTGATCCACATCTCGCCCGGCGATCCCGTCGAGACCATCGCGGGTTCCATGGGCGGCATCAGCGAAGACCTGCGGGCGCAGTTGCGCACGCAGTACGGGCTGGACAAGCCTTTCCTGGTGCAACTGGGCCTGTACCTGGCGCAGGTGCTGCGGGGCGACCTGGGCTATTCCTACTTCTTCAACGTGCCGGTGGCGCACCTGATCTGGGAACGCGTGCCCGCCACGCTGCTGCTGGTGGTGACGTCGGTATTCAGCGCGTTCATCGTGGGCACGCTGCTGGGCACGCTGGCCGCCAGGAAGCCGAACGGGCCCCTGTCGCAGGGCATCACGCTGCTGTCGGTCGTGGGGTATTCGGCGCCCGTGTTCTGGACGGGCATCATCCTCATCATCCTGTTCGCATCCGCATTGCCGATCTTCCCGGTGTCCGACATGCGCTCGGCGGGCGGCCCGCAAGACGGCTGGGCGGGGGTGCAAGACGTGCTGCATCACCTGGTGCTGCCGGCGTTCACGCTGGCGTTCGTCTATCTGGCGCAGTACAGCCGCCTGGCGCGGGCCAGCGTCATGGAGGCGCTGTCCGCCGACTACATCCGCACGGCGCGCGCCAAAGGCTTGCCGGAACGTTCGGTCCTGTACAAGCATGCCCTGCGCAACGGCGTGCTGCCGGTGGTGACGATGCTGGGCTTGCAGTTCGGCAACGTGCTGGCCGGCGCGATCCTGGTCGAGACGGTCTTCAATTGGCCGGGGTTGGGGCGGCTGGCGTTCGACTCGGTGCTTCGGCGGGATTATCCGACGCTGCTGGGCATTCTGCTGTTCGCGTCGCTTCTCGTTGTGGTGATGAATCAGCTAACGGATCTGGCGTACCGCCTGATCGATCCCAGGATCAAGACATCATGAGCCAAGCGCCTTCCGTCATTCCCCTTGCCCCCGTGGCGGCCACGCCGTCGCGCGCGCCGGCCAAGCAGTCTTACGAGGCCCTGCGGGTGTTCGTCCGCAATCCGTCGGCGGTATTCGGCGTGCTGCTGTTGACGCTCATCCTGGCGGTGACGATCTTCGGGCCGATGCTGATGCAGGCGGACCCGTTTGAAATCGCCAGCGCGCCGATGGATCCCCCCGGCGGCGAGAGGCTGCTGGGCACCGACTACCTGGGCCGCGACGTGCTGACCGGCATGGTCTATGGCGGGCGGGCGACCCTGCTGGTGGGGGTGGTGGCCGCGGTGCTGTCGATGGCCATCGGCCTGACGGTCGGCGCGCTGGCCGGCTACTACGGCGGCTGGGTCGACGAAACACTGATGCGCATTACCGAGTTCTTCCAGGTGCTGCCCACCTTGCTCTTCGCCATGGTGCTGGTGACGCTGTTCACGCCGTCGCTGGCCACCATTGCCGTGGCGATCGGCGTAGTCAGCTGGACGGGCACCGCGCGGCTGGCGCGGGGCGAATTCCTGCGTTTGAAACGGCGCGAATACGTGCTGGCCGAACGCGTGATCGGGGCGAGCGATGCGCGCATCATCTGGCGGGTGATCCTGCCCAATGCGCTGGCGCCGCTGATCGTGTCTGCCACGCTGGCCATTGGCACGGCGATCCTGTTCGAGGCGGGCCTGTCGTTTCTGGGGCTGGGCGATCCCAACATCATGAGCTGGGGGCTGATGATCGGCAGCAATCGTCCGTACATCCTGACGGCCTGGTGGGCCGTGACGTTGCCCGGCGCCGCCATCTTCCTGACCGTGCTGGCCGTCAGCCTGATTGGCGACGGGCTGAACGATGCGTTGAACCCCACGTCGCGGGGGCGGTCATGAACGCGCGCCTGGACGTCCCCGCCCTGGAAGTCGAGTCGCTCAGCCTGGAGTTTCGCGCGCGCGGCCGGGTGGCGGAGGTCTTGAGCCAGGTCAGCTTCGAGCTGCGCGCCGGCGAGACCCTGTGCCTGGTGGGCGAGTCCGGTTGCGGCAAGAGCATGACGGCGCTGGCCATCATGCGGCTGATTCCCGCGCTGGGCCGGATCGGCGCGGGCCGCGTCCGGTTGTCGGGCGCGGATCTGGCGCTGCACGACGACGAGGCGATGCGGCGCGTGCGCGGCAACAAGATCTCAATGATCTTTCAGGAACCCATGACCGCGCTGAATCCCGTCTACACGGTCGGCGATCAGATCGCCGAGCCCTTGCGGCTGCACCAGGGGCTGAGCAAAGCGGACGCCCGCGCGCGCGCCATCGACATGCTGAAGTCGGTGGGCATACCCGTGCCCGAGCGGCGCGTGGACGATTATCCGCATCAGATGTCGGGCGGCATGCGCCAGCGGGTGATGATCGCCATCGCGCTGGCGTGCGACCCGGACGTGCTGATCGCGGACGAACCCACCACGGCGCTGGACGTCACCGTGCAGGCGCAAATATTCGATCTGCTGCGCGAGCAGCAGGCGCGGCGCGGCACCGCCGTGCTGCTGATCACGCATGACATGGGCGCGGTGTCCGAGATGGCCGATCGCGTCGTGGTCATGTATGGCGGGCGCGTGGTGGAGCAGGGCGGCGTGCGGCAGATCCTGTCGCATCCGCGCCATCCGTACACCCAAGGGCTGATCGCCTGCCTGCCCGAACTGGACCGCGAGCCGGACGATATCCGCCCGGACCTGCCCGAGATCCCCGGCGTGGTGCCGTCCGTGTGGGACCGCGGCGTGGGGTGCCCCTTTCTGGACCGTTGCAGCCAGTCGCTTGCGCGCTGTCGGACCGAGTTCCCGCCATTGGCGCGCGTGGCCGAGGGCCAGGACGTGGCCTGTTGGCTCTATCAGGAGACTGCATGATGGCGCAGCCGCACGTTCCCGCATTGCTGTCGGTCCGGAACCTGGCCGTGCATTTCCCGGTGGGTGGCAAGGGCCGCGACGGTAAACCCGTGGTGGTCAAGGCCGTCGACGGCGTGTCGTTCGATCTGGCGCGCGGGCGCACGCTCGCGATCGTGGGCGAGTCCGGCTCCGGCAAGACCACGACGGCTCTGTCGGTGTTGCGGTTGGCGGATCCGACTTCGGGCGCCATCCATTTTGACGGAACGGACCTGACCGCCCTGAACGGATCGTCGTTGCGGCAGATGCGCCGCCGGCTGCAACTGGTGTTCCAGGACCCGTATTCGTCGCTGAACCCGCGCCAGCGCGCCGAGGACATCGTGCGGGCGCCGCTGGACCTGATGCGCATCGACCCGCCCGGCGGGCGTGAAGCGCGCGTCGCCAAGATGTTCGAGCTGGTCGGCCTGCGCCCCGAACAACGCCAGCTGTTTCCGCACCAGTTTTCCGGTGGCCAGCGGCAGCGCTTGAACGTGGCCCGGGCGCTGGCCAGCGCACCCGACCTGATCGTCTGCGACGAACCCGTGTCGGCGCTGGATATCGCCATCCGGGCGCAGATCCTGAACCTGCTGCGCCGGATCCAGCGCGAGCAGGGGCAATCGTTTTTGTTCATTTCGCACGACATGGCCGTGGTCGAGCACATCTGCGACGACATCGCGGTGATGTACCTGGGCAAGATCATTGAACAGGCGTCGCGTCGCGCCTTTTTCACGCGCCCGCTGCATCCGTACAGCGTGGCGCTGATGTCGGCCGTGCCAACGGTAAAGGGCGGCCGCGAATCCGCCGCCCGTCGCGTGCGGCTGATGGGCGACCCGCCCAGCCCGGTGAACCCGCCGCCGGGCTGTCGTTTCGCCGGCCGTTGCCCGGCCGCGCAGCCTGACTGTTCTTTGCGCGAGCCCGAATTGCGCGAGGTGGTGCCCGGCCACCGTGTCGCCTGCCATTTCGTAACGGTCCGCGATGGCGCGCTGGTCGCGCCGCTTGCGGGCTGATCCCAACCATCATAAGGAACCCGCGATGACCCGGCCCGAAGGCAATACGACGATCTACGCCGCCCGCAGCATCCTGACCATGAATCCGGCCCAGCCGCGCGCCACGCACGTCGCCGTGCGGGACGGCCGCATCCTGGGCGTGGGCAGCCGGGAGGACCTGGCCGGCTGGGGGCCGGCCGACGTGGATGACCGGTATGCGGACAGGGTGCTGATGCCTGGGCTGGTCGAGGGGCATTGCCACTTGCCCGAAGGCGGCATGTGGAAATTCGTGTACGTGGGCTACTACGACCGCCGCGGGCCGGATGGCCGCCTGTGGAGCGGGCTGAAGAGCTTTGACGCGGTCGCCGGCCGCCTGCGCGAGGCCGAACGCAGCCTGCCAGCGGGCGAAACCCTGATCGGCTGGGGGTTTGATCCGATCTTCTTCGACGGCCAACGGATGCGCGTCCAGGACCTGGACCGCGTGTCGCCCGAACGGCCCATCGTCATCATGCACGCCAGCATGCATTTGATGAATGTGAATACGCCGATGCTCGCGCGCGCCGGCATCGACCGCGACACCGACATCGAAGGCGTGACGCGCCTGGAAGACGGCCGGCCCAGCGGCGAGCTTTGCGAATTTGCCGCCATGTTCCCGGTCATGCGCCTGATCGGCAGCCCGTTCCGCACGGTGGGGCTGTCGGAAGACGGGCTGCGCATGTTCGGCAAGGTGGCGCAGTGGGCGGGCGTGACCACCGCGACGGACCTGGTCAATGAACTGGGCGACGAAGGCGTGGCGACGCTGGCGCGCATTACGGCCGAAGCCGATTATCCCGTGCGCATCGTGCCCGCCGCCTCGGCGCTGACCTACGCGGGCGATCCGGCGCGCTGCCTGGAGAAGCTGGCGGCGGCCAAGCGGCTGAACCACGACAAGCTGCATCTGGGCATGGTCAAGCTGGTGGTGGACGGGTCGATCCAGGGCTTCACCGCCCGGGTGCGCTGGCCGGGCTACTACAACGGCGCGCCCAACGGCATCTGGGTTATCGCGCCGGCCGAACTGGACGCCACCGTCCAGGCCTATCATGACGCCGGCGTGCAGCTGCATATCCACACCAACGGCGACGAAGCGACGCAACGTGCGATCGAGGCCGTGGACCTGGCCCTGCGCCGCACGCCGCGCCGCGATCACCGGCACACGCTGCAGCATTGCCAGATGGCCGACGCGGCGCAGTTCCGGCGGATGGCCAGCCTGGGCATGTGCGCCAACCTGTTCGCCAACCACATCTACTATTGGGGCGACGCCCATTACGCGCTCACCATGGGGCCGGACCGCGCCAACCGCATGGACGCCTGCGCCTCGGCGGCGCGGGCGGGCGTGCCGTTTTCGATCCACTCCGATGCCCCCATCACGCCGCTGGGGCCGTTGTTCACCGCCTGGTGCGCAGCCAACCGCCTGACCGCCTCCGGCCGGGTGCTGGGCGAGTCCGAGCGGATCAGCGTGGACGCGGCGCTGCATGCCGTCACGTTGGGCGCGGCCTATACCCTGCACATGGATCATCTGGTCGGCTCGATAGAAGTGGGCAAGTACGCCGACTTCTGCGTGCTGGAAGACGATCCTGCGACGGTGCCCGCCGACCAGTTGAAAGACATCGCCGTGCGGGGCACCGTTATCGGCGGGCGGCCGCTGGCGCTGGAGGGCGCCTGACATGGCCGCCATCGGCGCGACGCGCATCCCGCTGACCGTCGTGGGCGGCTTTCTGGGGGCGGGCAAGACCACGCTGTTGAATCATGTGCTTAGCGCCAGCCGCCGCCGGGCGGCGGTGCTGGTCAACGACTTCGGTCCGATCGACATCGATGCCGGCCTGATCGCGCAGCGCGCGGACGAGGTGATCCGATTGGCCAATGGCTGCGTCTGCTGTTCGATGGCCGGCGGCCTGGACGATGCGCTGGCGCGCGTGCTGGCATTGGACCCACCGCCGGAATGGATCGTGATCGAGGCCAGCGGGGTGTCGGACCCGTCGCGCATCGCACAGGTCGGCATGTGCGACCCGCTGCTGCAATTGGAGGGCGTGGTGGTGCTGGTGGACGCCGCGAACGTGCGGGCCCTGGCCGATGATCCGCTGTTAAGCGATACGGTCGCACGGCAATTGCGGGCGGCCGATCTGCTGGTGCTGAACAAGACCGACCTCGTCACGCCGGAAGACCTGGGGCGGGTGCGCGAGTGGCTGCGTGGCATGACGCAAGGCGCCGCCATGGTCGACACCCGGGAAGGGCGCGTCGATCTGCGTTATCTGTCCGGCGAGGCCTTGCCGGGCGCGTCCGTCCACGATTGCGGGCATGCCGGTTGCGGCCACGCCGCGCATCATTGCGCGATGCCGCAGACGGACCCCGACCATCCGTTTCAGAGCTGGCTCTGGCAGGCGCCGGGCACGCTGAACGCCGACTGGCTGGCGGCGCAGCTTCGGCAAATGCCCCGGCAGTTGTTAAGGGCGAAGGGGTGGGTGCGCACGGACCGGCACGGGCTGGTGCTGGTGCAGTGGGCGGGCCGCCGCGTGCGGTATGACACGCAGGCGGCGCCGCCTGATGGCCTGGACGCACCGGGGGTGGTGTTCATCGGCTTGCGCGACGCCATCGATCCGCGGCAAGTGTCCGCATTGCTCACGCCCGCCACGGCCCCGTGACTGGTGCAAGCGATTTCCCGTTTCTGGTTCTAGACCCTGCCGGACCGCTCTCGTACCTTGGATCCTGTACGCAGGCGCATGCCGCGCTGGCGTCTATTGGAGGGTAGGCAATGCACAAGACCGTCACCGTGGAGATGCTGGCCGAATTCGCGGCTGCATGGAACCGCCACGACATCGATGCCTTGATGAGTTTCATGAGCGAAGACTGCGTGTTCGAGACCGTGGGCGGTCCGGATGCGTGCGGCAGCCGGCACACCGGCACGCAGGCCGTCCGCACGGCCTTCGCCGCCGCCTGGAAGAACTTTCCGGATGCGCAATGGAACAACGGCCGGCATTGGGTGGCGGGTGATCGCGGCGTATCCGAATGCACGTTCACCGGCACCGCCGCCGATGGATCAAGAGTGGAGGCCGACATGGTCGACGTCTTCACGTTCCAGGACGGCAAGATCCGCGTCAAGAACGCGTTCCGCAAGCAGCGCCCGGCTTTGCCGGCCCGTGCCTGAGGCCCCGCCTCGGGCCTCGGAAGCACTCCGGGATCTTTCCGGAAACACCCAGGACACGGATTCGAAGCATGGATACCCAAATGCCCTTCGACACCTCACGCCCGCCCCGTGCGGCCACCCCAGGGGCCAACGCCTACAACCCGACCTATGACCCGCTGGTGTCCCCGCCAGGCCGGGGCCAGGACTATGCGCCGACCTATTGGGTCGCCAGCGCTGGCGATCCGCCCGAGGACGACGGCCCGATCCAGGGCGATGTCGATGCCGACATGGTCATCGTTGGCTCGGGCTTCACCGGCCTGTCGGCCGCGTTGACCCTGGCGCGCGACTTCGGCGTGCGGGCGGTGGTGCTGGAAGCCAACCGCGTCGTCTGGGGCTGCACCAGCCGCAACGGCGGCCAGGGGCAGAACGCATCGGGCCGCCTGTACCGTTCGCAATGGATCGAGCGCTGGGGGCTGGACACCGCCCGCCGCCTGGATGCGGAGATCCGCGAGGGTTTCGAATACTGGAAGAGCCTGGTCGCGCAAGTGGACTGCGATGCGCAGCCGGGCGGCCATCTGTACACGGCGCATCGCCAGAAGAAGATGGGGTTCCTGGAGAACGAGGCTCGCGTGATGCGCGAGGTGTTCGGCTACGACGCCAGGATGCTTGGCAAGGCCGAACTGCGCGAACGCTATGTCGACGACCATGAAGCCGTCGGCGCCATGCACGAGCCCGATGGCGTGGGCGTGCACCCGCTGAAGCTGGCCTATGGCTACCTGCGCCAGGCGCGGGCGCTGGGTGTGCGCGTGCATCCATCCAGCCCCGTGCTGGGCTGGCGCAAGGAAAACGGCGTCATCCTGCTGGAGACGCCGGGGGGCGTGGTGCGCGCGCGCCGCGTGGCGTTCGCGACCGGCGGCTACACCGCGCAGGGCGTGAACCCGTTGCTGGACAACCGCATCATGCCGGTGCTGTCGAATTCGCTGGTGACGCGGGTGCTGTCGCCGGCCGAACGCGAGGCGGCAGGGTTGAAGAGCACCGTATTCATCACCGATACGCGCACCCTGCGTTTCTACTACCGTTTGCTGCCGGACGGCCGCATGCAGATCGGCAGCCGCAGCGCGCTACGCGGCGCCGATGCCGAGCACCCGCGCCATCTGGCGTTGCTGCGTGAAGGCCTGGCGCGCAAATTCCCGTCGTTGCGCGGCGTGGACGTCGCGTATTCCTGGTGGGGCTGGGTGGACGTCAGCCACGACATGATGCCGCGCGTGACGCAGCCGGATCCGGCGCTGCCCGTGTACTACGCGTTCGGCTATGGCGGCAATGGCGTGGCGTTTTCGGCCCACGCGGGCAGGCGGCTGGCCGAACGGATGATGGGCAAGGATGGCCTGGCCTGGGACCTGCCCATCTACGATTCGCCACTGCCGGGGCACTTGTTCGCGCCGTTCCGCCGGATCGGCCAGGGCTTGCTGTACCGCTGGTACCACCTGCGGGACGAACACCTGTAACCCTGGACTTCAAACGGGCGTTCGGGCCGCCTACGCCGCTGTGCGCAGGCGGTAACGGTGCACGACCTGTGCCAGCTTTTCGATCCCCGGCCCGATATGTTCGGGCCGGATCGACGTGAAGCCCACGCGCAGGTAGTTGCGTGGCGCGTCGTCGCCGTTCATGAAAAACACGTTCCCGGGTTCTACGACCACGCCTTCCGCCAACGCGGCTTCGGACAGCGCGGCGGCATCCAGCCACGGCGGTCCGGCCAGCCAGCAGGACGATGACCCCGTGATGGGAATCGCCTTGAAGTCGGGCAGATGCCGCGCCAGGGCCTGCGCCAGCTCGGCGCCGCGTTTCTGGTAGGCCTGCGACTGCTTGCGCAACAGGGAATGGTGATGGCCCAACGAGATGAACAGCGAGAAGGCGCGCTGGATATAGGCCGACGGGTGGCGCAGCATGAGCCGGCGCAGGGCCCGCAGTTCGCTCGTCAGTTCGCGCGGGGCAACGATATAGCCGATGCGCAGGCCCGGCGCGAACGATTTGGCCAGGCTGCCGACATAGATGACGCGGCCGTCGCGGTCCAGGCTTTTCAGCGCGGGGATCGCGCCTTCGCCCCAACGGCTTTCGCTTTCGAAATCGTCTTCGATGATCATGCTGTCGGCCTGGCGCGCCAATGCCAGCAGGCTTTCGCGGCGCTCCAGCGCCAGCGTGACCGTGGTGGGGCATTGGTGGCCCGGCGTGACGAACACATAGTCACAGCCCAGCAGGTGCGTGCCCGTGCACAGGCCGCGTTCGTCCACGGGCAACGGCAGCAGGTTGCGCGTGTGGCTGGCGAAGATATTGCGGGCATCGGGATACCCGGGGTCTTCCATGCCGACCACGGTGTCGTCGTTGACGAGCAGGTCGGCCAACAGGTAAAGCGCATGCTGCGCGCCGACGGTGATGACGATTTCCTCGGCGTCGGCCCAGACGCCACGGCGCGGCAACACCTGGGTGCGGATCTGCTCGATCAGGGTCGGGTCGTCGTGGGTGATGAGGTCGGGCGCCCAGCTGCGGATGTCCAGCACGGACAGCGCCTTGATGCAGCATTCGCGCCATTCGGCGGTGGGAAACAGGTCGGGGTCGAACTGGCCGTAGACGAAGGGGTAGGGCTGTTTCTGCCAGTCTTGCGGCTTGGTGATGTTGCGTTGCCGCGATGGCCGGAAGCGCAGCCGTTCGTCCCACCGCACGCGCCGCGGATCGGGCGCATCGGTCAGCGGGGCGGGGGGGATGGCATCGGAGGCGGAACCGGGATGCCCCTGCATGACGGAATCGCACACAAAGTGGCCGCTGCGTTCGCGCGACACCAGGTATCCCTCGCTGACCAGTTGTTGATACGCGAAAACGACGGTGTTGCGCGCGATGCGCAACTGGTCGGCCAGTTGCCGGCTGGACGGCACCGGCATCCCGGGGGGCAGATGGCCGCTGAGAATGGCCGATACCAGCATCTGGCGCACGCGGCCCTGCAGGCTGAGGTTGGGCGCGCTTTCCCTTTCAAACAGGCGTTCCCACAACACAGGCTTGAGCATCGAGGCCTGGCTGGACATGACGGCTCCTTGTGAAGGCGATGCGGGACCCCGGCGCAGGACGCGTGCGGGGTCGGGTTCCGGATCTGAGCCTCAGGATAGAGGAGCCGCCAGGGCGAAGAAATGGGGGATTGCCCTGTTTGGAATGTCCTAGATGCGTCCCTTCCAGGGGATGGCGAATTTCTCCAGGTAGCGCACCAGCAAGTCAAAGGCGAACGCGAACACGCCGATCACGATAATGCCCATGATGACGGTGTCGCTGGCCAGGAATTGGGCGGCGTTCAGCACCATGAATCCCAGGCCCCGGTCGGCGGCCACCATTTCGGCGGCGACCAGCGTGGTCCATCCCACCCCGATGCCGATGCGCATGCCGGTGAAGATCTCGGGCATGGCCGCCTTCAAAATCACGTGCCAGACAATCTGCATTCGCGTGCCGCCCATCGCGTAGGCGGCATGGATCTGCTCGATGGAGACCGACCGCACCCCGGCGCGGGCGGCGATCGCCATGGGCGCGAAGATGGCCAGATAAATCAGCAGGATCTTCGGAAACTCGCCGATGCCGAACCAGATGATGATCAGCGGCAGATAGGCCAGCGGCGGCAAAGGGCGGTAGAACTCGATGGGCGGGTCGAAGATGCCGCGCGCATAGCGGTTCACGCCCATCAGGATGCCGACTGGAATGGCGGTCAGGCAGGCCAGGAAGAAGGCGCCGAAGACGCGCGTCAGGCTGGCCAGCGCATGTTCGGCCAGGGTGGAATTGGCGACGCCGTCCGTCATGGCCGACACGAACTTGTCGTACACGGCAATCGGGGACGGCAGGAACAGCGGCCGCACCCAGCCGGCGCTGGTCACCAGGAACCACAGGGCGATCAGCGCCAGGCTGGTGATCAGGCTGATGTGCCCGCTGTAGCCGGCGCCCGGCGCGCCGTAGACCATCCCCGGCGTCGCGGGCTTATGCCCGGACCGGTTCCTAGACATGGACGACTTCGGGCGAGGCGGCGGCGCGCTCGTCGCCGTAGATGATGCCAAGGACTTGTTCGCGCATGGCGATGAAGTCGGGACTGGATTTGATGCCACGGCCATCGCGGGTCTCCAGGTAGCGCCGGTTGAAGTCCGGCGTGAAGGTGTGCGTGATGCGGCCCGGGCGAGGCGACATGACGATCAGCCGCGACCCCAGGAAGAGCGCCTCTTCCACGCTATGGGTGATGAAGAAGAACATCTTGCTGGTCTGCCGCCAGATATCCAGCAGCAGCTCCTGGATGGTCTCGCGCGTCAGTGCGTCCAGCGCCGCCATCGGCTCGTCCATCAACAGCATGGCGGGGTCGCAGGTCAGCGCGCGCGCGATGCCCACGCGTTGCTGCATGCCGCCGGACAACTGATAGATCATGTGGCGGTGAAAATCCTGCAACCCCACCAGTTCCAGATTGCGGCGGGCGCGGGCGCGGCGCGTCTCTTTGTCCACGCCTTGAAGCTTCAGTCCGAACTCGGTGTTCTCCAGCACGTTCAGCCAGGGCAGCAGGGCGTGCTTCTGGAAGACGACGCCGCGGTCGGCGCCGGGGCCGACGATGGGCTGGCCGCCCAGCGTGATTTCCCCCTCGGTGGGCGACAGGAATCCGGCCAGCAGGCTTAGCAAGGTGGTCTTGCCGCAGCCCGAGGCGCCCAGCGCTACGACGAATTCGCCGGGCTGGATGGTCAGGTTGACGTTTTGCAGCGCAATCACCGGCCCGCTATCGTGCAGGCCGGGATAGGTGACGCTGACTTGTTCCGCGCATAGGCGCTGCGCGGCGGAGGTGGACGGCATGGTCATGCGGGCTCCCCTTCAGGCGCGCCGGGCCGCTTACTTGGCCGCGGCTTTCGCGTACTGGTCGGTGACGTGCGGGCTGTAGTCGGCCAGCGCGCGGTCGATCTGCTTCTGGTCCTTCAGGAACGTGGCGCTTGCCGCAAAGGCCCGCGCCGCGCCCGATTCCTTGCCGCCGCCCAACCATTCGTTCGAGGCTTGTTCCTGCGCGGTGGGGAACACCAGCAGGCCCAGCGCTTCGACGACGTCGTCCGGCTTGCCGCCGATGAGGCGCACGATGCCCTTGACCTGGGGCGATTCGGCGGTCCACTTGGCGCCGTTGGCGCGATAGTCGGCGTAGGACTTGGCCAGCACGCCGGTAAACGCGGCCATGAACTTGGGATGCTTGGCGGCCCAGGCGCGATCCACCACGATACCGTCGAAGGTTGGCACGCTGGCGGCCCCGATCTGCTGGGAGTCCGCGATGATCTTTCCGCTCTTGGCGATTTCAGTCAACGCGGGCGGCCAGACATAGGCGGCATCGATGTCGCCGCGCTGCCAGGCCGCCACGATCTGCGGGGGCTGCATGTTCAGGATGCGCACGTCGCGCGGCGCGATCTTCCAGACCTGCTCCAGGCCCACCAGCAGATGGAAGTGCGAGGTCGACACGAACGGCGTGGCCACGCGCTTGCCTTTCAGGTCGGCGGTGCTGTTGATGCCGGAACCGTTGCGGACGACCAGCGCTTCGGATTTTCCGATGTTGTCCAGGACCCAGAACAACTGCATGTCCACGCCCCGGGTGGACGCCGAGGTGATGCCGGTGGACCCTAGAACGCCGACCGGCACGTTGCCGGAGGCCAGCGCGGTGGAGATGTCGCCGCCGGACGTGAACTGCCGCCAGTCGACCTGGTAGCCGGCCTCTTTCAGGGCGGTGTCGAAGCTGCCGTCGGCGATGGCGGACAGGAACGGCCCCACGATCAGCTGGTAGCCCACAACCAGCTTGGTCTGGGCGTAGGCGGGTGCGGCCAGCAGCGCGGCGGCCAGGCCGGCAAGGGTGCAGCGGCGGATGTGGCGGAATATCGCGTTCATGGTGGTCTCCGAGAGAGAGCGGCCGCGCCCCGGCGCAACCGGCTTGCTGGGTGCCAGTTTGCCCGGATGGGACCAGAACGCTAGGGCCAGATGCCTGGATCAGTAGGAGCCAAACCCCCCGGCGCCCAAAGCGGCCGGGGGCGCCTGCCGCGTCGGCGGTGCCGTGTACCGGCATCGTCGTCGCAGCGGGCGGGCCCGCGATATGCGCCAAAAGAAGGGTGGCGGTCCTGCTATCGGATGAGGCTGAGGAATTCGGCCCGGGTCGACGGGTTGTCGTGGAATTCACCCAGCATCACGGACGTGACCATGGACGAGTTCTGCTTTTCCACGCCACGCATCATCATGCACATGTGCTGGGCTTCGATGACGACGGCCACACCCGCCGCGCCCGTGACGGTCTGGACGGCTTCGGCGATCTGGCGGCTGAGGTTTTCCTGGATTTGCAGGCGGCGGGCGTACATTTCGACGATGCGCGCCACCTTGGACAGGCCCAGCACGCGGCCGGCCGGCAGGTAGGCCACGTGCGCCTTGCCGATGAAGGGCAGCATGTGGTGTTCGCACAGCGAGTAGAGCTCGATGTTCTTGACCAGCACGATTTCGCGGGTGTCCGACGTGAACAGCGCGCCGTTGACGATTTCGTCCAGGTTCTGGCCGTAACCGCGGCACAGGTGGCGCATGGCCTTGGCCGCGCGGGCCGGCGTATCGGCCAGCCCTTCACGGGACGGGTCTTCCCCTAGTGCTTCGAGAATGGCGGTGTAGTTCTTTTCCAATGACATGGGGACTCCTGGGGGCAGCGCGCGCGTCGTGGCGGTGTGTCGTGTCGGCTGGCGTCGGGGACGCAGCAATGGAGGCAAGTCTACCGCAGCACGGGCAGCGGGTCAGGCCGCCGGCGTGAACCCCGGGGCTCAAACGCCGCGGTTTTCCACGGCGTACTTGATCAGCTCGGCCTGCCCGTCGATGCCCAACTTGCGCTTGATGTTCAGCCGGTGCGTCTCGACCGTGCGCACGGACAGGCCCAGCGCCTGCGCGATCTGCTTGTTGGCCTGGCCGCTGGCGATGTGGCGCAGCACGTCGCGTTCGCGCTGCGTCAGGAGGGTGGCGGGGGCGCTGGCCTGGGACAGCCGCACGGCCACGGCCGCGCTGAAGTAGCTGCGGCCCGCCACGACCGCGCCGATGGCGGTGACGATCTCTTCGGCCGGTTCGTCCTTCAGCAGATAGCCCCGGGCGCCGGCCTTCACCGCCTGCACCATGTATTCGGGGTTGTCGTGCATGGATAGCACCAGCACGGCAATCTGGGGATAGCGTTCATGCAATTGCGCCGTCAGCTCCAGCCCGCCCACGCCTGGCATGTTCAGGTCCATCAGCACCAGGTGGGGCAGGGTGTCGCCCTGGGGATCCTCGGCCAGACATGCCGCCAGGAACAGTAGCGCCGCCTGCGCGTTGCCGGCTTCGCCCACCACGCGCA
>NZ_JBHFII010000005.1:157049-198168 GCF_057334215.1 Achromobacter maghribensis | reverse complement strand
GCCGCGGCACGGTCTCCAGGCGCAGGCGTAGCCCGTCCCGTACCAGGGGGTGGTCGTCGACCAGCAGGAGTCGGATGGCATCGGGGGTGTCGGTCATGCTTGGGTCGTCGCGGTAGGGGTGGCCGGCGCCGGCAGGGGCAGCCAGGCCTGCAAGGTCGTGCCTTGCGCGTTGGTATGGAAAGTCAGGTTACCGGATAGCGCGCTCATGCGTTCGCGCATGTTGCGCAGCCCGATGCCGCGCCGGGGGTCCTGCTGGACTTCGGCGAAATCGAAGCCGCGGCCATCGTCCGAAATGGTCAGGCGCAGGTCGTGCGCGCTGTACGCAAGCGTCATGTCGGCGCGCGTGGCGCCGGCATGGCGCAGGATGTTGGTCAGGGCCTCCTGGGTGACGCGGAACAACGCCGTGGCATAGGCGTCGGGCAGTTTGACCGGCCGTCCGGTGGTGCGAAGGCTGACGGCCAGCGGCGGCGCTCCGTCTGCGCTGGCGATGGCGAACTCGCGTCCCAGGTGTTCCAACGCGGCCGGCAGGCCCAGGTCGTCCAGCAAGGTGGGACGCAGGTTGTGCGAAATGCGCCGCACCTCGCCCACGGCGCTGTTCAGGCGGTCCAGCGCGCCGCCCAGCGGCCGGTCGATATGGGCCAGGGCCTGCGGTTGCTCCGGCAACGAGTGCCGCAGCCGTTCGCGCGCGGCTTCCAGCGATAGTTTGATGGACACCAGCACCTGGCTGATGCCGTCGTGCAGTTCGCGTGACAGGCGGGCGCGCTCATCTTCCTGGGAGCGCACCAATTGCTGGGCCATCAGCCGCAGCTTGGCGTCGGACTGCCGGTGGTCGCTGATGTTCAGCGCCAGCCCGCAAGCCGCCACCCCCAGGATGGCGACGGCGGCAATGCCGGCCACCCAGGCGAACATGCTGCGGATGTTGGCCTGCGCGGCGGCGTCGATACGCACCAGGGCCTGCTCCACGTCGTCCAGGTAAATGCCCGTGCCGAGCATCCAGCCCCACCGGTCCAGCACCACGACATAGCCGAGTTTCTCCACCGTCTGGTGGGTAGAGGGTTTTTCCCAAAGGTAGTGCACCACTTCGCCTTGCTGGCCGCCGCGGCGGGCGGCCGTGAGCAGGTTCTGGATGACCGCCTGGCCGCGCGTGTCGCGCAGGTTCCAGAGGTCTTGGCCGACCAGTTCCGGCTGGCGCGGGTGCATCAGGTTCTTGCCCTGCAGGTCGTAGACGAAAAAATAGCCGTCATGGCCGAATTCCATCTGCGCCAGCAGCTCCAGCGCCCGCTGGCGCGCGGCCTCGTCGTCGCCCGCCTCCTGCAAGGGCGCGACGGCGCTGTAGGCCAGGCTTACGTAGTGGCGCAGTTCGCTTTCCTTGCTGGCCAGCCAGGCGCTTTCCACAACCTGCTTTTCGCGCTGGGCCAATTGCAGGCCTTGCACGTAGACGGCCACCGCGATGGCGGCCAACGCCACCAGCAGGGGCACGGCGGCAAGCAGCAGGATTTTCAGGCGCAGCTTCATATTGTGGGGGGCAACCCGGATAAGAATTGGTGCGATGCGTCACGACGGCTTTGCCTGTAGTGCTATCGGTCGCGGTGCAGGATTTTACGGTTTTCGTCGGTTTATGTTGCGGCGCAGTGCGTAGTAACACGTACGCGGCTTGCGTAGTTCCGCGCTTGTTGGCAAGGGGGCAAAACGAAATACTAACGCCCGCGTTCAACGGACGCAGTGCGGGCGCCAGCGCGCCCGCCACCCCACAACAATGAGTCTGCCTTCCGCGGGACGAAAAAAGCGTTTCACGCCACAAGCATGGCGGGAGGCAAGAGGAGCACTTATGCATACCAGCAGTAAGGGACTGGGTCAGCACCTGGTCTGGCTGGCGGTTGCGGTACTGGGCGCGTTTGCGCTGGGCACCGTGGCGCTGGCCAGAGGCGAGACCATCAACGCGCTATGGGTGGTGATTGCCGCCGTATGCGTCTACCTGATCGCATACCGCTATTACAGCCGGTTCATCGCCAAGAACGTCTTCCAGCTGGACGCCTCGCGCATGACGCCGGCCTGGAAGCACAACGACGGCCTGGACTACGTGCCGACCAACAAGCACGTGCTGTTCGGCCACCACTTTGCCGCCATCGCGGGGGCCGGCCCCCTGGTGGGCCCGGTGCTGGCCGCCCAGATGGGTTACCTGCCTGGCATGCTGTGGATCCTGGCGGGCGTGGTGTTCGCCGGCGCCGTGCAGGACTTCACCATCCTGTTCATCTCGACGCGCCGTGACGGCCGGTCGCTGGGCGATCTGGTCAAGTCCGAACTGGGCAAGATCCCGGGCGTGATCGCGCTGTTCGGCGCCTTCATGATCATGGTGATCATCCTGGCCGTGCTGGCGCTGATCGTGGTGAAGGCGCTGACGCATTCGCCCTGGGGCACCTTCACGGTCGCGGCCACCATCCCCATCGCGCTGTTCATGGGCGTGTACCTGCGCTACATCCGTCCGGGCAAGATCGGCGAGGTCTCGGTCATCGGCTTCGTCGGCCTGATGGCTGCCATCACCTTTGGGCAGGACGTGGCCGCGCATCCGGTGCTGGGCCCGATGTTCGATTTCGATGGCAAGGGCCTGACCTGGATCCTGATCGTCTACGGTTTCATCGCCGCCGTGCTGCCCGTGTGGCTGCTGCTGGCCCCGCGCGACTACCTGTCGACCTTCCTGAAGATCGGCACCATCCTCGGCCTGGCGATCGGCATCGTGGTCGTGGCGCCGGAACTGAAGATGCCCGCGCTGACGCAGTTCGTGGACGGCACCGGCCCGGTCTGGTCGGGCAACCTGTTCCCGTTCCTGTTCATCACCATCGCCTGCGGCGCGGTATCGGGCTTCCATGCCCTGATCGCGTCGGGCACCACGCCCAAGCTGATCGAAAACGAAAGCCAGGCCCGCTATATTGGTTATGGCGGCATGCTGATGGAATCGTTCGTGGCCATCATGGCGCTGGTGGCGGCTTGCGTGATCGAGCCCGGCATCTACTACGCCATGAACAGCCCGGCGGCCGTCATCGGCACCACGCCGGACCAGGTGGCCCAGGTGGTGTCCAGCTGGGGCTTCGTGGTCACGCCGCAAGACCTGATCCAGACCGCCAAGGACGTCGGCGAAAGCACGATCATTTCGCGCGCGGGCGGGGCGCCCACGCTGGCCGTCGGCATGGCGCACATTCTGCACCAGGCCATCGGCGGTCCGGGCATGATGGCCTTCTGGTACCACTTCGCCATCTTGTTCGAAGCGCTATTCATCCTGACCGCGGTGGATGCGGGCACGCGCGCCGGCCGCTTCATGCTGCAAGACCTGCTGGGTACCTTCGCCCCGTCGCTCAAGCGCACGGACTCGTTGCCGGCCAACCTGATCGCCACCGCCTTGTGCGTGGCGGCCTGGGGCTACTTCCTGTATCAGGGCGTGGTGGACCCGCTGGGCGGCATCAACACGCTGTGGCCGCTGTTCGGCATCGCCAACCAGATGCTGGCCGCGATCGCGCTGACGCTGGGCACCGTCGTGCTGTTCAAGATGAAACGCGACCGCTACGCATGGGTCACCATCTTGCCCACGCTGTGGCTCCTGGCTTGCACGCTGACGGCCGGCTGGCAAAAGCTGTTCGACGCCGACCCGCGCGTCAGCTTCCTGGCTCACGCCGCGAAGTACAACGCGGCTATCGCCGAAGGCCGCGTGCTGGCGCCCGCCAAGTCGCTGGGCGAGATGTCGCGTGTCGTGATGAACGACTACATCAACGCCGGCCTGTGCGCCATCTTCATGTTCGTGGTGGTCAGCATCGTGGTGTTCGGCCTGAAGTCGGTGCAGCGCGCGCGCGCCGAGAACAAGCCTACCTCGCGCGAGACGCCCTACGAAACCCTGCCCGTCGCGGCGGGCGCGGACTGACCCCCAAGGAGCCGCCGCATGCTGTTTGGCAACATGAGTTCAGCCGCCGGCGCCGCCGGCCGTTACCTGGGGCAGACGCTCCGGCTGATGGTCGGCGTGCCGGACTACGAGACATATGTGGAACATATGCGGCGTACCCACCCTGACCAAGAGCCGATGACCTACGAAGCTTTCTTCCGCGAGCGCCAGGACGCGCGCTACGGGGGAAAGAAACGGATCGGCTGTTGCTAGTGGACAATGCCCCTGCGGGGGCTTTTTCTTTGGACGCGCCAGCGTCGAAAAGACCCACGCGGCGAACGACGCACTCGCTTCTACGATGCGCGCGGCCGCAGCCTTTCCGAATAAATCACCAGCGGCACCGCGCACAGCGCGCACGCGGCCATCACCATGAAGCCGCCGGGCGCGTAGCTTCGGTACAGCGCGCCGCCCAGCTGGATGCTGGCGAACATGAACACGCCGCCCGACAGCATCGCGTATAGCGCGATCGCCGATGTCTTGCATGCGGCGGGCACGTGGCGCGTGATGTACCACATGATGGCGGCGTTGTTGCCGGCCAGGGTGAAGCACTGCAGCAGCTGCAGCCCGGCGATCAACGCCGGGTCCGTCGTGGCCGACAGGCCCGCCCAGCGGATGACCGTCATCACCGCCGATGCCAGAATCAGCCATTGCGCTCCGGTCCGAGCCAGGACCTTTGGCGCCAGGAAAAAAAACAGCACTTCGCTGCCGACGCCCACCACCCACAGCAGAGAGATCAGCGCGGTCGACAGGCCGCTTGCGGTCCAGTAGAGCGTGGAATAGGAATACAGGAAGCCGTTGCTGGCCTGGACCAGCGACGCCGCCGCGATGCACATCACAAGCGGGCGGTCGCGCAGGACCGCCAGCATGGGCATCCTCACGCGCTGGGCCGGCGTCTCGTCGGCGGCGGGGCGCGCGGCTTGCGGCAGCAGCCGCACGCAAGCCAGGCAGGCGATGATCAGCAGGATAGACAGCCACATCACCCAGTCGGCATCGAACGTCTTGATCAGGTAGCCCCCGACGACGGTGATGGCGGCAAAGCCTAGCGAGCCGCAAGCCCGGATCACGGTGTAGGAATGACCCTGCGCCCGGCCGCTTGATATCGCCATCCGGTCCATCAGCGGCAGCACGGCCGGGAAGACGGCGTTCAAGAGCAGCGTGATGGCGAGCATCCAGCCGGACGTCTGCGAAAACGGATAACAGAAGAACAGCACAAGCGATGCCGCCAGCGCCAAGGCGATCAGCGCGTGTGCGCGGCCGCTCTGGTCGGCCACGTGGGCGACGACCGGCGTGGACAGGATCTTGGGCAGGAAGGAGGTGGCGACGATCAGCCCGATGACGGCGGGATCCACGCCGCGGCTGGCAAACCATAAGGGCAGGAAGGGGATGCTGACGCCCTGCAGGCCGTAATACAGGAAGTAGAACCCGTGCAACGCGATGGCGCCTTGTCTGGCGTCGGGATTGCCGCGCATAGCGATGGTGTCAATCTGGCTGATACGAAGGCGCGTAGCATACTCCTACCCGTCAGGCTCAAGCATTCAGCTTGCCGCCAGCTGACGCGGCCCATTGGCAAAGCGGATTTAGGGGATTACCCTTAGGTATCGCACACGGTTTCATCCGTGCCGCGACTGCGTACTTTCTATCATTCCAAGGAGCGGCATTTCATGGCCAAGAAATTGAATGAGAAGACCATCAAGACGCTGAAAGAGCGCCGCAAGCTTCCACTGGCAACGCCTACCGACCTGGCGGCGGCAGCCACCCGCGACATCTCCGCCGCGCTCAACCAGCTACTGGCCGACGTGTTCGCCCTGTATCTGAAAACCAAGAACTTCCACTGGCACGTAAGCGGGCCGCACTTCCGCGATTACCACCTGCTGCTTGACGAACAAGGCGACCAGCTATTCGCCATGACCGACCCCATCGCGGAACGCATCCGCAAGATCGGCGGCACGACGCTACGTTCCATCGGGCATATCTCGCGCATGCAGCGTATTTCGGACAACGACGCCGACTACGTGCAGCCGCTGGACATGCTGGCCGAATTGCGCGAAGACAACAAGGTGCTGGCGGCAGCGCTGCGCGAGGCCCACAACATCACCGACGAACACCGCGACATTGCCAGCTCGAGCCTGATCGAAAACTGGATCGACGAAACCGAACGGCGCACCTGGTTCCTGTTTGAAGCCAGCCGGCAGGGCGACTCCACGGGTCATTGAGTCCGCTTCGTTCCGTCGCAAATGAAAACCGCCCAGCCCTGACGGACTGGGCGGTTTTGCATGGCGCGGCCGCAATCTGGCAAGCGGAACAATATGCGCGTTGATCGCGCCGATCACGGCATTGCAGAAGCGGACGGACGTTGCGCCACGTGCAATGTCCCATTAATCATGCCGTTCTGTCTCAGGTTGCCGTTTTGCCGTTTTCTGCGTGGGTGTTCAGTGTAAATTCGCCAACGCTTTCACTCCCGCTGCGGTGCCAGAATGGCTGGCGTGGGGTGTCGCGTGTCCCGCAATTCGACTGACGGTAACGATCACCCATGCATTCAAAGCTACGTCGCACGGCAATCAGCGTTCTTTTTATTTCTCTTGGCATGAGCAACGCGATGGCCGCCGCAGCGGGCGATGGGTCGGATCCGGCAGTCACGGATCCGCACTTCGAATTGGCGCCGGGCTACCTGCCCAAGGAAACCTTGCCCAATAGCCTGGACCTGCTTGGGCCGCCGCCCGCCGCGGGCAGCGCCGCATTGGCTCGCGACGAAGAGGCAAGGGCGGCAACGATTGCCCTGCGAGGCTCGGCGCGCGCGCATCTGGCTCGTCTGGACGCGGACCTGCAGTTTCCGCAACCCGCCCAGCGTTTCTCTTGCGCCATGGGGGTCGATATCACCGAAGCGCAGACGCCGCACCTGTATAAGTTGATGCAGAAGGTCCTTACCGACGCCGGCCTGTCCACCTACGGTGTCAAGAACACCTATAACCGTGTGCGGCCATTCGTTGTCCATAACGAAGGCACGTGTTTCCCCGAACAAGAGACGTTGCTTCGCTCGGATGGCTCATACCCCTCGGGCCATACGGCCGCGGGTTGGGCCTGGGCGCTTGTTCTGGCCGAAATCAACCCCGAACGCGCCAATCGCCTGTTGCGGCGAGGCCTGGAGTTTGGACAAAGCCGAGTCGTATGCAACGCGCATTGGCAAAGCGATGTGGACGCGGGCCGCACGATGGGGGCGGCAACGGTTGCCCTGCTGCAAAACAACCCTGAATTTGTCGCTGACGTGGATGCCGCGCGCAAAGAAGTTCAGGCGGCCAAGGCGGGGCATGCCGCGCCGGGCCTGGACTGCGTGGCCGAGGAAGCGGCGCTTTCCGGCAAGTGATCACGACATCCGCCTGCGCGCGCCCATCAATGCCGCCGTTCCGTCGAGAAACCATGAACTTTGTTGCTTTCCCCCTGATTGCCGTAAGCATGGCATTCGGAATATCCCAGGCGGCCCTTGCCCAGGACGGCTTGCCGATCAGCCCGTTGATGCAAAAGCAGGGCGACTCGTCCGCGCAATGGCGTATCACTGCAAGCCCCTATGCCTGGGCGTCCGGAATCAAAGGGAAAGTCGGGCAATTCGGGCAAGCGCCGGCCAGACTGGATTCCAGTTTCAACGACATCCTCAGCGAGCTTGATCTGGCTTTCATGGGCGCCATCGACGCGCGCTACGAACGATTCAGCCTGATCGGGGATGTGATGTATGGAAAGCTCTCGGCAGGGGGCGACACGCAGTATGGCGTTCTGAGCCGACGCGTCGACATCACCACCACCTCGTTCTCGGGGTTTTTTGGCGCGGGCTACAGCGTGCTTGAGGGCGACAACGGCCATCTTGACGTGATGGGTGGCGGGCGGCTTTGGCACGCAAGCACCAAACTATCCTTGAAAGGCGGCGTGCTCGACGGCCGCAGCGAACGCGACAGCGCCACATGGATCGATGCGGTGGCGGGTCTGCGCGGTCAATATGCCCTGAATGATCACTGGTATCTGACCGGCTGGGGAGTTGTCGGCGCGGGGCAGGCCAGGCTTGATTGGGACGTGACGGCCGCTATTGCCTATCAGTTCAAGTCCAATTTTTCGGCGGTACTGGGCTACCGGGCGCTTGGCGTCAACTACGACCGCAATGGTTTCGTCTACAACGTCGTTCAGCAGGGGCCTATCCTGGGCCTTTCCTACCAGTTCTGAATTGGCCGACGGCTATACCGCCCGCGGGCCGTGGCGGTGCCCATGGCCGTGTGCGGAAAAATGGCTTGCCAGCAGGTTGCGGCTATCGCCGGCAGGCAAGGCCAGACGGCATTGCTCTCTGGCCTCGTCCGGCGCAACGCCAAAGCGCGCGATGAACGCCTTGCGGAATCTTGCCGAATCTCGAAAACCGAAATGCGCGGCGGTCTGGCCCACCGGATGCCTGGCATGACGAGGGTCGACAATGCGGGCATAGGCCGCATCAAGGCGTTTGCACTTGATGATGTGGGCGATGCCGCCCAACTCGGCGAAGACGCGATATAGATGGGCTCGCGACACTCTGAATCGGTGCATGAGCAGCTCGGGGCCCAGTTCAGGCTGCGCGAGGTGATGATCGATATAGGCCAGGACCCGCGCGCGCAACGCCTGGCCCAATAGCGAATCCGGCGCGTTCTGGATGGGCGCGGCGTTCGCCAGGCCCGCCGAAAGCAGGGCGGTCAGGGCCTCCAGCGCCGCCACGTCTTCGCTTGCGGACAACTGCCCCGACACGGCGTGGAAGCCGCAGAGGTAATCCTTGAGCAGGCGCGTCATCGGGTTGCCGGCCTGAAGCACCAGGCCGTGAATATCGCGGGCCCCCAATATCTTGTCGATATTGGCGCGAGGAATGGTCATGGCCAGGCGTTCTCCGGCGTCCACCCGGCATTGATAGGGTCGGGCAAGATCAATGAAGCAGATTCCACCCGCACCGGCCGTGACGTCACGGTCGTCAAAATCACCTTGAATGGACCCTGCGACCAGAACATGGACCAAATACTGATCCAGCCCGCTGCGGGCGATCGTGGCGGGGTCCCGCTTGTAACGCTGCGCATTGAAAGTCGTCGAACCCAGCGTCAATCCGCCCAGATGGCGAATCCGCATGGTGCCCTCCAACGTTGCGCCCTTGGCGGTGGAAAGCAGCGTTGTGTCGCAGAAAGGGCGCGTGACCTCGCGCCAGTACTCGTCGCGAAACGAAGACGCGATGGCTTGAGTGGAAATGAGTGTTTCAGCGCGGGTCATGCTGACGTTTTACCCTAAGTCGCATGCCTGGAGACTATTGCGTGACGCGCTGCGGCTCCGGAAAGCGCCAACTGCCATTCAGGATCTCTTCACGGGGCTGATACAGCCTGACGGTGTAGTTCCAACCGGGCATGGTGGGCAGGCAATTTTTAATTTTGCCGTCGCAGCCGCCAAACTGGATGGCGATCGAGCCGTCGGCGCTTTTTTCCGCCGTCAGGCTATTCAACGAGTAAGCGTCATAAGGGTTCTTCTGGAAGTACCCTTGGGCGTTGTAGACAATAACGGACCAGAAGCTGTTGACCGGCACCTGGCCGACGTTAAGCCGATACACGGCCCGTCCGTCATTGTCCGGGGCCGTCCAGCCCAGATACGTGGCGTCCTTGGCTGGGTTTCCACCCCAGCCCGTCGCCGTGCCGATCAGGTGCTGGATGGGGTCGACGGTGTCCTTCGTGCCGAATGCCTGGTTGTAGTTGGGGATGGTCGATCCCAGGACAAGCAGGGCATCGCGCACCGTCTTCTGGCTTGCCTGGTCCCATTTCGGCACGACGAATTCCCCCACGCGGGCCTGGCTCACGGTAATGGCATCCTGCAGCGCATGCACTTGCTGGATGTCCTTCGCGTTGGCGGGGTCGACCAATGTGCGGATCGCCACAAAAACATAACGAGTGCCGATGGCCTCTTTGGTCAGCGTATGCTTGCCAGCACCGTAAAAGACGGCCGGTACATAGTGGTCTTGGCTGACCAGCTGCATCGACATGAACCGCTTGCCGGCTTCGGGCAAGGTAATCGTGACCGCGCCGGCGTCCAGATCGAACACCGCGCCTGAATACAGGGTGTCCCGATTCATGCGGATGACATTTTGCGCATCGACGGAAACGGGCTCGCGAGTATGAACGAATCGTCCGAAGCTCCCGTCGGCTACGATTTTTGCCATGTACAGGTCAGTCTCGGCTCGAACAAAATTGCCGACGCCGACTATGGCTCCCTTCTCCGGGGAAGACTGGGCGTTCGCGGTTCCAAGCACTGCCATCGTCAAGGCGACGATGCATGAGGCCGATGAATATGACATTGACGTCCTTCAATAATATCGATTCGATTCCTCTTCCAGCACGCTAGCGTTGCTTGTGGGCGGCGTGCCCGGGCAGAGGTGTTTGCCGACGCGGACTGTACAAGAACGCCCCGCGGCAGGCTTGCCATTTGATGCCAATGATGAACGGCCGAATGCCTGGCGTTCAGCGAAGCCGAATCGGATCAGGCGCTGTTGAGTAGCCGCGCGCGGAAGCGCGAAGGGGCTTGCCCGGTCCAGCGCTTGAACGCGCGCGTGAAATGCGCGGGGTCGCTATAGCCGACCATATACGCGATTTCAGTGGCGGAGTATTTGCGCATTCCCATGAGCCGAAGCGCTTCGCTTCGACGGGTCTCGTCGTGTAGCGCTTCGAAGTCAACGCCGCTGGATTTCAAGCGCCGCTGAAGGGTGCGCGCCGACATTCCCATCTCGCGGGCGATCGAAGTGAGCTTGGCCCTGTCTTGATCGGATAGGCGTTCGATGAGCAGGCCGGCCGTATCGACCGTAGACTGCAATGCCGTCGTGATCCTGCGGGCATCGTCCTTCACCGCAAGCAAAGGGCTGTCGAGCAGATCGCGCTCGAATTCGATCATGTCATAGTCGGCGCCCAGTACGATGTTCGGCCCCAGGCAGGCCTCAAGCGCGTCGTCGCCCCTTGCCCTGGTCGCCTTCAGATGCACGCGTATGCTCGAGGCGTCGCCCGACATGAGCGGTATTTTTCGAAGCACGGCCAAGCTTCCAAGAATGAACTGGCGGGGATCGGCTTCGAGTTGTCCGGTGAAACTATGAATTAGCTTTGTGCTGCGGCCTTCCGTGACGATGTGGACTTTCCCGCCCTGGTGCAGCCATTCCGCGTGCGTGGCGGCCCTGGCGCAGGCCTGCGCGATATTGACCGAATTCAACACCATCGCGCCCCACGGGCCCAGAGAGCGTAGTTCCGTCAGCTGGCCGACATGGGCGCCGCCGAACGGGTCCTGCGCGATGCTGGCCATTTCGTTTGAAATGCGAAAGCACGTGGAGCGCGGAAGCCAGATATCGGGATTTTGAAATATGTTCGGCGATATGCCGAGGCGCTGGAAGAACTCAAGAGCGGACACGCCCCGACTTGCCAGATAAGGAGCCATCTGCAAAAAACTGCGAAGTTTGATGGATGGCGTTGGGTGCGAAATGGCTTCAGACACAGAGACTAGAACGGCCCGCTTGAGGTGAATGCGTGGCAGAATTTACACCGTGGCTTTTGCGAACAAATGCGAGAATCTTCCTGCTGAGACAAATCGCCGCAAATCATGAGACATTTGCGGCGATCCGGGCTTGGGGCCAGCAGATTTTCGGACTACGTCAGGGCTTGATGTTGCTGATCTTCGAGCCTTCAAGGCCCATGCCGGCCATCAGGCCTTGGGCGCCAAATGGCACGGCAAAGACATCCTGCGTCAAGGTGGTGGTGGACAGGCTAGATGCGGTGGATTTGTCCCACAGCACGAGGCTGGGGCCGCTGCCCAACGCCCAGCCATCACTTTGGTCCAGATAGTTCAGCGATTTCTGGTTCATGAAAAACAACGCATAGCCAAAGGTCTGCGCGCCGGCCTGCAAGCCTAGCGACATGGCGGAAATATCGTAATAGGCGATCGGTTCCTTGCCCTTGAATAACGCGCCTTGCCCATGCTCGCCTCCTACGATGAGGCCGGCTTTGTAGATCTTGGGAAAGACCAGAACCGCCACGGCTTTGTCGCCCAGTTCTTTCGTACCGGGTTCAACCGCATAAAGATGTTGAAGGGCTTTGGCGGAGTCTTGGCGAATTTGCTGGGCGCTGTCCGCCCATGCCATGCCGGGCATACCCGTTACGCTGACAAGCGTCAGCAGGCCCGTTGCCAGGCCGCGGGACAACCGGCTGCGGAAACGCTTTAGGTAGTTGGGGTTTGCCATTTTCGGGTATTTCCTTTGCGTTGATTACGCGTTGCGTGGTCTAACGCGGCAGGAGTATTCAGATCGAGCCTACGCTTGTCAATAGACGAGAGCAGGCGTGCCGTCGCCCCGTTTTATGCGCGGTTGAAGGCCATTTTTTATTTGGCGCAAAATGGCAAGACGTCGTTCACGCATTGCCCTAATCTGGCCTCGACCACAGGGCATGGAAGACGTCATGAGACAACTTGCAGCTGACAAGGCCAACCTTTCGCTGCACGATGCATTGGCCAATGCATCGGCGCGCGGGGAGCTGTTTCTGCAGTACCAGCCCATTGTCGACGCGGCATTGAAAATCATCGGTATGGAGGCGTTGATGCGCTGGAACTCGACAGAGTACGGTCAGATTCCGCCTGCGCGATTCGTGCCGCTTGCCGAGCGAAGCGGCGCCATTATCTATATGGGAGCCTGGGCGTTGCACGAGGGCTGCCAGCAACTGGAGCAATGGTCCAGAATGCCCACGGCTTCCGAATGGACGTTGAGCGTGAATGTCAGCGCGCATCAATTCCGCGAAGCAGATTTCGTTGATGACGTCGTGCATCTGGTGCAAAGGTATGGAATTGCGCCGGGCCGGCTGATTTTGGAAGTCACGGAGAACGTGTTTCTGGATTCGAACGCGAGCCGCCAACAGAAGGGATTTCAACGGCTCCGAGAGGCGGGCGTTGGCATTGCGGTAGACGATTTCGGCACCGGCTTTTCGTCGATGTGCTACCTGAGGAATTTGTCGGTGTCTCAAATCAAGATCGACAAGACCTTTATCGATGACGTTGCCGTCAGCAAGAAAGACCAGGGGATTGTCGGGGCCATCCTGATGTTGGCGCGGGCGCTGGATGTGGATGTGGTCGCCGAAGGCGTCGAAACGCCAGAGCAACTGGCCTATCTGAAAGGGGTGGGTTGTTCGGCCTTTCAAGGCTATCTGTTTGGACGGCCGGGCGACGTTTCAGCATTCTTGTGATGCATGCCGTTCCGCTGCGGCCGATGGACCCGCTTAACAATCCTTGACGTCGAATTCCAGTTCGCGTAGCCTTTTTAACCGAACGGTATAAAAGGAGCCGCCAGCATGGAATTCAACGGCAAGGTCGCCCTCGTCACGGGGGGCACGCGGGGCATCGGCGCGGCTATTGTCCGGTGGTTGGCGCACAGGGGCGCGGATGTTGCCTTTACCTATGCAAAGTCGGATCAGGCCGCCAAAGGCCTTGCCGAGCAGCTGGCGGTGACGGGCAGCAAGGTCCTGGCCATTAAGGCGGATAGCCGAGATCCCGCCGCCGTCCGCGAGGCGGTCGCGCAGACCGCCCGGGAACTGGGCGGGCTGGACATACTCGTCAATAGTGCCGGCGTATTCCCTGCGGGTCCCATCGAGGACGCCACGCTTGAAGAGATCGACGACACGTTGGCGATCCACGCCAGGGCGGTCTTCGTGGCTTCGCAAGCTGCGCTTGCCTACATGGGCGCCGGCGGCCGCATTATTTCCATCGGTTCCTGCTTTGCCCAGCGCGTGCCCTATGGCGGCGTGACGCTCTACGCAATGAGCAAATCCGCGCTGATCGGGTTCACCAAGGGCCTTGCGCGCGAGGTAGGCAGCCGCGGTATCACGGTCAACATTGTCGATCCGGGATCGACCGACACCGATATGAATCCTGCCGACGGTCCCACGGTTTCCGCGGAGCTGGAACTCATGGCAATCAAGCGCTATGCCGCGCCGGACGAGATCGCGGCCGCCGTCGGATACCTTGCGGGGCAGGACAGCCGATTCATCACCGGCGCGTCGCTCGCCATCGACGGCGGCTTCACGGCGTAGCATCGCCGGCGGACGCCGTGGGGTGACGTTGACGCAATCGCAGTGAAGAACAAATGAGGACGTAGATGGCTTGGGCACTATTGATTCTGGCTGGCGCGCTTGAAATCGTCTGGGCATTGGCGCTTAAGCAGGCAGACGGTTTGACGAAATTCTGGCCAAGCCTGATCGGCATCAGCGTGGCCATGCTTAGCCTCGTGCTGCTCGGTTTGGCGTTGAAGGATCTGCCGGTAGGCACCGCGTATGCCATTTGGGTCGGCATCGGAGCTTTCGGTGTGGCCGTATTCGGAACCGTAGTGCTAGGCGAGCACATGTCGTTGGCCAAGATGTTGTTCCTGGGGCTGATCGGGGTCGGGGTAGCGGGTCTGCGGATGATTGAATCATGAGTGCCGGCAGCAAACCCAAATCAACGCCCGTCGCGAAAATCGGGCGCCCAAGAGCCTTTGATCGAGACAGCGCGCTGCTTGCCGCCATGCGGACGTTCTGGACGCAAGGCTATGAGGGCACGTCGGTCCAGGATCTGGTCAGCGCCATGGGCGTCAACAAGCCCAGCCTTTATTCAACCTTCGGTTGCAAGGAAGAGATCTTTCGAGAGGCGGTGGAACTGTACGACCGCGTCGAAGGACGGGCGACGTCACAGAGTCTTAGCCAAGCGCAAACCGCCCGCGAAGCGGTCGAAACCATGTTGCGGTCGAATGCAAGCGCCTATGCGGTGGACGAAGGGCCGCGCGGGTGCATGATTGTGTTGTCATCGTTGCTGGGCGCGCCCGAAAACGACAGCGTCCGCGCGTTTCTTGCCGACAACCGATTGAAGGGAGAAAAGGAGTTAAGGGATCGCCTTGCGCGCGGCATTGCGCAAGGAGACCTTTTGGCTTCGGCAGACGTCGATCAGCTTGCCGCCTTTTACACCACCGTGCTTGAAGGGCTCTCCATCCAGGCCCGTGACGGCGCCTCGGCCAAGAAACTCAACATGATTATCGACGCCGCAATGCTGGCGTGGCCGACCGCTTAGCGGACTACGGCTGAACCACCATACAGGCGCCAAAACCGGGACCGAAACCGACGCTTGTGGCAGTGGCGACGGCGGAAACGATGGCCGACATCAAAACGCAAAGTACCAGTGGCACCAAGAAGCACGCCGCTTCGGGACTCATGCACAATCAAGGTCTTTCGCATCTGGATAAGGGTAACCATGACCAAGCAAGGGCACAGCAAACTGGAAATCAGACGCTTATCACCGGCCGAATGGGGCGACGCATACCCTGCCATCGCGCAACTCCGATCGCTGGACGAGGCGGAGTTCATGGCGCGGGTTCGCCGCCAGTCCTATTCGGGCTATGAGTTGGTGGCTGCCTTTCGGGACGGGAAGATTATCGGCGTGCTGGGCATGCGGCCAGTCCACACCTTGGCACGTGGCGCGCATCTGCATGTTGATGACCTTGTCGTCGACGCCGCGGTGCGGGGCAGCGGCGCCGGCCGCGCCTTGATGGAGTATGCCGAAAGCGATGCGCGTGCGCGTGGAATGACGGCCGTGTTTCTTGACGCGCGGCGGGATGCCGTTGCGTTCTACGAGCGAGAGCACTATCTGCTGCATCCCGCACCTTCAATGAAGAAGGTTCTGGCGTCATGAGGGACGGCCTCTGATGCTAATGGTTACATAGATTCATGAGCGGCTAACAGCGAATAAGGCATATTGCCTGCGCTGCGTCGGCAGCAACGTCGCCGGGTGGCCACTGTGGCCGGGCGGCACGCAACCTGATTCCCGCAGACCTGATCCGTTTAACGCCTTGGAGACCTGAATTGCCGATTTTCAAGCAAGCCCACGCCGTTGTGTCCCGTAACCGTAAGGCCATCCTGATGGCTGCCGCGCTGACTTTGAGCAGCGGCGCCGCCCTCGCGCAGCAGGCCGCGCCGGGGCAAATGCCGAACATGGCTGCGTTGAGCGGCCAGATGCATGCCGCCGCCGAGTATTGCAATGCCTACACGGCCGCGCAGCTGGAACAGATGAAGCAACAGCAAAAGACCGCGGCAGGCGCTCATGGCATGGCCGCCACGGACTTCGACACCGCGTTCTCGCAGTCATACACCAAGGCCCGCGGACAACTGGGTGGGCTGAGCGCGGCGGACAAGGAAAAGACCTGCGCGCAACTCAAAGCCATGTCGGCGGCCTACCCGAAATAGCAGGGTGGGCGCGGGGATGGATCTTACGCCGCCCGGTGACGAACCGCGTTGGCAAGGTCCGCGATCGGCGCCAGCAAGCCCCGATCGAATGTCTCATGCGCTTGCCCGGCGCGCAGCCTTGCCGGCCAATCGGCATGCGTAAGCGCGCCACGGCCAAGCGAGACAAAGTCGGCCTCTTGCCGGGCGATCATCCCGTCGGCTTCTGCCGCATCATGCAGCGACCCGTTCGCCAACACCGGCACCGAAACGTGGCGCTTCGCCAGCGCGGCAAGGCTGGGGCCGACCGTGCCGAAGGCGGGACGCCAGGCCTCGAATTCGGTGGTGTGAAGGTAGTCGACAGGCTGCTTGCCGAGCGTGCCGAAGATCTGTGCCGCGTCGGCCTCGCCACCCTCCCATTTGTGCGTGAAGTCGTTGACCTTGCCCTGCGAGACGCGCACGCCCACCACGAAATGCGCCGACGTCGCGCGTCGCACCGCCTGGATGACGTCCACTGTCAGACGCAGGCGGTTTTCCACGCTGCCGCCGTAGCGGTCGGTGCGCAGGTTGGTGTGGGCCGTAAGGAACTGGTCCAGCAGATATCCGTTGGCGCCGTGTATTTCGACGCCGTCGAATCCGGCCTCCTGGGCCCTGCGCGCCGCTTGCGCGAAGCCGTCGATGGCCTCGGCGATGTCATCGGCCGACATGGCGTCGGGCATGCGGTAAGGTCCTTCGCCCCGATAGAAGGCCATCTGCTGCCCGATCGGCAGCACGGCCGAGGGGCCTTTCGTCGAGCCCCGATGGGGATTGCCTTGCGACAGCGCGCCGGCATGCATCAGTTGCGCGACAATGCGCCCGCCGTGCCGATGCACCCGGTCCACCACGGTTTGCCACGCATCGCGTTGCCCGTCGTCGGCCAAGCCAGGCTGGAAAAGGTAGCCCTGCGCATGGGCCTTGTCCGTGTAGATGCCTTCCGTGATCACCATGCCGAAGCCGCCCGCCGCGAAGGCTTCGTAGTAATCGGCCATCTGCGCGGTGACGCGGCCTTCCGCCGTCGCGCTGACGCGGGTCATGGGTGCCACCGCCAGACGGTTGGGCAAGTGCAGTTCCTGTCCCAGGCGCAACGGCGCGAATAACGTGGCGTGCGCGGTCTGCGCATCGCCCGCCGGGCGATCAATTTGCGTGCTCATGTCAACGGTCCTCCGTTTGGCGGACGGCCGCGATGGCTTCGATCTCGATCATTGCGGCGGGGTCGTACAGCGCCTTGATCTCGGCAATCGTGTCGGCTGGGTAGGGGGCTGAAAAGAAGCGGCGACGCAAGGCCACCACGTCCTGGAAATGCCCCATATCCGTCACGAAGATGGTGACTTTGATCACGTCCTTCAGGCTGGAGCCGCCGGCTTCCAGCGCGCGGCGCAAGTTCGAGAAGGCTTGCTCGCCTTGAGCAAGAAAGCCGCCTTCGACGATCTTTCCGTCATCGGCGGCGCCTGCCTGGCCCGAGATGAAAAGCAGGTCTCCGAAGCGGACGCCTTGCGACAACAGGAAAGGGGCGTAATTGTCGGGTTGGGTGATGACACGTTCTAGCATGGTGCGAATTCCTTCACTTATCGTTGGTCGGAGGACAGAGCGGAAAATCGTCTGTCCATGCCCTCAATGTAGGAATTCGCGGCGCGTGTGACAAAGGTTCATTTGTCAGCTATAAGAAGAGAATATTTCATCTATATGCCGGGACCGCTCATGCAACGCCGATTTCTTCCGCTTTCTGCGCTTCGGGCATTCGAAGCCGCCGCGCGCCTGGGCAGTTTCAAGGCCGCCGCCAGCGAACTGGCGGTGACGCCGACCGCCGTCAGCCACCAGATCCGGGCGCTGGAGGCGCAGATCGGGCTGGTTCTGTTTGATCGCCAAGTGCGCAAGGTGTCGCTAAGCAATGCGGGCACGCAGCTGTATCCGGTGCTGCGTGACGGGTTCGACGCGTTTGAGGCGACGCTGGCCAAGTTGATGCAGCAGCCAACGCGCAACCAGGTCAGCATCTCGGCGACGAATGCCTTTACCGTGAAGTGGCTGGTGCCACGCATGAGCGATTTCCGCAGCCGGCATCCCGGTATCGACTTGCAGTTGCAGGCAAGCGACGACCTTGTCGATCTGCGCTCGACGGCGGTCGACATCGCGATTCGTTACGGCCGGGGGCCGTATCCCGGCCTGATCACCGAGCCGCTGTTCACCGACCGCTTCGCGCCCGTGGCCAATCCGCGTCTGGGCGTGGTGTCGGCGGACGACCTGGCTCGCGTGCCGTTGATCCGTTTCGACTGGAAACGTCCTCAGCCCGACAACCCGACCTGGGAACGTTGGTGCACGGTCGCAGGGCGGCCCCTGCCGCCAGAAGCGGGTCAACTTCGATTTTCCGACGAAGGCCATGCCATACAGGCGGCCGTCGCGGGCCATGGCATTGCGCTGGTCAGCCTGGCGCTGATCGCCGACGAACTGGAAGCGGGCCATCTGGTGCAGCCCTTCGGACCCGCGATCGACGGGCACACCTACCATTTGGCCAGACACGCCGATCGCCCGCCTTCGGCGCCCGTCCAGGCGGTGGCGCAGTGGTTGCGTGCGCAGGCGGCGGGAGGCTGACCCGCTACGGCAGTCGCAGCGGCCAGACCTCAACGACACCGTGCGCGACCGCGCAGGGGGTTCGCGACACCATGTCTATGGCCTCGGCCAGGTTGGCCGCTTCGATGATGGCAAAGCCCGCCACCGGCAAGGGGGATTTCATGAAGGCCTGGTGCGTGGTTTCGACCCCGCCGGCTTCGGGATTGCGCACCTGCACGGGTTGGCCTGCAATGCCCATCAGCACGCCGTCTTTCTGCAGCGTGGCGTCGTGCGCATGGGCGGCATCGCGAATGGCGGCCGGGGTGCGGTCGTAACCTGCCTGGTCGCCATATCCGATCGTTACGAACTTTGGCATGGTCGGTCTCCTTGAGAGGGTTGAAAAATCCGTCGCCGGCCTTGTCCCTCTGCCCGAGGCCGGCGTGTCAGCCGTGCTTGCCGAAGCCCCCGCTGGCCCAGTCCGAGGCGCGCTGAACGGTCAGCTTGTAGGTCGGCGCGACATGGGTTTCGGCCAGTTGCTCGCCGAATTCGTCGTAGGCGCTTAGCACGGCATAGGGCTCGTCTTCGTCGGGCACGATATCCAGCTTCACCGTCAGGCGGCCGGCGGCGGCGTCGATCTTCACGCTTTTGTGCAGCGTCGCATGCAATTGCTGTTCATGGCGGCGCAGGACTTCGTTGGCGGTTTTGACCAAGGTGAAGAAGGCAGGGGAGTCGAGCGGCTTGGGGTTCTTTTTGTCACGGCCCATGGTCCATGGGCCCACCAGGGCCGGCTCGGCTTGTCCGTCCAGGGTCATTTCGACAGCCCAACCGTCATCGTCCTCGTTCTTGATGATCCGGGCGGTCCAGCCGTCATCGCGCCAAAGCCTGGCCTCTTGTTCCTTTCGGTCTTCGGGCATGCCAGTCTCGGGTATGCGGGTGTCATTCACTGCGGTAGTTCTCCTGGATTCGGTGGCGTGCGGCCCCATGGCCTGGCGGCCCTGAAGGTTGCACTGTAGCCCGGCGCTTGCGGGAATTCCGCGGGCCCTGGTGGCTTGCAGGACAATTTTGGCATAACCGCAGGCGGCCGGCGCCTGGCGCCTATAGCTTATCCAGGCGGGCGGGGTCGAATTCCCAGCGATGCGTCGAGTCAGCCGTGCATTGAATGACGGTCTTGATATGTTGCTTGGGGCCCACGTCCTTGAGCTTGACCTCTCCGTTACATACCGGGCAGTCTCCGCTCAAGGTGGTGAGATAGACGCGCCCCGATGGATCGGATTCGACGTTCATCAGATCCGCAAGCCGGACAAAACCATTCCGAATCAGTCGATAACCGATAAAGCACGCGAATCCGCTGGGGATGACCAGCCAGAACCACCAGACGCCCCATCTGAAAGCCATTTCGCCAAGCGTCGCCATCAGGCCGGCCGCGCCCACTGCCGCGAGCCAGCGCTGCTTCAGGGCGCGGCCGCCCAACGCAATGGGAATGACGCTTGTGCGAACGAGCGCGGGCCGGCTCCAGCCGCCATCCCCGGACGCGGGTGCCTGATACGCGGGCGCCACAATGGGATCCGGATCGGTGTTGAAACCGCCGGGCTCCGGCGTCTTCCCGGGCTGGGAAAGGCCGGACAGGGTCCTTTGGCATTCGTCGCAAAGACGGCCGCGGCCACGATGCGCGGCCCCACAGGTTTGGCAATGCACGTGCGCTCCCTCGCGAATGATTGCAACGGCCGAAAGGATACAACCATTGACGGTTCGGGGCCGGCGTGCGCCGCCCAGCGCCCCGCGCGCCACGCAGCCAAGGCGGAATTCGCGACCGTTTGCCGTGCTACGCTTTTGCCGACCCAAGGCTTCAGCCCGACGACATGATGAAACCCATGCGTGTTCGACGAATGCTCCTGGCGCTTGCCACGTTGGCGCTGGCGCCCGTGTCCGGCACCCAGGCCGCTGCCACGGCGGCAGCGTGGACACCGGCCGGCCCGACGGCATGCAGCTTCTCGGGTTGGACCGGCAGCCAGAAGCCGATGATCCGGGTGTATGCGACGCCGTCCACCAAGGCCGAGGTATTGGGTGGCCTGCCGACGACTCCGGGAGATGATCCGGATCCCGAAATCGACTACTACCCCGTCACGTTCGATGTGACCGAGGCGCGCGACGGGTGGCTGAAGATCAAGGGCGCCAGCGATGCGATGACCGGTAGTGACGAGAGCTGGCCGCGGCCCGTATATCGCGGCGAGGGCTGGATCGAAGCGGGCGATGCGCAGGTCGGCATCCAATCGGCGCGGGGCTACGCCCGTCCGGACGCGGGCAGCGAGCGGTTGCTGGATCTGGGCAGCGACTGGCTGACGGAGCGCGCCGCGTTGCAAGGTATCGTCGCCTGCAAGGGCGAGTGGCTGTTGCTGGACTACGAAATGCGCAACAGCGCCAAGTGGGAGCCGCTTGCTCCCAAGGACCGCGCCCGGGGGCGGGCGTGGTTTCGGGGCATCTGCGCATCGGCGGAGACAACCTGCGACATGCGGTCAGTGGACCAATAACAGGCGCGCCAGCGGCCGGCCGCCTGCGGCACAAGGCCGCCTCCGACCATTCCCCGGTCCAAGCTGCCCGATCAGAACCGGTAGCGCACGTCGAGCGTGCCGGTGTTCTGGCGGTTGCCGTCGCCAAATTGTCCGCCGTACGCGACCCCGACCGTGGTGCGTTTGCTGACCTCGATTCCCACGGCGAGTTCGACCACGGCCGCATCCCGCGCGACGGGCGCGCCAGTCACCGTGAACGAATCGCCGCCCTGGACGAAGCTCAGCGCGCTAGCCGGATTCACGTCGCCGAAGGCATGGCGCCACCCCAATGTGCCGCGCGCATAGCCGCGCGCGCCCGCGCTATCGAAGCGGTTCAGCGCATGCAGCCCAAGGGTCGTGGTGGTGACGTCGTTGCGGCTGCTTTGTCCACGCAGCGCCGCGTCGCCGCCCGATTCCGAGAAGCCACGCGTGCGCATATCGCTATAGTTCGCCGCGGCAAAGGGTTCCAGGGTGAGATGGTCATTTACCGCTGCGGCGTAGCCCAGTTCGGTGAAGAACTGGCTGGTGCGGTCGGCCGGGATCGCCACTATGCCGCGCATTGTAAGAAGTCAAAAGATCGGGAAGAATCAGGGTATTCCGAAAATTGGCATTGAAGCGATGACCCTTCAACAGTCAGGTGAAACAGCGGCCACGGCCATGAACCCGAACATGCGGAGGCAAGGCGCGGTCGTTCCCAGCGAAAGGCGCAAGAGGAACATTGCCATCATGGCGAGCGCTCTTGCGATTTCTGGGGTGTTGGTTCCTTTGCTGATTGCCAGCCACCTTGCTCGCGAGCAGGCGGAAGAAGCGCAGGTCCTGCGTTTGAACCTGGTAGCGGGAAAGGTGGCGGAAAGGGCCAATATTGCGCTTTCGCAAGCACGCAATGCTCTCGATACGCTAACAATCGTTGATGAGCAGCCCTGTCACGACGATCACGTGACACTGATGCGGCGATTGACGCTCAATACACTGTCGATCGAAGAGATCACCTATAACGATGGCACGGTCGCGTGCACCACCTGGCGTGACAGCACGCCGCTCTTGCCGGAATCCAGCTTTGAACTGACACCGGATACGCGCGCTTTCGTCGGCGCGCGCTCGGCGATATCTGGCGCCGCGCCGATGCTGGGTATACAGCGGGCCCCTTACCTGGTCTTAATCAATCTGAGCCGATTCACGGATATCCAGAATCCGCACGCAATTCAAACGGCATTCATGCGAGTGAACGGACCTGTTCTTGCCGTATCGCCGGGCGCCAATACAGATGCTCTGCTGGCCACCCTGCAGACGGGCGTCCAGGATCCCGCGCTGCTTGCCAGTTCGGTGGAATTTGGCGGATGGCGGGCCACGGCGGCGGGCCCTCATGAAAGCCCCGAGGAACTCTGGCATCAACGCTTGTTGTTGTTTCCGCTCGGCGCGCTTTTCTCCGGCCTGATCGTTTGGCTGATTTATAAGCTGTCGCGAGCCAGGCTTTCTCAGGAAGCCGAGTTGCTCCTGGCGCTGAAACAGCGCGAATTTTTTGTGAATTATCAACCCATCATCGAGCTCGCGACAGGGAAGTGCGCGGGGGCCGAGGCCCTGGTCCGCTGGCGCAGGCCAGACGGCGAGATCATCGCGCCTGACAACTTCATCCCGTTGGCGGAAAAATGTGGGCTCATCAGTGCTATCAGTATGGAAGTCATCCGCCAGGCAATGGACGACCTTGCCGCGCTGCTGACGGCCAACCCCGGATTGCACCTTGCAATTAACTTTTCGGCCATTGATCTTTCGTCGACGCAAATACTGGATTGCCTTAGCGAAAAGCTTGCGCAGTCTAAAATTGGGGCTGGCCAGATATGGATCGAATTGACCGAGCGGGATTCAATAGACCCACAAAGCGTATCGATTCTGGAACTCGCACGGTCTCGAGGCTTCGGAATCGCCATCGACGACTTCGGCACCGGCTATAGCAGCCTCGCCTACCTGAATCGATTGCCGGCGCATACCCTGAAGATTGATCGGGCGTTCGTCCACACCATCGAAACCGATTCGGTCAGCGCGCAGGTGCTGCCGCACATCATCGAGCTTGCGCATAGCCACAGTTTTCTTATCGTCGCCGAGGGAGTGGAGACTCCCATCCAGGCCGCGTACCTGCGTGCCAAGGGAGTCCAGTATGCTCAAGGGTGGCTGTTTTCCAGGCCGTTGTCTGCTGCGGATTTCTTGAAGTTCGTTGGCAGCAATCCGGACACAGCCTTCCTTGCTTAACCCTCCTTCACACCGTCCTCGCAATCCCAGGAGAAATCATGAGATTGATCGCTTTGCCCCTCGTCTGTTGCGTCCTGCTCGCGGCTTGCGCGCAACCTCGCACCAACGCGTCCGTTCCGGCGGCCGCCGTGACACCAGATTCCGCCATTGCGGCATGCAAAAGCGCCCTGGCACTCAAGCAATCCGTCAATCCCGTCATGGTCTTACCCATGAGTTCGGCGGCAATTCCCGGTGGCCGTGAAGTGTTCTTGAGCCTGAATGGCAAGCAATGGCTTTGCGCGACCGACGCTTATGGGAATGTCGGCCGCCTGGAGGCGCGCGGAGGATAATTCGTTTTGCACGGTGCTTTCGCAGGCGGTGCCGATGGTATGGGCTGCGCAAACCGCTACGCTTTCCCGCGCCGTGCAGCGCCCGCCATGTTGTCGGCCTGCCACTCGCTTATCCCTGCCAGGCGGTGGCCGCCACGCCGGCGGCCAGCAGCAGGCACAGCGGTGAAAACACCCGCGTGTCCAGCCGGGCGAAGGGCTCGCCACCCAGCCGCTTGAACAACCCCACGTAGCGGAAGTCACCAATGGCTCGTCCCAGCAGCGCCAGCGCCAGCGCAGCAGCGGCCCAGCGTAGCCAGGTCGGCGCGACAGGGGCGCCGGGGAAGCCTGCATTGACCGCCACCAATCCGGCAAACCCCATCAAGGCCAGACCCACGACGAATGTCCCCACGGCCGACGGCCGAAACAGCGGCTTGCCGTCTTTGACCGGCAAGGCAATCAGGTAGGCCACCCGGCCCCCCAGTGCCCAATAGATATGCCACAGCGACAGCACGATGAACACGCCACAGGTCAAGGCGGCAATGATGGCTTGCATGATGATTCCGGAAAGTTGGCACCGGCGTGATTGTGCCCCGGATTTACGCAGTAGGGTCGCGGCTTGCGGCGGTCAGCCCTTCCGTTTGCGGGTCTTGCTCTCCAGGTAGTGTTCGCCCCAGGACTTCATCGCTTCCAGCGTCGGAGCCAGCGTGGCGCCCAGCGCCGTCAGCGTGTATTCCACCCGTGGAGGCACTTCGGCAAAGACTTCACGGCTGACAATGCCGCTGGCCTCAAGTTCGCGCAGCTGCAACGTCAACGAGCGCTGCGTGACGCCGCCGATCAGCTTTTTCAGTTCGCCGAAACGCTTGGTTCCGCCAAGCAGGTAGTGAATGATCAACGGCTTCCATTTGCCGCCCGCGATGTGGACGGTGATTTCCACCGCGCATTGGTATTGATCGAGCTTGCCAGCCGCCATGACACTGCCTCCGTTCGGATTGAGGCCCAATAGTATAGTTTTTATCCTTAGGTATAAAGAGTGTGCCTACTTGTAAAAAAGACACTGGATTTTGATAATGCCGCCTTACGGAAGCTTGCCTTCCATGTCGGAGAAAAATCCATGAAAGCCGCTTTTTACGAACGCCAGGGCCCCGCGCATGAGGTGCTTTGCGTCGCTGAAGTTCCCGATCCCCAACCCGGCCCCGGAGAAGTCCGGGTGCGGGTGCACGCGTCGGGGCTGAACCCGACGGACCTCAAGGCCCGCACGGGGTTCTCCGCCGCGATGCCGTTCCCGCGCGTCATCCCGCACCAGGACGGCGCGGGCGTCATCGATGCGGTGGGCGATCCGAAAGAGGCGGGCCGGGTGGGCCAGCGGGTATGGATCTATGAGGCGCAGTACGGCAGGCCGACGGGAACCGCGGCTGACTATGTCGTGGTGCCGTCGGCGCAAGCCGTGCCACTGCCTGATAACGTGACGTTCGAGGTCGGGGCGTCACTCGGCATCCCGGCCTTGACGGCCCATCGCTGTCTCTTCGCCGATGGCGACATCCGGGGCAGGAATGTACTGGTGCAGGGCGGAGCGGGCGTGGTCGGCACTGCTGCCATCCTCTTGGCAAAGTGGGCGGGCGCGTGGGTCGCCGCCACCGTCATGAATGAAGAGCAAGCCGCCGTCGCCCGCGCGGCCGGCGCGGATCTGGTGTTGGACCGTCTGAATGACGATGTTGCCGCAGCCGTCAACGCACGCACGGGCAACGCAGGCGTGGACCGTATCGTCGACGTCAACGTGAAGGCGAACCTGGATATTGACCTTGCATGCCTGGCGCCCGGGGGTGTCATCAGTTCCTACGCGATGACGCATGCCGCCGATGCGCTGACATTGCCGCTGTTAAACGCGATGGTGCATGGATGCGTGCTGCGCTTCGTGTTTATCTATTCGGTGCCCGTGGCGGCGAAAATCGAGGCGATCAGGGACATCAACGCCTGCCTGGCCAGTGGCAAGTATGCCCCCCATATCGGGATGAGGGTGCCGCTGGAGAAAATTGCCGACGCCCATCTCGCGCTTGAATCGGCATCCGTCGTGGGCAAGGTACTCGTCGTGTTGTGAGTTGCTGCCTTGCAGCATGGTCTTTGGTCAAAATGCGCCCGAAAAGGGGGGCTATTGGACCGCTCGTCATCGCCTATTCTGATCGTAGAATCTGGCTGATGATCAGGGAGGATCATGACAACAGGACATCTCTCAAGCCGGTTCGGGGCACTTTTGATTCTTGTGCCGACCTTGACGCTTGCTACGTTTTTTGGAGCTATCGGTTATTCGCTCAAGGCGTCACTCCTGGACGACGCCATTGATCACCATAATGTTCATCTGCTCCAGCGTTCGCTTGCCATCGCGAACGAGCAGGCCGCCATCATCGACGAGCTGAGCGCCCCAGCCGTGGCATGCTCGGCCGAGGACCTGGCTCTGATGAGAGAGAGAGTCTTTCAGTCGAAGTACGTGGGGGATATTGCACGGATTTCGGATGGGGCAATACAGTGTTCGGCGGTGTGGGGAGAATGGGGCGAGCCCTATGTCTTGCCTGCCGAGCGAACGCCGATGCACCAGGACATCTTCGTATGGAGGAAACTCGCGAACCCGGTCCATCCGGCGCTCATCGCGGACGTTGCCGCAAACGACCGCGTGGCGGTTTTCAATGGCCCCAACGCGTTCGTTGATGTAGGGGACCACACCGGCCATTTATGGGGACGCACGTACTCAAGGGATGGCAGCGTGATCCAGGAGTTCGGTGCTTCCCCGTCTCCCGAGGCCGACACAAGCATTTTCGGGAAAATCACCAGCGCGTTCCTGATTGTCCGAAGCGGATCGACGTGTTTGTCGCCCGGCCAGCCTGATATCTGCGTGGCCTCCACAGCGCTGGTGGACGCGCGCGTCATGGTCCTGGCTATCGGGCTGGTGGGCGGGCTGGTCGGTGTCGCGTGTGGCGTGGCGCTGTTCCTGTCGTGGCGAGGCGCAAACGGCCTACGGGTGAGTCTTGCCAAAGCGATACGCCGAGAGAAAATTCAGGTCCGCTATCAGCCGCTTTGCGCGCTCGAGACTGGCGAGATGGTCGGCGCCGAAGCGCTGGCCCGTTGGACGCACGACGAGGTCGGTCCTATTCCTCCGGACACCTTCATCCCTTGGGTCGAATCGATGGGGCTTCGGCGAGCTTTCACCCAATACATCATTCGGAACGCGATTGACGGAGTAAAGGATCGACTGACCGGCGCAAGACCGTTCTATCTTAGCGTCAACGTCTTTCCGGCCGACCTGGAAGATGAATCGTTCCTTGATTTTCTCGTTGCTTGCGTCAAAGAACGAGGCGTCGCGCCTAAACGGATCGTGGTCGAAGTCACGGAGTCGGCAAAGTTCTCGTCCGCGTCCCCGGCAGAGCTGATCAGCCGCTTTCGCGTGGCAGGTTTCAATGTCTTTTTGGATGACTTCGGCGTGGGCTATTCCAACTTGGGCAATGTCCTGCAATGGGACGTCAGCGGAATCAAGCTGGACCGGATTTTTATCCAGTCAATCGGAGATGCACCGAACACCAACCCGGTGCTGGACCAAGTGATCGAAATGGCAAAACAGCTTAACGTCCAGCTGGTCGTGGAGGGTTTGGAAACGCGACGGCAGGTCGACTACATCCGGGAACGGGCGCCGCTCGCCATCGGCCAGGGGTGGTTTTTTGGGCGCCCCGTCTCTGCTGACGAGTTGGGCAAAGTGGCCATTAAGCCGGACGAGCCCACGCAGGCTCGCTCGGCGTCCGTTTGCTGACTCGGCTCCCTATATCCGCGGCGTTCCATCAGGCGATTTTCTCGTCTTCGGGGGAGACGTCGGATCCACCGCGCATGGCACTCGATCCGATAGTTATGGATTAACGAAACAATCCATTGTCGCTGGCCGCTCTTCTCGGTGGCGCTCGCCTTCCATATAGTTTTCTCCATGCCGAGTGCATGTCGCTTAACTCAATTATGCGGCGCCGGCTCAGCCTGAAGCACTCGACCAAACCCACTCGTCCGCTCAATGAGTTCGGGCAATGCAATCTGGAGAAAACAATGGCACGTCACGTCCGCTTTCATGAAACCGGTGGCCCCGAAGTTCTGAAGATCGAAGAAGTCCCCACTCCTGAACCTAATGCCGGCGAAGTGCGCATCAGCGTTCGCGCATTGGGCTTGAATCGCGCCGAAAGCATGTATCGCACCGGCCGATACGTCATAGAGCCCGCGTTTCCCGCAACCATGGGTTACGAGGCATCCGGCGTGATCGACGCCATCGGCCCTGAAGTCGAAGGTCTGGCGGTGGGAGACGCCGTCGCCGTCATTCCAGCGTTCATGTTCGACCAGTACGGCCTGTACGGCGACCTGGTCATCGCCCCGGCGCGCGCCGTGGTGAAAAATCCAGATGGGGTGAGTTGGGAATCAGCTGCCGCGATGTGGATGCCATTTACCACCGCCTGGGGCGCCCTGATCGACCTGGCGAACCTTCGCAGGGGTGACTTCGTCGTGCTTTCTGCTGCCTCGAGCAGTGTTGGCTTAGCGGCGATGCAAATTGCAAAGTCTGTGGGCGCCACGCCCATCGCGATCACTCGAAACGGCGAGAAGACCAAAGAACTGCGGGAAGCAGGATTCGCCCATATTCTCCAAACCGGCGTCGGCGATATTACGGCCGAAATCATGCGTATCACCGATGGGGCCGGTGCTCGAGTGGTCTTTGATCCCGTTGGCGGTCCCACCTTCGAGAGCATCGTGAAGGCCACGAGCAAGGACGCTATCGTGTTCATCTACGGTGCGCTGAGCCATGACGTTACGCCGGTCCCCGTGCTTCACGTCCTGGGCAAGCACACGACAATTCGCGGTTACGAGTTCATCGAGGTCACTGCTGACGACGAAAAGCTCACTCGTGCCAAAGCCTTCATCACGGAAGGCCTGAGCAACGGCAAGTTCAGCCCGCAGATCGCAAGGGTGTTTCCCTTTGAAGAAATCGTCGAAGCCACGCGTTACTTGGAGTCGAACGCCCAGTTTGGGAAGATCGTGGTCAAGCTTTAGACAGCCTTAACGGCCTCGCCTAACGGAGACGATTTCCCCACTCGGTTCAGTTATCCAGTAGTCAATCCCCGGGGGACGGTCGACACCTGGCCGCTCCGCCCATCGTTAGTGCCAGAGAAAATTGAAATGCAGTGTCTTGCATTTACAAAGCAATGTAGGCTGGGAGCGGAGTCGCCGGACGATAAAATCGGCGACATACGCGCCATTGCTGGTGGGTGGGACACGGGGGTGATATGGAGCTTTTGCATTCAATGGAGTTGTTTACAAAGGTCGTCGAAGTCGGCAGCTTCACCAAGGCCGCCGACACGCTCCAGATCAGTCGACCCCAGGTGACGCTCGCAATCAAAGACCTGGAGAATGCGGTGGGCGCGCGGTTGCTCCACCGCACAACTCGAAAGGTGACGTTGACGGCCGAGGGGGAAGCCTTTTACGAGCGGGCTAAGGAGATCCTCGTCGGTGTGGCTGATGCTACGAGCATGTTTGGACGGCTTGGTGATCCCGTCCGTGGTCGTCTGAGAATCAATCTGCCGTCGGTTCTTGGGCAGTTGCCGTTTTTGAACGCATTGGCGACCTTCTCCGAGAAGTATCCTGAAGTAGAAATCGCTCTTGGCATCAGCGATCGTTTTATCGACTTGGTCGCAGAAGGCGTTGACTGCGCGCTTCGTATCGGCGATCTGGCCAGCTCAAGCCTGATCGGCAGGCAAGTTGGCTCCGTAAAAATGGTAAGTTGCGCCGCACCAAAATACCTCGGAAAGTTTGGCGAACCCCTCAAAATTGAAGATCTCGCCCGCCATCGTGTCGTCCAGTTTCTTTCTGGAGGAAGTCGCCGGGCCTTACCGTGGTGCTTCTTGGTAGATGGGGCGGAGCAAACCTACACCGGCAAGGGCAGCTTGAGCGTCAACGAAGCCAATGCCTATGTTCACGCAGCAGTCGCGGGCTTTGGCCTGATTCAAGCGCCCGGATTCATGGTGGAACAGCAATTGAAAGACGGAAGTCTCGTACAGGTATTGGAACCGTATCGACCAAAGCCGATGCCCGTCTCTCTGGTGTACCCCAGTCGTTCTCACGTCGCCCCGCAGGTGACGGCTTTTGCGGATTGGCTTCAGGCCCAGCTGCCTCTCATTCGGCCGAAGTGGGTTCTAAAGGCCAAATAGACTCCCTATCTTGCAGCTTCCGCCTTACCGACGGCAAACATGTGCGTGCGGATGACATCATCATCCCGGCGGATATGGCCGTTGGAGACATCGCGGAATACCTTGATGATCTTCTTCATGAAATATTCCGACCCGGGGACAGGATCGTAGCGCGGTAAGGGCCCGGCGCGTCGACGCTGATAGGCCTCTACGCGCGAGCGACTTGATTTCCTGTCTTCAGTTCACCAGTACCGGCTTGTCGCGATATCGGTCGGGGAAGGTCTTCGCCAGGTTCTCCACCTTGGGGATGTCGTTCACCATGATGTACATGCTGTACGGGTGGCGCACCAGATAGTCCTGGTGATAGCCCTCGGCCGGATAGAAGGCCTGCAACGGTTCGACCGTGGTGGCGAGCGTCTTGGGGTAGACGCCTGCCTGGTTCAGCTGCGCGATGTAGGCTTCGGCGACCTTGCGCTGGCTGTCGTCGGACGGGAAAACGGTCGAGCGGTACTGCGTGCCGCTATCCGGACCCTGGCGGTTCAGTTGCGTCGGATCATGCGCGACCGAGAAGTAGATTTGCAGCAGTTGGCCGTAGCTGATTTGCTTGGGGTCGTAGGTGATTTCCACGGCCTCGGCGTGGCTGGTTCGTCCGCTGCTTACGGCGTCGTAGTTGGCCATGCCGGCTTTACCGCCGGCATAACCCGATACGGCGTTGGTCACGCCCTTCACGTGCTGGAACACGGCTTGCACGCCCCAGAAGCAGCCGCCGGCAATGACGGCCTTTTCCTGCAAGGCCGGGTCCTTCGACGGGTCGACGGCGGGCGGCGGAATGATGAAGGCGGATTCGCGGGCTTGAGCGGCGCCCGCGGCCAACAGGCCGAAGGCGGCGGCCAGGGCGGCGCAGTGTTTGCGGAACGGGATGTTCATGGTGTGGCGTCCTGATAGGGGCAGTCTGGGGTCAGGCCTGGGGAGCGAAGGTCATGGCTACCCCGTTCATGCAATAGCGCAAGCCGGTCGGCCGTGGGCCATCGTCGAAGACGTGGCCCAGGTGGCCGCCGCAGTTGGCGCAGTGGACGGCGGTGCGAATCATGCCGAAGCTGCGGTCGCGGGTTTCGCCGACGGCGGCGTCCAGCGGTTGCCAGAAGCTGGGCCAGCCGGTACCGCTGTCGAATTTGGTGTTTGACGAGAACAGCCGCTGTTCGCAGCCCGCGCAAGAGAACGTGCCTTTGCGGTGTTCGTCGTTCAGCGGGCTGGTGTATGGGCGTTCGGTGCCTTCGCGGCGCAGCACGTCGAACTGCGCGGGCGTCAGGCGGGCGCGCCATTGCGCGTCGGTCAGCGTGTAGGGAAACGAGGCTGCGGGGGCGGCGCCGCGCGCGGCCAGCATGGGAGCCAGGCCGGCAGCCAGTGCCGCAACGCCGCCCAAGCTCAGGAAATGTCTGCGATTCAATGTCATGGGATGGCTCCTTGCAGGAGTAAGGGGGCAGCCCCCGCGCTTGCTGGCGGGCGAAGCGGGCGGGCTGCCGCGAGGGGGATTATTTCTTCATGCTGTCGTTGGCCATGCCGCCCTTGGACATGCCGTCTTTCGACATGCCATCCTTGGCCATGCCATCCTTCTTCATCCCGTCGTGCGCCATGCCGTCTTTCGCCATGCCGCCTTTGGACATCCCGTCCTTGGCCATGCCGTCTTTCGCCATGCCATCCTTGGACATGCCGTCTTTCGCCATGCCGCCCTTGGACATGCCGTCTTTCGACATGCTGTCCTTCGACATCGAGTCCTTGGCCATATTGTCCTTGCTCATATTGTCGGCGGCATGGGCGGCCACGGCGCCAAAGGCCAGGCACAGGGAGAAAGCGGCGGTGGTGAGTGTCTTCATGATGTGTTCCTTTGATGGGAGGGGGTAAAACATGGGAATGGACAAGCGTTCCACCTAGCTTCCGCCGAACCAGTTGTAGCCCTGGTCCTCCCAGTAACCGCCTGGGTAGGTGTTGGTGACGAAAATCGCCCGGATGTGCTTGGGGTTCTTGTAGCCAAGCTTGGTGGGCATGCGCAGCTTCATGGGAAAGCCGTATTCGGGCGGCAGGGTCTTGCCGTCATAGGTCAGCGCCAGGATCGTCTGCGGGTGCAGCGCGGTCGGCATATCGATGCTGGTGTAGTAATCGTCCGAGCACTTGAAGCCCACGTATTTCGCGGTCAGGTCGGCGCCCACGCGCTTCAAAAACGTGGAAAACGGCACGCCGCCCCATTTGCCGATGGCGCTCCAGCCTTCCACGCAGATGTGCCGCGTGACCTGGTCTACCTGGGCCATGGCGCGCAGTTCTTCCAGGCGCCATTGGCGCTTGTCGGCCACCATGCCGGTGACTTCCAGCCGGAACGACGCTTCGTCGACATGACGGACCTCGTCGATACCGTAATAGGCGTTGAACGGAAACGGCCGCGTGATCATCGATTCGGGGTAGGTCGGCGCCAGCTTGTTGGGGTCGAAAATCCAGCCTTGCACGCGGTCGTTGAAGCGGGACACGGAAGCCAGCGCCTTTTCCACGTTCTCGTCGTCGGATAGCGAGCAGCCCGACAACATCGCCAACCCGCCCAGCGTCAGGCTGTTGCGCAGGAACGTGCGGCGGGAAGGCTGTTCGACCCGTTTGGCCAACAGGTTCCGGGCCTCTTTCAGAATGGCGGGGCCGTCCAGGCCCAGCAGCGATAAGCGTCTTTTCTGGCTCACGAAGGGCTCCTTATTTGCCGCGAATCATGGCGAGCAGGCTGCGCGGAACCAGCGCCACCATCACCAGATGGACCGCCACGAATGCGACCAGCAGCGCCATGGCGAAGAAATGAACCCGCCGCGCGAACTCGTAACCGCCCAGCAGTTCACGCAGCAGATCGAATTGCACCGATTTCCACAGCACCAGGCCGGACAACACCAGCACCACGATGTCGGCCATGACGAAGAGGTAGGCCAGCTTTTGCACCTGGTTGTAGTGGCGCAGATCGTCGTGGGCGAGCTTGCCGCGCAGGGCGGCGCCAAGGTCGGCGGCGACGCCGCGAGGGCTGACGGGGAAGAACTTGCGCCACAGGCGGCCGGTGGCCACGTTCAGCGCCAGATAGAGCAGGCCGTTGGCGAACAGCAGCCACATGCCGGCAAAGTGCCATTGCAGGGCGCCGCCCAGCCAGCCTCCCAGCGTGATGCCGTTGGGGAAGGTGAAGTCGAAGAACGGCGCGGCGTTATAGACGCGCCATCCGCTCATCACCATGATCACCACGGCCAGCGCATTGATCCAATGCATCGTCCGCAGCCATCCGGGATGGATGACGCCGGCCGGACGGGGGGCGGCCGGTGTATCGTGACGTGCGGGGCTTGCCATCATGGCGGGTCTCCGGGGCGTTCTGTCGTTGAAGCCATTCTTCCCCGGAGCCGATATCGGAGTCCTCACGCAAACTTAAAATATTTGTGATAACTCCCCGCCTGCGGATTGGCGACAATGGCACTACTGAATTGGTCCGAGCCCCCCATGGAATCGCCTCGCCGCGTGCTGATAGTTGAAGACGACGTCCACATCGCCGAATTGCTGCGCTTGCACCTGCGCGACGAAGGCTATGCGGTGGAACATGCCGCGGACGGCAACGAAGGCATGCGGCGGCTGGAAGAGGGCAGTTGGGACGCGCTGGTCCTGGACTTGATGCTGCCCGGCATTGACGGCCTTGAGATCTGCAAGCGGGCGCGCGCCATGGCCCGCTACACCCCCATCATCATCACCAGCGCCCGGTCCAGCGAGGTGCACCGCATCCTGGGTCTGGAATTGGGCGCGGACGACTACCTGGCCAAGCCGTTTTCCATGCTGGAACTGGTAGCGCGGGTGCGGGCGCTGCTGCGCCGCAGCGACGCGGTGGAGCGCAATGCGCGCATCGACGCCGGCAGCCTGGCCGTGCATGGGGTGTCCATCGACCCGACCGCGCGCACGGTGGATGTGGACGAACGCCGCCTGGACCTGACGCCGCGCGAGTTCGACCTGCTGCATTTCTTCGCGCGCCATCCCGACAAGGTGTTCTCGCGCATGGATCTGCTGAACCATGTCTGGGGATATCAGCACGAAGGCTACGAGCACACCGTGAATACGCACATCAACCGGCTGCGCACCAAGATCGAAGCCGATTCTTCCAACCCGCAGCGCATCCTGACCGTATGGGGCAGGGGCTACAAGTTCGCGGCGGCGCCGGGCGGCACGGGAGGCGCATCATGAAACGTTTCAGTCTGACTCAACGCCTGTCCGGTGTTTTTGCGTTGCTGCTGCTGGCCAGTTGTGGCGCATCGGCCTGGTTACAGATCGCCGCCAATTCGCGCTACGAGCAGGAAGTCGTGCAGCGTCTATCCAGCGGGCTGGCGCAGCATATCGCCGGCACCAACGAACTGATGGACACCAATGGCTGGAAGCCGGACGCCGTGCGTTCGCTGTTCGATATGCTGATGGCGGTGAATCCCGCAGTCGAGGTCTACCTGCTGTCGAACGACGGTCGCATCGTGGGCGATGCGGCGCCGGCGGGGCAGATCAAGCGGGACCGCGTGGATCTGGCGCCCGTCAAGCGGCTGCTGGACGGCGGGATGCTGCCTATCGCGGGCGACGACCCGCGCAGTCTGGACGCGCAAAAAGTGTTCAGCGCCGCGCCCGTGCGGGTGGCGGGGCAGGACAAGGGCTATGTCTATGTGGTGCTGCAGGGCCAGGCGCACGATGCGTTGGCGATGTCCGTGTCGCGCAGTTCGGTGTTGCGAACGACGCTGTGGTCGATCGCGCTGGTGGCGCTGCTGGGGCTGGTGGCCGGCTTGACCGCCTTTGCCTTGATCACGCGGCCACTGCGCGGCCTGACTCGGGCGGTGCGCGCCTTTGACGGTGACGACGGCCAGGCGCTGGCCGCGCTGGAACGTCCGGGCGACGCCTCGGACAAAAGCGGTGACGAAATATCGGTGTTGCGGCGCAGCTTCGTGCAGATGGGCCGCCGGATTTCGGATCAATGGCGCGAGTTGACCCGGCAAGACCAGCAGCGGCGCGACCTGGTCGCCAATATCTCTCACGATCTGCGCACGCCGCTGACGTCCCTGCATGGCTACCTGGAAACGTTGCGCCTGAAGGACGACACGCTGGACGCCAGCGAACGCCGCCGCTATCTGGACATCGCGCTGGCGCAAAGCCGCAAGGTGGGCCGGCTGGCGCAAGAACTGTTCGAACTGGCGCGGCTGGAATCCGGCTTGGTGCGGCTGGAGCCTGAAACCTTTTCACTGCCGGAATTGGTGCAGGACGTGCTGCAGAAGTTTGAACTGGCCGCCGAGGCGCGCCAGCAACAATTGACGACGGATATCCCGCAGGCCTTGCCGTTGGTGCGCGCCGACCTGGGGCTGATCGAACGGGTCCTGACGAACTTGTTGGACAACGCGATCCGGCACAGCCCGCCGGGTGGCCGGATCGAACTTCAGCTGGGGGCGACGCAGAGCCGGGTGCAGGTGCAGGTCAGCGATTCGGGGCAGGGGATTCCGCCCGAGCTTCGCGCGGGATTGTTCACCCGGGCTTCGGCGTTGAGCCGCGGGCCGCGCGATGGCGGCGGTTTGGGGCTGGTGATCGTGCAGCGCATCCTGCAGCTGCATCAAAGCGAGATCCGGCTGGTGGAACGCGCCGAACGTGGCGCGGTGTTCCAGTTTGACTTGTCGGCAGCGCGTTGACGTTCACCGGCCCATCGCCAAGGTGTCAGGCGGCGGCGGGCATCTTGCCGTGTAGCAGGTAGTCCATCAGTTCGCGCACCGAGCGCATGGCGTCGCCGAACGGCAGCTTTGACGCGCCGCGGAAGAACAGGCCGCGGCTGACCTCGCCGCGCAGGGCGGCGGCCAGCTTCAGGTCGATGCAGAACTGGCCGAAGCGCGACAGACCGTCGCGCAGGCCGCATTGCGTAAGGCAATCCATGCGCTGGCTGCAACGCCGGGGATCGGCGCGGGTACCAGCTTGCAGCGTCTTTTCCTGGCGCAGATAGCGGGTCAGCCAGGGCGTTGCCACCGCGCGCGCCGGCAGACCGGCGACGCTGGTGAATTCGGCAAGTTCGGCAGGGTCCGCATCCATCAGCACGCGTTTGAAGTTCTCGTGCGCGTCGCCCTCATGGGTGACGGCGAATGCCGTGCCCACCTGCACGCCGTCAGCGCCGTTGGCAAGCCAGTGGCGCACCTGTTCGTGGCTGCCGACGCCGCCCGCGACAATCAGGCGCGGCGCATCGTGGCCCAGTTGCAGTTCGTCGAAAAGGGCATGGCATTCGGTCAGGACACGCTGGAAATCGAAGCGTTCGTGGTGGAGGTCGTCCAGGCGCGCCGCGCCCAGGTGCCCGCCCGCATGGCCCGGATGTTCAATGACCACGGCGTCGGCAAGCTTGCCTTTCTTCATCCATTTCTTCAGCACGACCGCCACGCCGCGCGCTTCCGACAGGATCGGCACCAGCGCGACCTTCGGGAAATCGGCCGTCATTTCAGGCAGGTCCATCGGCAGGCCGGCGCCCATCACGATGGCTTGCGCGCCGCTTTCGCAGGCCTGACGCACCAGCGCGGGGTGGCCGCGCACGGCCTTCATGACGTTGACCGCGATCAGGCCGCGCCCTTGCGCCGCGTCCAGCGCGGCACGCACTTCGCGGTCCAGCGCGACCAGGTTGGCGCTGTCGATGACGTCGCGGTCATTGCATTTGTCGGTTTTTTCAAGCAGATCGGGGTGGTGATGGCGCAAATCGATGCTGGCGATGGTGCCTACCGCGTTCAGGCTGGCAACCGCGCCAGCCAGGCGGTGAGCGGACACGCCTACGCCCATGCCGCCCTGAACGATGGGCAGCAATTCGCGTCCGGCGAGTTTGAGTGATTTGAACCACGTCATGTTGAGTCTTTCCTCTGGTCAAGTGGACAGAGGCTAGAGCAAGGGATGACGGGTCGCCTTGCGCGGGATCAAGCCGGGGGGCAATGGCGGGGGCGGGGGCGCCCGCCGCCATGCTTAGCCGACGCTGCCCGTCAGCCGATTGGCGGCTTGCAGCACGGATGCCAGGTGAGCCGGTTGGTAACGGTGCGCGGGCGCCGTCAGCGTCACCGCCGCCGCGATGCCGCCGGACAGCAGGAAAACGGGCGCCGAGATGCCGGCGACTTCACTCAGGCGGTCGCCCAGCGCGGCGAAATAGCCGTCTTGGCGAATCCGGGCGTACAGCGCCTGGTCCGGGCCGGGGGCGTGCCCCAGGATGTCGTCATAGGCCGTCAGCACGCGTCCGCCGCTACCGCGTTCCAGTGGCAGCAGGTCGCCGGCCCGGATGTGGTCGCGCACCGGGTGCGGGGAATCCACGCGGTACAGGCACAGCCGGGCATCGCCCTGGCGCACATGGTAAGCCGCGCTTTCGCCGGTGGCGGCCACCAGTTCCCGCAGCACGGGCATGACCACGTGCTCCAGCGAGAACGACGCCGAATAGATGCTGTGCAGGCGGGCCACTTCGGGCCCCAGCGCATAGCGGCCGTCGTCCAGGCGGCGAATCCACTGCGCGTGTTCCAGCGACGCCAGCAGGCGCAGCACGGTGCTTTTGTATAGCCGCGTGCGTTCCGCCAGATCGCCCAGCGATAGCGTCCGGTCGGCAGCGGTGAACACAGCCATCAGGCTCATCGCCCGGTCGACGGCGGCCACGCCGCCTTCAGCGGCATCGGCGTCCGCGACGGATTCAGTGGCGGCTTTACGGGGCACGGCGCGCCCCGGTCGGACAGCGGACTTCAATGTGCATATTCCATCCTTTAGAACGATTGGGGCCATTGTAGGCACAGCCCGGCCGGCGATTCGGGCCGTATGCCGCTTGACACTGATTTTGCATTCGTCTTTAATTCTATTAGAAAGAACATCGTTCTATTAGATAGAATTTAATTGGAGACAGAAATGGCGAGCGACATTACGGCCGAAACGGGTGTCTTGATCAGCGAGGTCGGGCCGCGCGACGGGCTGCAATCGGTCAAGGCCACCATGCCGACCGCCGACAAGTGCCGGTGGATCGATGCGCTGGTCGCCGCGGGCGTGCGCGAGATCGAAGTGGCGTCGTTCGTGCCCGCGCGGCTTCTGCCGCAGATGGCGGATGCGGCGGAGGTGGTTGCCCATGCGATCCGCCATCCGGGCGTGACCGTGATGGCGCTGGCGCCCAATCTGCGCGGGGCCGAGGCGGCATTGCGCGCGGGGGTCCACAAATTGACGCTGCCGGTCTCCGCCAGCCGTGCCCATTCGATGGCCAATGTGCGCAAGACGCCGGAAGACATGGTGGAAGAAGTCCGCGCCATCGTGGCGCTGCGCGACGGCATCGCGCCCGGAGTCAAGATCGAGGCCGGAATTTCGACCGCGTTCGGCTGCACCTTGCAGGGACTTGTGCCGGAAGACGACGTGATCCGGCTGGCGGCGATGTGCGTGGAGGCGGGCGCGGACGAATCCGGCCTGTCCGACACCGTGGGCTACGCCAACCCCGCGCAGGTGCGCCGCCTGTTCCGCCGCTTGCACAGCGAAATCGGGGCCCGCGCCGGCGCGGCCCATATGCACAACACCCGGGGCCTGGGGCTGGCCAATTGCCTGGCCGCCTGGGAAGAGGGCGTGCGCACGTTCGACAGTTCGCTGGGCGGATTGGGCGGATGCCCCTACGCGCCGGGCGCATCGGGCAACGTCGTCACCGAAGACCTGGTCTTCATGTTCGAGGCGATGGGCGTGCGCACCGGGATCTCGCTGGAAAAAATCATCGCGGCGCGCTCGCCGCTTGCCGCCGGCCTGCCTGGCGAGCCGCTGTACGGCATGACGCCCGATGCCGGGCTGCCCAAAGGCTTTTCGTCTTCCCGACCCGTTTCCCCATGAAGGTGCCTGACATGTCCAGCCGTCCCCCGTCCCGTCTTCCGTACGAAGGCATTCGCGTCGTCGAATTCACCCATATGGTGATGGGGCCCACGTGCGGCATGCTGCTGGCGGACCTGGGCGCCGAAGTCATCAAGGTGGAACCGGTGGGCGGCGATTCCACGCGCCGCCTGTTGGGGTCCGGCGCGGGGTTCTTTCCCATGTTCAACCGCAACAAAAAGAGCATCGCGCTGGATCTGAAGCAGCCCGAAGGCATTGAGGCTGCGCTGCGCCTGATCGATTCCGCCGACGTGGTCAGCGAGAACTTCAAGTCCGGCGTGATGGAGAAGCTGGGCTTGGGGTATGCCGCGCTGAAGGCGCGCAACCCGCGCCTGGTCTATGTCAGCCATAAGGGCTTTCTGCCGGGTCCGTACGAAAACCGGACCGCGCTGGATGAAGTCGTGCAGATGATGGGCGGGTTGGCCTACATGACGGGCCGCCCCGGCGATCCGCTGCGCGCGGGCGCCAGTGTCAACGACATCATGGGCGGCATGTTCGGCGCGCTCGGCGCGATGGCGGCGCTGGCGCAGCGCGAACACACCGGCGCCGGCATGGAGGTGCAGGCGTCGCTGTTCGAGAACAATGTCTTCCTGGTGGGCCAGCACATGATGCAGCACGCGATGACCGGGCGCGCGCCGGCGCCGATGCCCACCCGCATTTCCGCATGGGCCGTGTACGACGTCTTCACCGTGAAAGACGGCGAGCAAGTATTTCTGGCCGTCGTCAGCGATAAGCAATGGGACATTTTCTGCCGGGCATTTGGCCTGGCGGACTGGCTGGCCGATTCGCGCCTGAAGACGAACAACGACCGCGTGCAGGCCCGCGATTGGCTATTGCCGCAGTTGCGTGCGCTCCTGGCTGGCTACCGCGCGTCTGAGCTGGCCGCCATGTTTGAACGGGAAGGCCTGCCGTTCGCACCGATCACGCGGCCGGAACAGCTTTTCGACGATCCGCATCTGAAAGCAACGGGCGGGCTTGCGCCGGTCACGCTGCCTGACGGACGCGAAACCCGGGTGCCGCTGGCCCCGCTGACGCTGGACGGCGTCCAGCCTCCCATCCGCCTGCAGCCGCCGGCCGTGGGTGAACACACCGACGAGCTCTTGCGAGCCGTTGGCTATCGCGACGACGAAATCGCGGCCTTGAAGGCAAGGCACATTACACAAGGAGACAAACCCTCATGATCGCTCTATCTCGACGTTCGTTCCTGGGCGCAGCCATCTGCGCGGCCGCATTGCCGTTACGGGCCCAGACCGCCGCCGGCTATCCCAACGGCCGTCCGATCCGCCTGATCGTCCCGTATACGCCAGGCGGCGGCACGGATTCCGTGGCGCGCGCCATCGCGGCCAAGATCACGGGCGCGGCCGGCTGGTCCGTCGTGGTCGAGAACCGTCCCGGCGCGGGCGGCAACATCGGCCTGGACTACGTCGCCAAGACCAAGCCTGATGGCTTCATGCTGGGTCTGGGGCAAACCGCCAACCTGGCCATCAATCCGGCGTTGATGCCGAAGATGCCCTTCGACGCCGAAAAGGACTTTGCCGCCGTTGCCCTGATCGCGTCGCTGCCGGTGGTGCTGGTGGTGAAGGCCAACGCGCGCTGGAACACCTTGGCGGATCTGGTTCGCGACGCCCGCGCCGCACCCGGATCCATCAAGCAGGCGCTGGCGGGGTCGGGCACCGTGGGCCATCTGGCGGGCGAATTGCTGGCCTACCAGGCAAAGTTTGAAGTGCTGAACGTGCCCTATCGCGGCGCGGCGCCAGCCTTGAACGATTTGCTTGGCGAGAGCACCGACTATATGTTCGCCACGCCGCAGGCCGCGCAGGAAATGTTGAAGGGCAAAGTGTTGCGCCCCTTGGCTGTCACGGCGCGGACGCGGCTGCCGATCCTGCCCGATGTGCCCACGGTGGCCGATTCTGGTTTCGAGGGGTTCGAGGCGCTGGACTGGAAGGCGCTGGTCGCGCCCGCCGGTACGCCCCGGGACGTGGTGCAGGCGGTCAACGGCGTCGTGGAAAAGGTGCTGGCCGATCCGGCCACGGTGGCGCTGTTCACCGCCGAAGGCAGCACGGCGATGGGCGGCACGCCCGAGGCGGCGCAGCAGTACATTCTTCAGGAACAGAAGAAGTGGGCCCGCCTGATCCGCGAGGCCAATATCCAGACCGCCTCTTGAAGCGGGCGG
>NZ_JBHFII010000005.1:91992-156976 GCF_057334215.1 Achromobacter maghribensis | reverse complement strand
GAATTGGCCGGCCCCCAGGGTCAGACGCCTACGCCATCAGCTTGACGATGGCCGGTACCGACAGCACGGCGGTGTAGTAGCCCATGAACTGCACGCCGGTGTTGAAGCCGAAGCGGCGGGACAGCAAGCCGCCGAACAGGCCCATCGTCAGGATCACCAGCAAGCCCAGGAATTGGCCTTCCCAGATGCTGATGACGATGATCAGGCCCACGAATGTGGCGATGATGGCTTCGTGGCTGACCTTGCGGGATACGAACAGCGCGGCGCGGCGCGCGAAGTTCATCGCGAAGGGGTAGGACACCAGCGCGGCCAGCAGCACCGCCAGCATGCCGTAGCCCAGGAACTCCCAGTGGTTCAGCAGGTTGTGCAGGTTGTGCGTCTGGCCCGTGGCGGCATCCACCGTGAAGCGCGGCGGCGCGTTGAACAGCGGCGCCGCGGGGCCGGCAGCCACCGGGCTCAGCGGCAGGCCGAACGCGATCAGCGGGATCAGCGCTTCAGCGATATAGGTCGCTTCGGTGACGCCGTTGCGCGCCGACAGCACCGTCGTCAGGCGATGGTAGGCGTGCTTGATGCGCGAACCGACCAGTTCGCCCAGCACCACGGTCATGGCGACGGGGCTGAACACGAAGGTCGCGCTGGAAATCGCCGCCGTGGCCAGTGTCCATCGCGTCTGCGTGCGGTCCATCACCTTCAGCGGGTTCGGAAAGTAGCCCGACCAGCTCTTGACGTCCGGCGCCAGCGAAAACGTGCGCACTTTGTCGCGCATCATCTGCGCGCGGCCCATGGGCGAGATGACCGTGAACAGATCCGCGATCAGCGGCCCGATGGCAATGCCCAGGAAATAACTGATGCTGAGCTTGACGCCGTACTTGGCCGTCAGGCTTTGCAACGCGATGATGACCACCACGAAAGGCACCAGCAGCGCCACGGCGGCCCAACGCCCGGCCGAGAAATAGGCGATCAGCACGGCCGCGGCCAAAAAGATCCACGGCGCGGATTTGGTGATGGCCGCGCCGAACGGCGCCAGCAACACGGCGAACAGCACCGCCAGCGGCACCGCGACGAAGGCGGCGACGATGGCGCCGGACACCATTTTGCGCAGTGCGATGTGCGGCACGCCCAGCTTGCGCAGCATGTTCGCGTCCTGCAGCAGTGGCGTGGCCAGCGTGTCGCCTGGTATGCCCAGCAATGCCGTGGGCACCGCATGCGTCATGTGCTTGGCCACCGCGCCGGCCAGGAAAAAGGTGAAGACGCCTGCGGGCGGCACGCCCAGCAGCACCACCAGCAGCGTCAGCGGGGCCAGCGTCGTGGTTTCATCCGTTCCCGACACCAGGCCGATCGCGGCGAACACCACCGCGCCCAGCAGCCCCATCGCGGCGGCCACCATGATTTGTTCAAGCAGGGCGGGATCGCTCATGCCAAGGCCTCCTTGGATGCGCCTTGGGGGCGGGGGGACGACGCCTGCGCCGCGGTGGACGCGGCGGCTGGCGGTTCGGTGAACAGGTCGTAAAGGTCCAGTTCCTTCAATTCACGCACGACCGCTTCGGGCAGGTCGGCCAACGTGCCCAGGCCGCCGGGCTGCTCGGCCAGTTCGGCCAGAACCTCTGCGCGCCAGGCGGGATCATGCGTGGAGCTGTGTTCAATGACTTCGCGTTTGGGCGGGAACAGGCGCGCGCAGATGACGCCCGCGATCACGCAGCCAGCCAACCCGGCCAGCATGGCGTAGGCGTGCGCCAGTTCCGGCGAGGCGACCATGCCGCGCAACCAGCGGCTGGCCGCATAGAAGCCGGCCACGCTGATCGTGATGCCGATGCCGATGGCCCACGCCAGTTGGCGCAGGTCGACCGTGTCGCTCCATACCTCGGCCAGGCGCCAGGACGGCGCAGGGGATTTTGCTTCCATGTCTCTCTCCGTTGTGTTTGGGCAGCGCCGGCGTTGCCGTGCGCCGCCTCTGTTCTTATATGGCCTGGGCCGGCCGGGCTTATCGCGACTGCCGCAGTTCCTCCAGCAAGGCCAGCGCGCGATCGGTGCGGACGTCTTGCTCCGCCGCCATGCGCTTGGCGATGGTATCGATTTCGGCGCCCGATGCGCCGGCCACCAGGGCGATGTTGCGGGCGTGCAGCGCCATGTGGCCGCGCTGGATGCCTTCGGTTGCCAGCGCGCGCAACGCGCCCAGATTTTGCGCCAGGCCCACGGCGACGGCGACTTCGCCCAGTTCCTGCGCCGAGCGCACGTCCATGATCTTCAGGGCCACGCGGGCAAGCGGATGCGTTTTGGTCGCGCCGCCCACCAAGCCCACGGGCATGGGCATTTCGATCGTGCCCACCAGCGCGCCCGACGTGTCTTTCTCCCATTGCGTCAGCGACGTGTAGCGGCCCGAACGGGCCGCATAGGCGTGCGCGCCGGCCTCGACCGCGCGCCAGTCGTTGCCGGTGGCCACGATCACGGGATCGATGCCGTTCATGATGCCCTTGTTGTGCGTGGCCGCGCGGTACGGGTCGACGGCGGCGAACGTGTAGGCGTCGAGCACGCCTTCGATGATGTCGGCGCCGCTGCGGTCCTTGGTGTCCAGCGCCTGCGGCGTCAGACGCACGCGGGCGCGCGACAAACGCAGGTCGGCCAGGTTGGACAGAATGCGCAGGCGCACCGAGCCGCCCGTGATGGTTTCGACCAGCGGCGCCACGGCCTCGGCCATGGTGTTGACGGTGTTGGCGCCCATCGCGTCGCGCACGTCCACGATCAGGTGCAGCACGATCATCGGGCCGCGCGGCGTGTCGGCGAAGACATGGACCTCAAGATCCTGGCAGCCGCCGCCCAGCCCGATCAGCACCTTGTCGCGGCTGTTGGCCAGCGTCACGATGCGCTCGCGTTCGCGTAGCAGCGCCAGCCGCGCGCCATGCGGGTCGGTCAGGCCCAGCACCTGTACCTGCGCGCGCATCAACGGGCGGCTGCTGGACGTTTCGAAACCGCCGCATTCGCGCGCGAGCTTGGCCATGTAAGAGGCCGCCGCGACGACGGAAGGCTCTTCCACGGCCATCGGCACCAGCACGTCGCGTCCATTGACCTGGAAGTTGCCGGCGACCCCCAGCGGCAGTTCGAAGGCGCCAATGACGTTTTCGATCATGCCGTCGGCACGGTCCAGGCCGAGCGCGCCGGGGCGGGCTAGCAACTGCTGTTCTTCGGGGGTCAGCGAGGCGGCGTCCGCGATGGCGGCCAGGCGTTGCGCGGGCGTCAGCGCGCGGAAATTGGGCAAGCGTGAATCGGCCACGATGGCAGTCTCCGTATAGGTATCGAGTGGCCTGATTCTAGGTAAACTGTACCGCTATTGAGAGGTACAGTTTTGGCAAACAGTACCATTGCACTGCACCAATTCTGGCCACGATTCACGCGGAAGACAACGCATGGAACACGCAATCAAACCGGGCAAGCGGCCGCGCGGGGCGCCTATCGCCGAAAGCCTGGCCAAGCTCATCGGCCAGCAGATCGCCGATGGCGTGTACCGCCCGGGCGACAAGCTACCGTCTCTGCGCGAGTTGTCGCAACTGCACCGGTACGCCAAGAACACCGTGGTCGTGGCGTTTGAAATGCTGGTGGCCCAGGGGCTGGTGGAACCGCGCCGGGGCGCCGGCTTCTACGTGCTGGACGGCGACTTCGCGCGCAAGGCCGCCGACGAAGAGGCGGGGCAACTGAGCCGGGCGATGGACATCGTCTGGTTGATGCGCGAACAGCTCAAGACGCAGCCTGACGCGGTGCAGGCCGGGGACGGCTTCCCGCCCGTGGAGTGGCTGGCCGACATGCGCATGGACCGCTATCACCAGAAAGTGGTGCGCACGGGGCTTGGGGCGTTGTTCCGCTATGGCAGCCGCTTTGGCTACGCGCCGCTGCGCGAAAGCCTGGTGCGGAAATTGGGCGATGTGGGCGTGAATGTGGCGCCGCCGCAATTGGTGCTGACGCATGGCGCCAACGAGGCCATGGATCTGGTGATCCGCTATTTCGTGCCGCCGGGCGCGACCGTGCTGGTGGACAACCCCGGGTACTACCCGTTGTTCGGCAAGCTGAAGCTGGCGGGCGTGCGCATGCTGGGCGTGCCGCGCCTGTCCGACGGGCCCGACGTGGTTGCGCTGGAGGCCTTGTTGCAACGCGAGAAGCCCCGGCTGTTCTTCACGCAGTCGCTGGCGCACAACCCCACCGGTTCGGATATCTCGCTGGCCAAGGCTTATAAGGTTCTGCAGCTGTCCGAGCGCTATAACCTGATGGTCGTCGAAAACGACTCGCTGGCCGACTTCAAGCCCACCTCCGCGGTCCGGCTGTCGGCGCTGGACCAGTTGGAACGCACCATCTACATCGGCAGTTTCTCGAAATCGTTTTCGGCTGCGCTCCGCGTGGGCTTCATCGCCTGCAATGCGGCGTTGGCGAGCGACCTGGCCGACCTGAAAGCCCTGGTGCATGTCAGCAGTTCGGAATATTGCGAGCGCATGGTGGACGTGATGCTGCGCGACGGGCATTACGAGCGGCACCTGGTGCGGCTGCGGCAGCGCCTGGAGGTTGCCACCGGCCACGCCCTGCAGGTGTTGGATTCACTGGGGGCAGAGGTGTTTGCGCGGCCCACGAGTTCGCTTTATCTATGGTCGTCGTTTCCTGGCGTGTCCGATTCGTTGAAGCTCGCCACGGACCTGATGCCAGAGAAAGTCATCATGGCCCCGGGGCGCGTATTCAGCGTGGACCCGACGGCCACATCACCGTGGTCGCGGTGCAACGTCGGGGCGATCGGGTCGCCGCGCTTTTACCCCACGCTGGCGGCGGCGCTGGCTCAGCGGTAGGCGAATTCCTCAAACCACTGCACCAGCATGGTTTGCGCCTGCGCACTTAACGCGCGCCCGGGGGGCGAGCCCGGCGAACTGCGGGCCCCTTGGACGGCGAAGCGCCGCACGCCGCGGCGGGCCAGCTCGCGGGCCAGGGTCAGTAGCCGCGTTTCGTCCAGCCAGTCGGGGTGCCAGGTGATGCGGCATTCGAAATCCGTGCCGGCCGATAGCAACTGCGTCAGGCAGGCCAACGCGGGGCGCTGGGAATCGCGGCGGCCGGTGATGTCGTCGTAGCCCTGCGCGTCGGCCTTGATGTCCAGCCCCACCCAGTCCAGATGGCGCAGCACGTCGGCCAACCGCAGGGGATAGATGCCTGCCGTGTGTAGCCCCACGCGGTATCCCATGCGCCGCACGTCGCGAATCAAGGACGGGAGCCGGGGTTCGCTCAGGGGTTCGCCGCCCGAGAACACCACGGCATCCAGCAGGCCGGTGCGGGTTGCCAGGAAGGCCCGCGTTTCACGCCAGTCGTACCGGGCGGCGCGGGTTTGCAGTTCGGTGTTGTGGCAATAGTGGCAGCGCCAGGGGCAGCCCGAGATGAAGACGACGGCCGCCAACTGGCCTGGCCAATCCACCGTTGAAAAGGGCACCAGCCCGCCAATCGCGGGCGAATGCCGCGGCAACGGTTGGGCGACGGGTTGGGGCGGCGCCGCGTAGGCCGGCCTTGCGGCCAGCCTGCGGGTACCGGTTTCAGCGTATTGAGGCGCGCCTTCAGGCGCGTTGCTCGACGAAGAAGCGGCGTTCATTGAATTCGCCTTGTTTGCCGGTGTTGAAGGAAGAGACGGGACGGTGGTAGCCCATGACTCGGGTCCAGACTTCGCAGCGCACGCGCTGGCTATCGTCCAGTTGCAGAACGGGCGCAGCGGCGGTGGCGGGGACGGTCAAGGTTTGCATGAAGGACTCCTTGGGGTGAATGCCGGCTTGGGGCCGGCGGGGTGTCGCGCGCTAGGCGGGTGCGCAGCACGCGGATTGCTTGGCCAGCAGTTCGGCGTCGCATTTCGGGCAGAACTCGTGATGCCCGGCCAAGTAGCCATGGTTGGGGCAGATCGAGAACGTGGGCGTGACCGTGATGTAGGGCAGCCGGAAATTCGACAGGGCGCGGCGCACCAACTGCTTGCATGCGTCGGCGGACGACACCGCTTCGTTCATGTACAGGTGCAGCACGGTGCCGCCGGTGTACTTGCCCTGCAGGGTTTCTTGAAGCTCCAGCGCATGGAAGGGGTCGTCGGTGTGGCCCACGGGCAACTGGCTGGAATTGGTGTAGTACGGCTGGGCATCCGTGCCCGCTTGCAGAATGCCGGGGTAGCGCTTCCTGTCTTCGCGGGCGAAGCGGTAGGTCGTGCCTTCGGCCGGCGTGGCCTCCAGGTTGTAGAGGTGGCCGGTCTGTTCCTGGAATTCCGTCATGCGGTCGCGCACACGGTCCAGCAGGCGCACGGCCAACGCGTGGCCCGCGGCCGTGGTGACATCGTCGGCGTCGTTCGAGAAGTTGCGGATCATCTCGTTGATGCCGTTCACGCCCAGCGTGCTGAAGTGGTTGCGCAGCGTGCCCAGGTAGCGCCGGGTATAGGGATAGAGGCCCTGGTCGATGTAGCGCTGCACCACCTTGCGCTTGGTTTCCAGCACGTCGCGCCCCAGGCCCAGCAGCGCGTCCAGCCGTGCCATCAACCGCGCTTCGTCGCCTTGGCAGGTGTAGCCCAGGCGTGCGCAGTTCACGGTCACCACGCCTACTGATCCCGTCTGTTCCGCCGATCCGAACAGACCGTTGCCGCGCTTGAGCAGTTCGCGCAAGTCCAGCTGCAGGCGGCAGCACATGGACCGCACCATGTGGGGTTCCAGGTCGGAATTCAAGAAGTTCTGGAAGTAGGGCAGCCCGTAGCGCGCCGTCATTTCGAACAGGCGGTCGGCGTTGGGGTGGTCCCAGTCGAAGTCGGGCGTGATGTTGTAGGTGGGAATGGGGAAGGTGAACACGCGCCCTTTGGCGTCGCCCGCCATCATCACTTCGATGTAGGCCCGGTTGATCATGTCCATTTCGGCTTGCAGGTCGCCGTAGTGGAACGGCATTTCCTGGCCACCCACGTAAGGCACCTGTTCCTTCAGGTCGGCCGGGCACGTCCAGTCGAACGTCAGATTGGTGAACGGCGTTTGCGTGCCCCAACGGCTGGGCACGTTCAGGTTGAAGATCAGTTCCTGCATCGACTGCTTCACCTCGGCGTACGTCATGGCGTCGCGGCGGATGAAGGGCGCCATGTAGGTGTCGAAGGAACTGAAGGCCTGCGCGCCTGCCCATTCGTTTTGAAGCGTGCCCAGGAAGTTGACGATCTGGCCGATGGCGGCAGACATGTGTTTGGGCGGCGTGGATTCCACCTTGCCCGGAATGCCGTTGAAGCCTTCGGTCAGCAATTGGCGCAGCGACCAGCCGGCGCAATAGCCGCTAAGCATGTCGAGGTCATGGATGTGGATGTCGCCGTCGCGGTGCGCCTGGCCCGCTTCGGGGGCGAAGACGTTGGACAGCCAGTAGTTGGCGGTGACTTTTCCGGCCACGTTCAGGATCAGGCCGCCCAGGCTGTAGCCCTGGTTGGCGTTGGCGTTGACGCGCCAGTCTCGCTGGTCCAGGTATTCCTCCATGGCGCTTTCCACGTCGACAATCGTGTGGCGCAGCGCGCGCAGCCGGGCATGTTGTTCGCGGTGCACGATGTAGGCGCGGGCGGTGCGCCAGTAGCCGGCCTGGACCAGGGCTTCCTCGACCCGGTTCTGGATGGTTTCGACGCCGGGGCAGGGTTGGTCCGCCAGTGCGCCGATGACGTTATCCGTAAGGATTTGCGCGCCCGCCAGGTCCAACTCCCCCGTGCTGGTTCCGGCCGCCGCCATGGCATGCGCGATTTTGTCGCGATCAAAGGCCGCGACGCGGCCGTCGCGCTTGAGGATGTGTTGGATAGGCATTGTTGACACCATATGTAGTGGGGTGTGAAAACTCTACCACCACATATGGTGCTGCCGGCACGCAAGATGCGCGCGATATCAGCCTGATTTGATACGGGTCAAACAGGGGGGAACGGCCCCTGAAATGCGCAATGCGCGGCGGGCGTCAGAAGCCGATGCCGATGCCGGCCAACGAAATGGCCACGGCAAGGGCGGCCGTGCTGGCGGCCGGACGCGGCGCCCAGGACAGCATGCCGACCCACAGCAGCGCGCCGGCGGAAAGCCAGCCCAGCCAGGCGACGACACCCACGGTATTGCCCCACAGCCCGACGCAGGGAAGCAGGGCCAGCGCCAGCAGCAGCACGCCGGCACCGCGCAGCACGCGCGTGTGGCCGGCCGACGGATCGCGGCCCCAGACCTGGTCGTAATGGCGCGGCATGGCCAGGCTCAGGCAGGCCATGCCGGAGTAGGTCAGCAGCAACGCCATCACAATGGCGAATACGTCGTTCATGTTCATGCCGCAATCTCTTGGTTCGCGCGGGGAGTGCGCTGGGCGGGCGCGGGCATTGGCTTTTTCCACAAGCGGATGGCCGCCCAGGCGGATAGTACGCCAAAGGCGAGCGCCGTCAGTTCCACGCCGGCGCTTTCCCAGTCCCCACGCCCGATCTGTGCGAAGACGTGATCGCCCAGCGTCATGAACGACATCAAGGGCAGCAGCAGGCAAAGCGCGGCCAGCAGGCCCAACTGCGTGATCCACGCCTGACGCGGGCGGCACAGCCAGGCCAGCGCCAGCATCAGCGCCCAGATACCGAAGAAGCCGCGCAGTTCCCAAAGCACCCGGTTTTCCAGCGCGACGGGCAGCAGCCGGTTGGCCCAGAAGTAGCCAACGCAGGCCACCGCCAGGCCGGCCAGCGCGGCCACGTTCAGCCCTTCGAACAGCCGGTACATGCGGGCGGTGGCCCCGCCGAATTCATTGCCCAGCTTGGCGCGCCGCTTCACCATGAACAGCACGGCGCCGGTGCCCATCATGGCGGCCCCGGCCAGGCCGCAGATGAAATACAGCCACTGGATGGCCAGGCCGCCGAAGCGCGCCATGTGCAGGTCGCTCATTACCTGGCGCGCAAGGGCCGGCGTGCCACCATTGACGCCGCCCGCAGGCCGGGTGCGCAGCAGCTCGCCCGTGGCGCCCGAGAACTCGGCCATGCCGGTCGTGGCGCTGATATTGTTGAACGTGTCGCGGTCTTCGTTCCAGCCGTAGACGGCGATCCGCATGGAACGGTCTTCCGGATTGTGGATGACGATGGCGCGCGCGGTTTGGCCGATCAGCGCTTCCGCCTGCGCCACGAGGGGTTCAAGCTTCGGCATCGCAAGCGGCGCGCCCGTGCGCAGCGGTTTGACTTCACCCTGCATCTCGGCCAGGTACAGGCGGATGCCCTCCATGCCGGCGCCGTAGTGGGCGGCGACGGGCGCCGGCATCAGGTCGGCGCTGGAAATCACGATGCCGGTGTAGGCGATCATGAACTGGAAGGGCAAGGTCAGCACCGCGACGGCGTTGTGCGCGTCGAGCCATGAACGCTGCCCCTTCTTCGCGCGGAACGTGAAGAAGTCCTTGAAGATGCGTTTGTGCGTCACCACGCCTGATATCAGCGCGACCAGCATCGCCATGGTGGCGAACGCCACGATCCATAGGCCGAAGCGGGTCTCGTGCAGGGTGTAGTGAAAGTTCACGAAATGGGTGCCGCCCATGGTGGCGCGGCCTTCGTTGTCGTGATGGTCGTCCATCTCGGCGCCGGTGGCCGGGTTCAGTTCGGCCTCGGCGTACTGCCCGTTCTGATCGAACCAGTAGACCGACAGGCTGTTCTCATGCATGCGGTTGACGGGCCAGATTTCCCACATTTCAGCGCCCGGGTGCTTTTGCTGCATGTAGTCGACCGCCAGATCAAAGCGGCGGGCGCGGTCCACGGGGGCGCTTTCCTGCTGCGCGGCCAGGGCTTCGGCCGCGTGGTGTTCGGGCGTCATCCAGTGGCTGATCGGCTCGGAAAATACGGCCAGCGACCCGGTCAGGAACACCGCGAACAGCAGCCAGGAAAACCACAGGCCGACCCAGGTGTGCAACCAGGCCATGGATAGGCGGAAACCGGATTTCAGATCGAGCCTCTTTTATCGTCGTTGCCGCCGCGAGCCCGGCGGATTTTTGTTTTATTGAGAATGGTTCCAATTCTATGCGAACTGGGGCCGGAGTTGCGATGCTAAGCATTCCGGGCGGGCCCGTTTCAGGGCAAGCGGGGGTAGTCGGGCATGGCGCTTGCTGAAGGGGCGCTTCATCCCGTCCGACCGTCCGCCCAGGCCGGAGGCGGTCGATGCCAATGAAAGAGGAGCCTGCGATGAAACGCAATGCCGGAAACACCAAACAGATCAACGAACTGCTGTATCAGGCGCTGGAGACGGAGATCGGCGGTCTGTCGGTGTACGAAACCGCCGTGTCCTGTGCCATCAACGAAGACTTGAAGAAAGAATGGAAGGAATACCTGGAGGAAACGCGCACTCACCAGCGTGTCCTTTTGACCGTGTTTGAACAACTGGGACTCGACCCCGAGACGCAATCGCCGGGCCGGGCCGTGGTTCGCCACCTGGGCGAGTCGCTGGTGAAGGCCATGAAAATGGCGATCAGCGAAGGGGATGCCGCTGCCGCGCAGCTGGTGGCGACCGAATGCGTGGTGCTGGCCGAAACCAAGGATCACGCGAATTGGTCATTGATCGGCCTGATCGCCGATCAGGACACCGGGCGTGAGGGCAAGATCCTGAAGCAGGCCTATGACGCCGTGGCGACCGACGAAGACCACCACCTGTATCACACGCAGGGCTGGTCGCGCGAACTGTGGGTGGAGTCCCTGGGTTTCCCTGCTGTGCTGCCGCCGCCCGAGGAGGTCAAGCAGGTGGAGTCCGCCATCGGCGCATCGCGGGCCGAGCAGGCGCGCGACAAGATGCTGAAACACTAGGAGACCGGCAATGGCAACAAGGAAATCCGCAGGCAAGATGCCAGCAGGATCGCCGCCGGCGCGCAAGAGCGCCGCGGGCAAGGGCGGCGCGCTGGATACCGCCTATATGAATACCGATAGCGGCCCGGCCGCCGGCCCTGCCGGCAAGCCCGGCCATCCCGCGCTGAAGCGGGCTGCCGCGGTGGGCGACACGGCGGCGGCCATGCCCCACAACGCCGGCAAGGCCGCCGAGTACGGCGCCGATGCGGCGCGTTGCCCCTTCACGGGCGCGCATGTTGCAGCGGCGGACCCATCGGTGGGCGCCAGCACCTTGTCCGAAAGCGAAGTCTCGGGCAAGACCGTGGACGCCGCCGCGGCGGGCGTCAACGCGGTGGGCGGCGAGTTGGCGCGCGTGCGCGCCGACGCCAGCGCTCAGATGTTGACGACGAATCAGGGCGTGCGCGTCGCCGACAACCAGCATTCGCTCAAAGCCGGATTGCGCGGCCCGGCCTTGCTGAAAGACTTCATCCTGCGCGAGAAGATCACGCATTTCGACCACGAGCGCATCCCCGAGCGTATCGTGCACGCGCGCGGTTCGGCTGCGCATGGCTACTTTGAATGCTACAAGCCGCTGACCGACCTGACGGCCGCCTCGTTGTTTGCCGAGCAAGGCAAGCGCACGCCGGTGTTCGTGCGGTTTTCGACCGTGGCGGGCGAACGCGGCTCCAAGGATACGGCGCGCGATGTGCGCGGCTTCGCGGTGAAGTTCTACACCGATGAAGGCAACTGGGACCTGGTGGGCAACAACATGCCGGTCTTCTTCATCCAGGACGCCATGAAATTCCCGGACCTGGTGCATGCGGTGAAGACCGAGCCGCACCATGGCATGCCGCAGGCCGCGTCCGCCCACGACACATTCTGGGACTTCGTGTCGTTGATGCCGGAATCCACGCACATGTTGATGTGGCTGATGTCTGACCGCGCCATTCCGCGCAGCTACCGCATGATGCAGGGCTTCGGCGTGCATACGTTCCGCTTCGTCAACGCCCAGGGCGAGTCCCGGCTGGTGAAGTTCCACTGGAGCCCGGTGCTGGGCACGCATTCCCAGGTGTGGGATGAAGCGGTCAAGGTATCGGGCGCCGACCCCGACTTCCATCGCCGCGATCTGTGGGAAGCCATCGACGCCGGCAACGGCCCCGAATGGGAACTGGGCGTGCAGATCTTCACGGAAGAAGAGGCAGAGCGCTTCAGCTTCGACGTCCTGGACCCCACCAAGATCGTGCCCGAAGAACTGGTGCCCATCACCCCCATCGGGCGGATGGTGCTGGACCGCAACCCGGACAACTTCTTCGCCGAGACCGAGCAAGTCGCCTTCTGCGCGGCGCACGTCGTGCCGGGGGTGGACTTCACCAATGATCCGTTGCTTGCCGGGCGCATCCACTCGTATGTGGATACGCAGATCTCGCGGCTGGGCGGCCCGAATTTCCACGAAATCCCCATCAATGCGCCGCTGGCGCCCGTGCACAACAATCAGCGCGACGGCATGCACCGTCAAACCATCCATCGGGGCCGCGTGTCGTATGAACCGAATTCGCTGGCGGGCGGTTGTCCGTTCCAGGCCGGCATGGATGGCTACGTGCCGTTTCCGGAACCGGTGGCGGGCGACGAATTGCGCGGCCATCCCGAGAAGTTCGCCGAACACTACAACCAGGCTGCGCTGTTTTTCAATAGCCAGACCGACTGGGAGCAGCGGCACATCATCAACGCTTTCGCCTTTGAACTCAGCAAGGTCACCGTGCCGGCGATCCGCCAACGCATGGTGGCGTCGCTGCGCAACGCGTCGGATGAACTGGCCCAAGGCGTGGCGGACCAGTTGGGCATGGTCTTGCCCGAACCCCTGCCGCGCGCGGCCGCCCAGCCGCCCGCGCCCGAGGTCGAGGTGTCGCCAGCCCTGTCGCTGACCGCCAGGCCAGGCGACGGCGGCGTCGCCACGCGCAAGGTCGCCATCCTGGCCGCGGAAGGCGTGGACGGCGGCGCGGTTGCGGCCGTGGCGGATATGCTGACCCGGGCGGGCGTCGTGGTGCGGCTGGTGGGGCAGCGTATTGGCCCATTGCAAGCCGAGGACGGCAGCACATGGGATGCGGATGCGTCGCTGGACAACCATCCTTCCGGACTGTTCGACGGCGCTGTCGTCCCGGGCGGCGTGGATGCCGTGGGGCGCTTGCAGGCGGACGGGCGAGCGCTGGAGTTCCTGCGCGACGCGTTTCGCCACGGCAAGACGCTGATGGCGCTGGGGGCGGGCGCGACGTTGTTCGAGGCGGCGGGCATTACGCCAGACGCATCGGACGGCGGGCTGTTGACGGGCAGCGGGACGCCCGAGAACAGCGCGGTCGAATTCATTCAGGCGCTGGCCAAGCACCGGCATCCCGAGCGGGAGACCACGCCGCCCGTGGTGTAGGGCGAAGGGAGCGGGGCGGCTGGGAGCCGCGCGCCGGGATGGGGGATGGCGGGCGATTGCCCGCCATCATCAATAATGATTACAATTCCCATTCTTAAAAAAATCAGGAAGCGGTCGCGCTACGGCCATGTCGTCCTTGGAATCTCTGGAGCACCGCGAGCTGGGCTTGCTCTATCGCGATCATCATGGCTGGCTGCGCGGCTGGTTGCTGCGGCGGCTGGCCGTGCCTGCCGAAGCCGCCGACCTTGCGCAAGACACTTTTTTACGCCTGTTGGCCTCGCCCGCGTCCCTGGCGCAACTGCAGGGTGTGCGGCAGCCGCGCAGCTTTCTGGCCACGGTGGCGCAACGCACGCTGGTGGACCACATTCGGCGCCAGGTACTGGAACGCGCCTGGCTGGAGACGCTGGCACGGCAACCGGAGGCCCATGCGATCTCGCCCGAAACGCAAGCTATTCTGCTGGAAACCATTCGCGAGATCGATGCCATGCTGCACGGCCTGGGCGACAAAGTGCGACGGGCTTTCCTGATGTCACAGCTGGAAGGCGCAAGCTACGCGGACATCGCGGCCGCGCTGGGCGTGACGGTAAGTTCGGTCAAGAAGTACATGGCGCGCGCGACCGAGCACTGCTTGATCTACGCCTTGGAAAGGCAATAGCCGCGATGGCGAACCCGACAATCGCCGCGGCGGCGCAATGGTACGCGCGCCTTTGCGCCGACGACGTGGACGCGGCCGATGTGGCGGCGCATGGCCGCTGGCTGGCTGCCGACCCGGAACATGCCCGCATCTGGCGGCAGGTTGAGCGGCTGCGCGGCACGTTGGGCGCGGCGCCCGCGCGGCTGGCCGCCGATACGCTCATCCGCGCGGACCAGCACTTCGCGCGCCGGCGCGCCATGTTGCGCAACGGCGTGGGGGCGGTAATGCTGTTCGGCGCAGGCGGCGTGCTGGCGTGGCGCACCTTGCCCGTCGAACGGCTGGCGGCCGGCTATCTGGCCGACTACCGGATGGGCACGGGCGAACGGCGCGAACTGTTGCTGGCGGACGGCACCTTGCTGTGGCTGGACAGCGCAAGCGCGGTGGACGTTGCCATGGATGCGCGAGGCCGCCACGTGACCGTCCACGCAGGCGAAATCCTGATCGATACCGAACATGCCGCCCCGGGCCTGCCGCCTTTGCGCGTGACGACGCTGCACGGCACGGTTCGGCCGCTGGGCACGCGCTTCACCGTCAACCGGCAGGCTGCGTGCACGCGCGTCGCGGTGCTGCGGCATGCGGTCGAGCTGCTGCCCGCCAGCGGGGCATCGCCGCTGGTGCTGAGCGCGGGCGAACAAGGTGTGCTGGAAGCGTCGGGCGTGCGCCGTGAAGGCGCCATCCTGGGCGAACCCGACGCCTGGACCCGCGGTTTGCTGATCGTGGACGGCATGCGGTTGGGGGACTTCATCGCGCAACTGGATCGCTACCGTCCCGGCCGCCTCAGTTGTGACGACGCGGTGGCGTCCCTGCGGGTGTCCGGCGCGTTTCCCATCGACGACACCGACCGCGCGTTGGCGGCCGTGGAACGCGCACTGCCCGTGCGCGTGTCGCGCTTCACCCGCTACTACACCCGGGTGATCCCCCGCGGCTGATTTATTTTCAATTGGCATTGTCCTTTTTCCGCGCTCGTCCGACTTAGCAGGGATTACGTCGGATTTGATTCACGGAAAACCTGAGCTTATGCCTTTCAACATGTCCTTCCATCGCCATCCGGCGCCGCAGGCGCCGATCGCGCGCGCCGTCTTTGTTGCCTTGATGGCGCTTGCGTCGGCGCCATCCGTGCTGGCGCAGGCGGCGCCGTTCGCCGAGGCGGCCCGCCGCTATGATGTTCCCGCCGGCCCGTTGGGCCTGGCGTTGGGCCGCTTTGCCGCGCAGGCGGGGGTGGTGCTGTCATTTGACGCCCAACTGACGCAAGGCAAGCAAAGCGCCGGTTTGCAAGGTGATTACGGCATTGCCTCGGGACTGGCGGCCATGCTGTCGGGCACGGGGCTGGAGGCTGTCAGCCAAGGCGGCAACAATTACGGATTGCGTGTCGCCGGCGCGCAGACCCTTGCGCCGGTGGAAGTGCTGGGTTCGCGCGATCCCGCGCCCAGCGAGGGGACGGATTCTTATACCGTGGGTCTGTCGACGACGGCTACCAAGCTGCCGATGACGCTGCGCGAGACGCCGCAATCGGTGTCGGTGATGACGCGCCAGCGCTTATCCGACCAGGGGCTGAATACGCTGGAAGATGCCATTGCCAATACGCCTGGTCTGACCTTCAAGAAGAAGGGGTCGGCGGACGACAACGAGAAGGGGTTGTACGCCCGCGGCATGGAAATCACCAACATGCAGGTGGATGGCGTGCCCACGCACAAGGATTTCAATGCGCTGGGTCTGGATACCGCGCTGTATGACCGGATCGAAGTGGTGCGCGGTTCCACCGGGCTGTTGAACGGCGCCGGCAATCCCGCGGCCTCGATCAATCTGGTGCGCAAGCGGCCCACCCACGAGTTTGAGGCGGGCGTGGGAGCGGCCGTCGGCTCGTGGGACTACAAGCGCACGGAGTTCGACCTTGGCAGTCCGCTGGATGAAGCGGGCAAGCTTCGCGGCCGGCTGGTCGGCGCGTGGCAGGAGGGAGGTTCCTTCATCGACCGCGTCAAGCAGGATTCGCAATTGCTGTACGGCGTGATCGAGGCAGACCTGGCCGAACGCACGTTGCTGACCCTGGGTGCGGAGTATCAACGAAAAAAGTGCACGGCCTGCTCGTACTTTGGTTTTCCCGCCGCGTATGCCGACGGCACCAAAACGGATTTCCCGCAGCGCTTCAATTCGGCCACGGACTGGAGCCGCCAGGATCGCACGCGCTATAACGTGTTCGCGACGCTGGACCACGAATTCGCCCCGTTGTGGAAGGGCTCGTTGACCGTGTCCCGTACCGGTGACGACAACGACCGCACCTACGGCTGGTTCAGCAGCAACGGCTGGGCAGATCCGGCGACGGGCGCAGGCGCGTCGGTGTGGGTGGCGAAATGGCCCATTCCGAAAACGCAGAATGCGGTCGACGCCAGCGTGACGGGCGCGTTCGATGCCCTTGGCCGCCAGCACGACCTGGTCGTGGGCGCAAACGCATCGCGCACCCGCGGCGACTACGACATGTACCCGCTGTGGACCGCCCCGGGCTATGACGCGAAGATCCCCGACATCCGCCAGTGGAATGGCGACATGCCCGAGCCGGACTGGCAATCGACCGGCAAGCGCTACTACACCGAAAAGCAGGCGTCGATCTATGGCGCGGTGCGCCTGCGTCCGACCGACGCGCTGTCGCTGGTGTTGGGCTCGCGCGTGACGTGGTGGGACCAGCAGGCGTCCTACAACTACAACGATGGGTCGTCCTACCCGGACAATATGCGGGAGCAGGGCGTCTACACCCCGTATGCCGGCGTGGTCTACGACCTGACCAGCACGGTGTCCGCCTACGCCAGCTACACGAGCATCTTCCAGCCGCAACAGGCGCAAAGCGTGACCGGCGGCGTGCTCGAACCGATCAAGGGCAATACCTACGAGATCGGCCTGAAGTCGGCGTTGCTGGACGGCCGCTTGAACGGGTCCCTGGCCTTGTTCCGGACGCGCCAGGACAACTACGCGATGGTGGACGGTGACCGGCTGGCGCCGAATGGCGATAGCGCTTACGTCGCCGCCGATGGCGCAGTGATGCGGGGCGTGGAAGCCGAGATCACCGGCGAGTTGACGCCAGGCTGGCAAATGCAACTGTCCTATGCCTACGTGGACCGCCGCTTGCCGCAAGGCTTCATCACGCAAGTCGGCCTGCCGCGCCACATCGCCAAGCTGTACACCACGTATCGCCTGCCGGGGGATTTAAGCGCCCTGACCGTTGGCGGCGGGGTGCGCTGGGAGAGCGGCACCGAGTATTCCAGCCGAGGGCCGGGCGGCAAGCCGTTGGCATCTTCGCAAAGCGGGTATGCGTTGGTCGATTTGATGGCGCGCTACCAATTCAGCCGCCAGTGGTCGGCGACCTTGAACCTGAACAATGTCTTCGACAAGAAGTACTACGCCAGCACCAACGTCTACAGCAACTACTATGGCGCGCCGTTCAGCGCCATGCTGGGCGTGAACTACAAGTATTGATCCGCCCCACGGAACTGGCCGCCCCACGGAACCGGCCGCGTCGCATGCTTATGCGCCGCGGCCGGTTGCGTTCAGTCCAGCGTGATGTTCGCGCGCTTGGCCACCGCGCCGAACGTGCGCAGTTCACGGGCGATCTGTTCGTGGAACGCCTGGCCCGGCAGGTACACGGGTTCCAGGGCCAGGTCCGACACGGCCTTGCGCATCTGCGGATCTTCCATGATCTTGGCGACCGCGCGGTTCAGGGTGTCGAGAACCGGCGCGGGCGTGCGGGCGGGGGCGGCCAACGCGTACCAGCCGACGAAGGACACTTCGGGAATGCCCGCTTCGGTGAAGGTGGGGACGTCCGGCAACTGCGGCACGCGGTGCTCGCCCGTGACGGCCAGTGCGCGGACCTTGCCGGCGCGCACCTGTGGCGCGGCCGACGATACCGTGTCCACGCCCAGCGCGACCTCGCCGCCGATCATCGCGGTGATCAATTGCGCGCTGCCCTTATAGGGCACGGGCAGCATCTTGGCGCCCGCGGCTTCGGCGAACATTTCGCCGGCCAGGTGCGGCGCGGAGCCAGGTCCGAAGGTGCCGTACATCAAGCCGCCCTTGTCGCTTTGGCGTTTGGCCAGCGCGGCCGCTTCCTGCACCGTGCTGACCGCAAGCCCGTTCTGGGCCAGCAGCACGACCGGGGCCATGGCGACGATGGCAATCGGTTCGTAGCTGTTGATCGGGTCATAGGGCAACGTGGATTTCAAGGCCGGCAATACCGTATAAGTCGTGCTGCCCGATAGCAGCAGCGTGTAGCCATCGGGTTGCGCGCGGGCCACCGCATCGGCGCCGATCACCGTGGACGCCCCGGGGCGGTTTTCCACGATCACGGATTGCCCCAGGTTGCCCGACAGGCGGTTGGCCAGCAACCGGGCCACCGCGTCCGTGGCGCCGCCTGGCGTGAACGGCACGACGATCTTGATCGGCTGTTCGGGGTACGCGGCGTGGACCTCGCCCGCATAGGCGGCGACGGCAAGGTTGAACGCCATCACGGCGGCACAAAATCTAGCGGTCATGGCAAAGCTCTCGAAGGGTCATGGGGAAACGCGGGAAAGGGCCGGGGTCAGGCGGCCGCGGGAAAATCCGAAGCAGCGGCGGCATCCCGCAACGCGGCGCCCTGGTCGCCCAGGTCCCAGAACAGGCCGGCCATGATGGCGAGGCCTTCGCGCGCGACGCTGCCCAGCAGGTGTTCATTGGGCGCGTGCTGGGCGCAGGCGGGGTAGGAGTGTGGCACCCACAGCGTGGGCAAGCCCAGTTGATCGGCAAAAATGTCGTTGGGCAGCGAGCCGCCCAGGTTGGGCAGCAGCGCAGGCCGTTTGCCGGTCGTGCGTTCCAGCGACGCGGCGGCCCAGCGCACCCAGGCGTTGTCCGGCGACAAGCGGGTGGCGCCGGCCTGCATGCCGATCCGCACCTGCACGTCTTCAAAGCCGGCTTGGCGTAAATGCTCGCGCACATGGGTTTCCAGCGCGCGCCAGTCGGTGCCCACCACGAAGCGCAATTGGCACCAGGCCACGGCTTCGGGCGGGATCGCGTTTACTGGCTTGGACGGATCGCCCGCGCCGAACGTCAGGACGTCCAGGCTGTTCCAGCCAAATACCTTTTCGGCGGCGGACAGGCCGGGTTCGCCCCACCACGCGTTGATCTCGGGATCGTCCTCGCCGCCGCCCACCTGCAGGTCGGCCAGCGCGTCGGCGACCGGGGCGGGAATGGGAGGAGGGCGCAGGCCGTCGACGCAGATGCGGCCGGTGGCGTCGACCAGGGTGCCGATGGCGTGCATCAGCACGATAGCGGGGTTGGACAGCAGGCCGCCCCAATTGCCGGAGTGGTAGCCGCGCTCACGCGCGCGCAGCTTCAATTCGAAATTCACCGCGCCGCGCGATCCCATGAAAAGCGTGGGGCGCTCGGCGCTCAGGCGCGGGCCGTCGCTGGCGATGAACACGTCGGCCTTCAGCGCGTCGCGTTGTGCGTGGCAGAAGGCGGCCAGGCCGGGCGAACCGGCCTCTTCGCCGGTCTCGATCAGCCACGTCGTGTTGAAACCCAGCTTGCCGTCGCGTGCGGCGATCACGTGCCGCAGGGCTTCCAGGTTGATGGAGTGCTGACCCTTGTTGTCGGCTGTGCCGCGGCCATACCAGCGGTCGCCCTCGACCTGCAGCCGCCACGGGTCGCGTCCCGCTTCCCATTTCGCGGCGTTGCCGCGCACGACGTCGCCGTGGCCATACATCAGCACGGTCGGCAGGCCCGCTTGCTCGATGCGGCGCGCCACCAGGATAGGCAAATCCGCCCCGGCGGGGTTGGCGTGGACTTCACAGGAAAAGCCCAGCGCGGTCAGCAGCGGGATCAGGTCTTCATTCAGATAGGCGTGCTGGGCGGCCGCTTGTTCCGGCACTTCGCTTTCCGTGGCGTAGGCGACGCGACGCGCCAACGTGGTCAGCAGGGCGCCGGAGTCATAGGCATCGACGGCGTGGAGGACGGCTTGTTCGCGATTCACATCGGCTCTCGGGTGCGCAAAGGAAGCACAAAGTTATTACGCTTCACCCCGTGCCACAATTAGATAATTAGCATCTTTGCCATGCCTTTAAAGCATGGATTTCGGAGCCGACCATGATTTCACTGGCCTTGCGGTATTTCCTGGAGGTTGCCCGCTGCGGTTCCATCGCCGGGGCCGCGGCGGCGCAACACGTGGCGGCCTCGGCCGTCAGCCGCCAGATCGCCAAACTGGAAGACGATCTGGGCATCGTGCTGTTCGAGCGCCAGGCGCGCGGCATGGCGCTAAGCGAAGCCGGCCGGCAGCTTGCCGCCTACGCCAATGCCGCCGCGCTGGAGGCCGAGCGCGTCACGACCCAGATCCGCCAGCGCGGCCACGTGGGCGACGTGACCATCCGGCTGGCCTGCACCGAAGGCTTCGCGCACCGCTTCCTGCCGCTCAGCATGGCGGAGTTCAAGCGCGTGCGGCCGGAGGCGCGGTTTCACTTGCATGTCGAGCGCCCGGACGAGGTCAGCCGGCAGGTCGTGGAAGGCCTGTCGCAGATCGCGCTGCGCTATTCCACGGTGCAGGACGAACGTCTGAAGACCGAATTGCTGACGCGGGCGCCGGTGTATGCGGTGATGTGCCGCAGTCATCCACTGGCCAGCCGCCGTAGCGTGGGCATGCGGGATCTGGCGGACTATCCGTTGTCGCTGGGCGATTCGGGCACGACGGTCCGGCAACTGTTCGACGCCGCGTGCGCGAATGCCGGGCTGCATATAGAACCGGCCTATGTGTCGAACCATTCGGCGGCATTCCTGCCGATGCTGCCCGGCAGCCGCATTGTGGCCTTGACCGGGTACCTGACCCTGATGGGCCAGACGGGCAGCGATAAGCTGGCCGGGGTGCCGTTCACGAACCCGGAAATGCGGCAACGGAGCATCCAGGTGCTGACCCTGCAGGGCAGGACGCTGCCGCTGCTGGCCCGGGAGTTCCTGGCGTTCATGGCAGAGCGCCTGATCGTGGCGACGCGCTTGCCCGAGTAGCCTCAGTCCGCCGCTGAACCGGCCGGCGCGCGCGCCGCCCGGACTTTCAGCCGCAGCCGTTCCAGCGCCAGATAGACGATTGGCGTCGTGTACAGCGTCAGGAACTGGCTGATCATCAGGCCGCCGACGATCGCGACGCCCAGCGGGCGCCGCAGTTCGGATCCTTCACCCACGCCCAGCACCAGGGGCAGCGCGCCCAGCAGGCCGGCCAGATTGGTCATGACGATAGGCCGCAGGCGCAGCATCGCGGCGCGGTGGATGGCTTGTTCCGCCGTCAACCCTTCGCGCCGTTCCAGGCTGAGCGCGAAGTCGATCATCAAAATGGCGTTCTTCATGACGATGCCGACAAGCAGGAACAGCCCCAATAGCGCAATCAGGGTGAATTCGATGTTCGCCAGCCGCAATGCCAGCAAGGCCCCCACGCCCGCCGACGGCAGCGTGGACAGGATGGTCAGCGGATGCAGGGGACTTTCGTACAGGATGCCCAGCACCAGATAAATGGCGACCAGCACTGCCAGGATCAGCCAGGGCTGGTCCTGCACGCTTTGCTGGAAGTTGCGGGCGTCGCCGCCCAGGCGCGTCTGGATCGTGGAGGGCACCATCAGCTTCGCCATCGTGGCGTCGATGGCGGCAAGCCCCTGTTCCAGCGACACGCCTTCGGCCAGCGAAAAGCCGACGCCCACGGCCGCGAACAGGCCGTCGTGGAAGACGCGGTCGTTGACCAGGCCGTTCTCGTACGTGGCAAAAGCCGTCAGCGGGATGCGGGTGCCGTCAGCCGCCACGACCTGCACCTGCTCCAGGACCTCGGGGTCTTCGGTGTAGCGCGGGTCCAGTTCCAGCACCACGCGGTACTGGTTCATGGCGTCGTAAAGGGTGGCGACCTGGCGCTGGCTGAAGGAATTGCTTAGCACGCTGCTGATCGTGTCCATGTCCACGCCCAAGCGTTGGGCGGCGCTGCGGTCGATATTGATCACCACCTGCTGGGTGGCGCCGTCGCCCACGGCGTCCACGTCGCGCAGTTCCGGAATGGCTTGCATGGCCTTCGAGATCTTGCGCGACCATTCCCGCAGCGCGGGCACATCGCTGGCCATGATGGCCAGTTCGTGGTCGCCCGAGTTGCCGAAGCCGCCCGGCATGCGCAGGTCTTGGTCCACGTTCAGGAAGAACATGCCGCCCGGCACCGGCGGTGCGTTCATGCGCAGCCAATTGATGACTTCCGTCGAAGATTCGGCGCGCTGGGCCACGGGCTTCAAGCGGATCAGGAAGAGCGAATTGCTGATGCCGAGCCCGCCGCCGTTATAGCCGATGACGTCTTGCACGGCCGGGTGCTTGAGCACCAGCTGGCGATACTGGTCGATCTTGGGCTGCATGACCTGGAACGAAAAGCCGTCGTCGCCCCGCACGAACCCGACCAGTTGGCCCGTGTCCTGCACCGGCAGGAAGCCCTTGCGGGCATCCACGTACAGGTAGACGTTCAGCCCGATGACGCCGGCCAGCACCAGTAGCGTCAGGCGCGCATGGCCAAGCACCCGCGCAAGCGATGCGCCGTACCCCTCGTGCAGACGCGCGAAGGCGGCCTGCATGCGTGAGGGCCGGACCGGGGTGGCATGCGGCGTCGCCCCGGGCTTGAGCCAGCGCGCGCACAGGGCGGGGATGATGGCGACCGACACCACCAGCGAGATCACCGTAGCGGCCACCAGCGTGATCGAGAATTCGCGGAACAGGCGTTCAACGAGCCCGCCCATGAACAGGATGGAGACGAACACCACGCTCAGGGCGACGGTCATGGCGACCAGCGTGAAACCCACTTCGCGCACCCCGCGCAGTGCCGCCTTGCGGGGCGACAGACCGCGTTCGATGTGCCGCGAGATGTTCTCCAGCACCACGATCGCATCGTCCACCACCAGTCCGGCGGCCACGATCAGCGCCATCAGCGACAGGTTGTTCAGCGAAAAGCCCCACACATACATGACCGCGAAGGTGGCGATCAGGCACACCGGAATCGCCACGCTGGGGATGGCGGCCGCCCGCGCGTTGCCCAGGAACAGCCACACCACCAGGATCACCAGCGCCGTGGCCAGCCCCAGCGTGACGTGGGCTTCGCGCAGCGTGGCGTTAATGCCGGGCGAGCGGTCCAGCGCCACGGTCAGGTCCACGTCGGCCGGCAACAGCGCCCGCAACCCGGGCAGGGCCTCGTTGATGGCCGTGATGGTTTCGATGATGTTCGACCCCGGCTGGCGGCTGATGGTCAGCACGACCGCAGGGTTGCGGTTGTGAAAGCCGCTGCTGTAGCGGTTTTCCACCGAATCGCTGACTTTCGCCACCTGGGCCAGCCGGATGACGGCGCCATCCCGGTGGCGCACGATCAGGCTGTCGTACTCTTGCGCGGTGCGCGGCTGCGCGGGCGCGCCGATCTCCCAACGCTGGCCCGCCGAATCCAGCTGGCCTTGCGGGCGCATCGGCGCCGCGTCGGAGATGGCCTCGCGCACGTCGTCCAGCGCCACGCCGTAGTGAGCCAGCGCGTTCGGATTGACCTGCACTCGCACGGCGGGCAAGGAACTGCCGCCCATCGTCACTTCGCCCACCCCGTTGATCTGCGAGATTTTCTGCGCCAGCACGGTCGCGCCCAGGTCGTACAGCTGGCCAGCGGGACGCGTCGGGGAACTGAGCGCCAGCGCCATGATGGGCGCTTGCGAGGGGTTGATCTTTCGATAGCTGGGATTGCCCGGCATGCCAGCGGGAAGTTCGGCGCGGGCCGCGTTGATGGCCGCCTGCACGTCGCGGGCCGCTTCATTGACGTCGCGGTCCAGGTCGAACTGCAACTGCACGCGCGTGGCGCCCTGATTGCTGGACGACGTCATGGAGCTGACGCCCGCGATGCTGCCCAAGGCACGCTCCAGCGGGGCGGCCACGGTGCTGGCCATGCTCTCGGGGCTGGCGCCCGGCAGCTCGGCGCGCACTTCGATGGTGGGGAAATCCACCTGGGGCAGGGGGGCCACGGGCAGCAGCCGCCAGGCCACCGCGCCTAGCAGCGTCAATGCCAGCGCCAGAAAAATGCAGGCGACCGGCCGGTGCAGCAGAGCCCGGATCATGCCGCGGGCCCGTCAGTCCTTGCGGGCTTGGCGGGAACGCCGCGCCGCTGGCCCAGGCGGTGGAAAAACAGGTAGACGGCCGGCGTAGTGAACAGCGTCAGGATCTGGCTGACCAGCAGCCCGCCGACCATGACCCAGCCCAGCGGCTGGCGTAGTTCGGCACCGGAGCCGGTGGCCAGCATCAGCGGCAATGCGCCGAACAAGGCGGCCAGCGTCGTCATCAGGATGGGCCGCAGGCGCAGCAGGGCGGCTTCGCGGATGGCGGCTTCCGGCGGCAACCCGCGCGATCGCTCAGCCTCTAGCGCGAAGTCCACCATCATGATGCCGTTCTTCTTCACCAGCCCGATCAGCAGGATGATGCCGATGACGGCGATCAGGTCCAGTGGCCGGCCCGTGATCAGCAGCGCCAGCAGCGCGCCTACCGTGGCCGACGGCAGCGTCGACAGGATGGTGACGGGGTGGATCGCGCTTTCATACAGCATGCCCAGCACCAGGTACATCGTGACCACGGCGGCCAGCATCAGCCACAGCGTGTTCGATAACGAGGCCTGGAACGCCGATGCGGCGCCCTGCAGGCGCAGCTCCACGCTGGGCGGCATGCCGATGTCGCGTTGGGCGGCTTCGATGGCGGCGATGGCCTCGCCCAGCGAGCCGCCCGGGGGCAGGTTGAACGACAGATTGACCGCCGGGAACTGCGACAGGTGGTTCACGGCCAGCGGCACGGCGCGTTCGCTGACAGTGGCCAGCGCCGATAGCGGGATCGCCTGGCCGGCGTCGGTCTGTAGATGGATGCGCTCCAGCGCGTCGGGACTCAAGGCCAGCCGGCGGTCCACTTCCAGCACCACGCGGTATTGGTTGGATTGCGTGAACAGGGTGGCAACCTGGCGCTGGCCGAACGCGTTGTACAAGGTCTGCACCACGTCGTCCATCGTCACGCCCAGCCGCGCGGCGGTATCGCGCGACACTTGCAGGAACGCCTGGCGGCCGTCGCCTTGCAGGTCTGACGACACCTCGGCCAGCGCAGGCGATTGGTCCAGGCGCTGCGTCAGCGCGTGGCTCCATTGCGCCAGCAGTGCGCTGTCCGGGGATGTCAGGGTGAACTGGTATTGGCCCCGGCTGACGCGGTCTTCGATGTTCAGTTCCTGCACCGGTTGCAGGAAGAGCGAGATGCCCTGGACGTCTCGGGCGCGCGCATCCAGCCGGGCCAGGATGTCGGCCAGCGGCGCGCTGCGCTCGGCCCAGGGCTTCAGGTTGATCAGCAGGCGGCCGGTGTTCAGCGTGGTGTTCATGCCATCGATCCCGATAAAGGACGACAGGCTCTGCACGTCGGGGTCAGCCAGCAGGCTGTGCGCCACCGCCTGCTGGCGCCGCGACATGGCGTCGAACGAGGTGTTCTGCGACGACTGGGTCACGCCCTGCAGCACACCGCCGTCCTGCACCGGGAAGAAGCCCTTGGGCACCGCCAGGTACAGCAGGCCGGTCAGCACCACGGTGGCCAGCATGGCCAATAGCGTCAGGCGCTGGTGGCGCAAGGTCACGTCGAGCCAGCCGGCGTAGCGCGCCTGCACGCGGTCCAGCAGGCCGGGCCGCGAGTCCACGTGGGCGGGCAGCAGGCGGGCGCACATCATGGGCGTCAGGGTCAACGACACCGCCAGCGATATCAGAATGGCCACGGCCAGCGTGATGGCGAACTCGCGGAACAGGCGGCCCACCACGTCTTCCATGAACAACAGCGGGATCAGCACCGCGATCAACGACAGCGTCAGCGAGACGAGCGTGAAGCCGATCTGCCCCGCGCCCTTCAGCGCGGCCGACATGGGGCTGTGCCCCTGTTCGCGGTAGCGCGCGATGTTCTCCAGCATGACGATGGCGTCGTCCACCACGAAGCCCGCGCCGATGGTCAGGGCCATCAGCGTCAGGTTGTTGGTGGAAAAGCCGGCCAGGTGCATGAAACCGAAGGTGCCGATCAAGGACAATGGCACCGCCAGGCTGGGGATCAGGGTGGCCGGCAGGTTGCGCAGGAACAGAAACGTCACCAGCACCACCAGGCCCACGGCGAACACGAGTTCCCACTGCACGCCGCGCACCGATGCGCGGATGCTCTCGGTGCGGTCGGTCAGGATGCGCACTTGCGCCGCGGCGGGCAGGCTGGCGGTCAACTGCGGCAGCAGGGCCTTGACCTGATCGGCCACGGCGATCACGTTGGCGCCCGGCTGGCGCTGGATGTTGACCAGCACGGCGGGCTGCTTGTCGACCCAGGCGGCCAGGTAGCGGTCTTCCGCGCCGTCTTCGATCATGGCGACCTGGCCCAGCCGCACCGGCGCGCCGTTCTTCCAGGCGACGATCAGCTCGCGGTATTCCTCGGCGCTTTGCAATTGGTCGTTGGCGTCCATGATGACGGACCGTACCGGGCCGTCGAAGCTGCCTTTGGGCTGGTTCGAGTTGGCCTTGGCGATGGCTTCCTGCACGTCCGACAGTTGCAGGCCGCGGGCCGCCAGCGCCATCGGGTTGACCTGCACCCGCACGGCTGGCCGCTGGCCGCCGGCCAGGCTGACCATGCCCACGCCGGATAGTTGCGACAGCCGCTGCGTCATGCGCGTGTCCACCAGGTCGTAAACCTTGGGCAACGGCAGGGAGTCCGAGGTGACGGCCAGCGTCAGGATGGGCACGTCGGCGGGGTTGACCTTCCGATAAACGGGCGGCGTCGGCAAGTCCGGGGGCAGCAGCGAGCCGCTGGCGCTGATCGCCGCCTGCACTTCCTGTTCGGCCACGCCCAGGGACACGTCCAGCGAGAATTGCAGCGTGATCACCGAAATGCCGCTGCCGCTGGTGGACGAGATCTGCTTGACGCCCGGTATCTGCCCGAAACGCCTTTCAAGCGGCGCCGTGACCGCGCGCGCCGTCACGGTGGGACTGGCGCCGGGATATTGGGTAGTGACCTGGATGATCGGGTAATCCACCTGCGGCAGCGCCGCCACCGGCAGCATGCGCCACGCCAGAATGCCCGACAGCAGCAGGGCGATCATCAGGAAGGACGTTGCGACCGGGCGCAGGATGAAGGGGCGTGACAGGCTCATGCGCGATTCAGGTAAGGGACTCGACGATCTGGACTTCGCGTCCGTCGTGCAGGCGGTCCACGCCTTCGACCACGACGCGCTCGGAAGCGGTCAGGCCGCTTTCCACGACCACGCGGCCGGCGTTGGCGGACCCCAGTTGAAGGACCCGGCGCGCGGCGCGCTGGGCGTCGTCGATGACAAAGACGAAAGCGCCCTCGGTGCCGTACTGCACGGCGGCAGAGGGGATGGTGACGACGTTGTCCTGCTGCACGACGGCCAGCCGGATGTTCACGAACTGGTTGGGAAACAGCGATTCGTCGGCGTTGTCGAAGCGGGCGCGCAGCCGGACGGTGCCGCTGGCCGCCTGGATACGGTTGTCCAGCGCTTCCAGTGTGCCTTCGGCCAGGATGCGGCGGTCATCCGCGTCCCAGGCCTGTACGCGAAGGACTGCCGTCTTGGCCTGGGCGCGGCGCAGGATGTCCAGCCGGGTTTCGGAAATGCTGAAAATCGCGGAAATCGGCATGGTCTGCACCAACGTCGTCAGGCCGTTGGCGTCGTCGGCGCGCACGTGATTGCCGGCGTCGACGCGGCGCAGCCCGATGCGGCCGTCCTGCGGCGCCACAATCCGGGTGTGGGACAGCAGGCGCTCGGCATCGGCGACCTGGGCGTGGTTCAGCTGCCGCTGCGCCGTGTACGCGCGCACCTGGGCTTCCGCGGTGTCCAGTTGCTGGCCCGCGACGGATTCCTGGCGCGCCAGCCGGCGGTAGCGTTGCAAGTCGGCCTGGGCGTTGTCCAGCAACGCCTGGGTGGTCGCCAGCGCGCCTTCGGCGGCCGCCAGGGCGGCCAGATACGGACGGGCGTCGATCTCGGCCAGTAATTGGCCCCGGGTGACGGGCTGGCCTTCGGTGTAGTGCAGCCTGATCAATTCGCCGTCGACCTGGCTGCGCAACGTCACCTGGGCCAGCGGCGTGATGGTGCCCAACGCGTGGAGGTCGCGCTGCAGCGGGCCCACGCGGGCGGCGGCAACGCTGACGGCGACGGGAATCTGCCCGTATTCGGGCGGACGCGGGGCGGCGGGGCCCTTTTCCATCAGCCAGTACGCAAGCCCGATCAACACGGCCAGCGACAGGGCGGCGGCAATCAGGATCAGGCGCTGGGTTCGGGAAGGGCGGCCCGCAGAATAGGGCAGTGACATCTGGGCTGCCAGGCAGGATGTTGCGGACAGCCGAGATTCTATATTAATAATAATGATTAGCGTTATTAATGGTGAATTTCAACAGGGGTTTTCGCCATGTTCCGGTAGGGAATTCAACGTAAAATTCGGCCGACGCCGCGAAATACCGGCGCAATACGCCTTTCCTCACGGCATGTACGTCGATCTCCATACCCTTTATCTCCTTATCATCGGAACGCTGCTGGCCAGCGCGGGGATGATCTTCTGGGAGCTTCGGGCCCATCCACGGCGCAGCAAGACGCTGCGTCTGCTGGGCACCGGTTTCGCGACGTTGGCAGCAGGATGCGTCCTGATCCTGTTCCGCCGCGACCTGCCCGGCGCTTACGGCGCGGCCTTCAGCAATCTTGTCGTGCTGGCGGGCTATCTGCTGGTGCTGAACGGGGTGTCGTCGCTGCGCGGGCGTCAGTACCGCGCGGTCTCCTTGGGCTTGCTGGCCGTGATGGCGCTGGTGTGGGCAGTCGCCGGGGCGCGATGGCCGGACGTGGTGTGGGCCTATGCCAGCGCGGTGCCGATCGCGCTGATCAGTGGCATGACGTCGTTGGAGATGCTGCGGTGCCGGGCGCTGCAGCCGCTACAGCCGCGGCGGATCATCGTCGTGGTAACGGGCATCCATGCGCTGTTGTATACGGGCAGGGCCTTCGTGCTGCCCTGGATGGTGGCGCAATACGGCCAGGCGGTGCTGATGGCCGCCAGCAACATCACGATGTACGAAGGCGTGTTGTATTCGGTCATTTTGCCGATGACGCTGCTGAAACTGATCCGCGAAGAAACCCACGGCCAGCTGCTGCAGGAATCCCAGACGGATTATCTGACCCGGCTGGGAAACCGCAGGTGGTTTTTCGAGCAGGGCGCGCGCGTCATCGGCACCGCCGGGCATGGCTGCGTTTCCATTTTGGCGTTCGACCTTGACCACTTCAAAGCCATCAACGACCTGCATGGCCATGAAACGGGCGACAAGGTGCTGACCTCGTTCGCGGGCGTGGCCCAGGGCGCTGTCGGGCCCGGCGCCGTGCTGGCCCGGATCGGCGGCGAAGAGTTCGCATGCCTGTTGTCGGGCGACGATGCGCGGCGCGCGCATCTGTTGGCCGAGACAATCGTCAGGCGCTTCGCCGAAACCGTGGCGGATCCGGCCTTGGGCGTCGGCGTGCGGGCCACGGTCAGCGTCGGCCTGGCCCAGTTCGACGGCGACGCACCTGCGCTGGCTGCCGGGCTGGCCCAGGCCGATCGCGCGCTGTACCACGCCAAGGCGCTGGGCGGCGACCGCGTCGAATTGGCGCGCTTGCCGGCCAGTTCCGCCGCCGCCTGACCCGCGTGTCGTTATAGTGGCGGCTGTTTTCAATACCCGATCAGCAAGGAGCAGGTTCATGGGCGAGCATTCCCTCGAAAGTCCGCGGCAGTTGTTCGACCGCCTTCAGGCAAGGCTGGAGACCGAACGCGCCCGCTTGGGGCAATGGCAGGCCGTTGAGGCGGATTACCGGCAGAAGTACGCCGAAGGGCTGGTGCCGCTGGAACAACAACTGCATGAGCTGCGCATGAAGCTGGTGCTGTGTTTCGATCATGCGTACAAGAACATGGGGCTGTCCAAGTCGGAACGCGAATTCGTGTCTGAACTGGTGGTGGAGTTTTCGGAAGAACTGCTGCAATTGGCCGCCAAGGGCGCGCTGCCGGCGGGCTGCGACACCGGCCGGCTCAAGACGCTTTATAAAAAACATGGTGGCTCCGACTACGACGCGGACGTGGCCGAAGAGACCGAAGATGCCAAGGTCGAGCTGGCCGATGCGCTAGGCCTGGATCCGGACGCCGATCCGGCCGCCTGGTCGCCGGCGCAACTGCTGCTGCGCATCCAGGACCAATACGAAGACGACGAGGCCGAGGAACTCCTGGCGTTGGCGCGCCTGGCCACCCGGACCACCACGCCGAACGCGGTGGCATGGCAAGCGCTGCAAGACGCCGAGCGCGAGCGCGCCAGCCAGGCCGCACGGAATCCGGACCTTCAGGCCGATGTGGACACCGCCGGCGACATCGACGATGCGCGCCTGCCGCAGCTCAACGCCATCCTGCAAGCCCAGCTGGACGAAGTGCTGCACCAGTCCACGTATGCGGAAGCGGGTTTCAAGCTGCGCTACGACCTGGATCCCTTCGCCTCGTTCGATCCGGAAACGGTGATAGAGGATCTGGACGCCGATATCGTCGACATCAAGGAATACATCAGCGAACTCGAACACGAGGTCATGCAGTTTTCGGACCAGGGGGCGCTCAAGTCCTGGCTCAAGGCGATGAAGCGTGAAGTCGAGGCCATCGAGCGCCGGGAAGGCCGGGCGGGCCGCGACTGAAGCTGCCGGGCGCCGACAGGGCTGCGCGTCAGACGCGCGGCCCTGTCGGCGCCCGCGCCGCGGGTGCTACGTGCGCCGAGCCACCGGCACCACGCGCATGACGGGCGCCGCCGGCTTGGCGGCGTCGGCGCGTGGCCGGATCATCATCGGGAAGAAGCGCCACAGGTATAGCCCCAGGGCCAGCACCCAAGCCGTGGTCGACGCGTGCAGGAAGCCGACGGAAGCGGCGGTGGGCAGCAGGGCAGCCAGGCGCAGCAGCGCCGCCAGGATCATCAGGGCGTAGCTGGTCACCATGCTGCGGTCGGTTTGCAGCGGCCGGCCCAGGTGGCCCAGGGCGGTACGGGTGACCATGCCCAGGATCAGCACCGCAAAGCCGGCCACGCCGACCACATGGGCGGGCCAGGCGGCGCGCACGACATAGCCGGCCAGGTGCGCGGCGCCCACCAGCAGGCCGATCCCCACCCCCAGATACCCGGCATACAGAATCCATAGCAGCGGCACGCGGCGCACGGCCCAGGGTTTCCACGATACCCATTGCGCCAGCGCGATCAGCCCCGTTGCCGCCAGCGCCAACGACGCCGTGCGCGGCGCGCCGACGACGAGGCAGACGATAGCGGCCACGCCCAGGGCCAGTTGCCAGTGGCCGCTGCGCGTGTGCGGCGGAATGTCCAGCCCGGCCACTGCGCGCTTGGCGAAAAACGGCAGGACGCGGCGCGCGATCAGCAGCGTCAGCACCGCCATGCACAGCAGGCCCGCGTTGAAATAACGCATCACGGCCAGATAGTCGCCCTGCACGACGGCCCACAGGTACATCGCGTTGGCGGCCGCCAGCCCCAGCAGCAGGAAAGGTACGCCCGCGTTGCGCTGATTGCGCGTGACCCAGACGGCGCGGCCCAAGGCGGCGGCGCCCCACAGGAAGAACCCCAGATCGGCGGCGGCGGCCACCACGAACGCCGGCCGGCCCGGCATCAGGTAGCCCGCGCGCGCCACGATCCACAGCAGGCACAGTGCAGCCAGCGCATTGCCGCGCAACGGGTTCTTGCCCGTCCAGTTGGCGCCCGCCGTCAGCAGAAAGCCCACGCCGATGGTGGCGACAAAGCCCCACAGCATCTCGTGCGCATGCCAGTACATGCCGCCCATGACGCCGGTGATGCGCGCCGGGGCGTGTACCCACAACCACACGGACGCCAGCGCCCAGAAGCAGCCCGCCAGGTACAGCGGGCGAAACCCCATTTCGGTGAAGGCGCGCCATTGGGGGCGGGGCGGCCGGGCGGCCGGAGCGGGTTCGTCGATGGTCATCAGCGGAGGCATGGCGGTCTGCGGTGTTTAAGGTGTATTGAAAATACATATTAATACCGAGGCCGCGCGGTCACCAGCGTGATTGTTTGACGCAACGCAAACCCGCCCGGGAACCCAGCGGTGACTAGGCACATTGGCAGGGGCCGGATGGTCAGCCGGCGAATGGCGGCGAGGGCGGCCGGTCCCTAGGCTAGGGCCTGTATCAGTGAGCCAAGCGAGAATAACCATGACAGCAGCAACTTCCCCGTCCGGCAGGCCGATGCGGGTCCTGATTTCCAGCACATTCGCCTTCACCATCTGTTTCGCGGTCTGGATGATCTTCGCGGTGCTGGGCATTCCCATCAAGGCCCAGTTGGGCCTGTCCGAAACCCAGTTCGGCCTCTTGGCCGCCATGCCGGTCCTGACGGGGTCGCTGGTGCGGGTGCCGTTGGGCATCTGGACCGACCGCTATGGCGGCCGCCCGGTGTTCTTCATCCTGATGCTGCTGGCGGTCGTGCCGATCTGGCTGCTGTCCTATGCCACCGAGTACTGGCACTTCCTGGTGCTGGCCTTGTTCGTCGGCCTGACGGGCGGCTCGTTCTCGGTCGGCACGCCTTACGTGGCGCGCTGGTTCCCGCGCAGCAAGCAAGGCTTGGCGATGGGCGTGTTCGGCGCGGGCAACTCCGGGTCGGCCATCACCAAGTTCGTGGCGCCGGCGCTGATCGCGGCCGCTGGCGGTGCCTGGGTCATCGTGCCCCAGGTGTATGCCGTGGCGTTGCTGGTCACCGCCGTGCTGTTCTGGATGTTCTCCGCGTCGGACCCCGCCCACCGCGTCACGCGCGGCGCGACCCTGTCCGCGCAGTTCGCCATGCTGAAGGACCCGCGCGTCTGGCGCTACTGCCAGTACTACTCGGTGGTGTTCGGCGGGTATGTCGCGCTGGCGCTGTGGATGACCAAGTACTACATCGGCGAATACGGCTTCGACATGAAGCTGGCCGCGTTATTGGCCGCCTGCTTCTCGTTGCCCGGCGGCGTGCTGCGGGCGTTGGGCGGCTGGATCTCGGACCGCCACGGCGCCTACAAGACCACATGGTGGGTGATGTGGGTGTGCTGGGTGGCGTTCTTCCTGCTGAGCTATCCGCAAACCGAATTCACCATCATGACGGCCAATGGCCCGCGCAGCTTCGGCATCGCGCTGGGACCCGTCTCGTTCACCGTGCTGCTGTTCATCGTCGGCATCGCCATGGCGATCGGCAAGGCGTCGGTCTTCAAGTTCATCTCGGATGAGTTCGGCGAAAACATCGGCGCCGTGTCCGGCATTGTCGGCCTGGCGGGCGGCCTGGGCGGCTTCATCCTGCCCATCCTGTTCGGCGTGCTGCTGGACCTGACCGGCGTGCGCTCCAGCGCTTTCATGCTGCTGTACGGCACGGTCTGCGTATCGCTGGTCTTCATGCACTTCAGTTTCCGGCCGGAAAGCGCGGCCAGCGCCTCGGCGGCCGTTCGCAAGCAAACCGCTTGAGCCCGCGCTCGACCCCTTCCACCTAAAGAGAGCCTTCATCATGTCCACTCAAGTCCTATCGCGTTGGGAGCCGGATAATCCCGGCTTCTGGAAGCAGACCGGCGCGCGCGTCGCCAACCGCAATCTCTGGATCTCCATTCCGGCGCTGATGCTGGCGTTCAGCATCTGGATGCTGTGGAGCGTGGTGGTGGTCAACCTGGACCGCGCCGGCTTCATGCTGTCCAAGAACCAGCTGTTCTGGCTGACCGCGCTGCCCGCGTTGTCTGGCGCCACGCTGCGCATTTTCTATTCCTTCCTGGTGCCGGTTTTTGGCGGCCGTAAATGGACGGCCATCTCCACGGCCTCGTTGCTGATTCCGGCATTGGGCATGGGGTTCGCGCTGCGCGACCCGACCACCTCGTTTCCCACGCTGCTGATCCTGGCGCTGCTGTGCGGCCTGGGCGGCGGCAACTTCAGTTCCAGCATGGCCAACATCAGCTTCTTCTTCCCCAAGGAAAAAAAGGGCTTGGCCACGGGGCTGAACGCCGGCATCGGCAATCTGGGCGTATCGCTGGTGCAGTTCGTGGTGCCGGTGGTGATCTCGGTGGGCATCTTCGGTGTTGCTGGCGGCGCGCCGCAGGAAATCACCGTCAACGGCGCGCAGCAGAACCTGTGGCTGCAGAACGCCGGCTTCATCTGGGTGATCCCCATCGCCATCGCGGCCATCGCCGCGTGGTTCGGCATGAACGACATCGCCGACGCGCGCGCGTCCTTCGCCGACCAGGCCGTGATTTTCAAACGCAAGCACAACTGGTTGATGTGCTGGCTGTACGTGGGCACCTTCGGTTCGTTCATCGGCTTCTCGGCGGGTTTCGCCATGCTGACCAAAACGCTGTTCCCGCAGGTCAATCCCATGACCTACGCGTTTCTCGGCCCGCTGGTGGGTTCGCTGACGCGCCCCGTGGGCGGCTGGGTGTCCGACAAGCTGGGCGGCGCGCGCGTCACGCTGTTCACCTTCGCCGGCATGATCGCCGCGGTGCTGGGCGTGGTGATGTTCCTGCCCGTGGGCGGGCAGGGCGGCGATTTCAACGGCTTTCTGGCCATGTTCATCGTGCTGTTCGCGCTGACCGGCCTGGGCAACGGATCCACGTTCCGCATGATCCCCGTGATCTTCCTGCGCGAACGCACGCAGGCGGCAGAAGGCAAGGGCGCGGCGGGCCAGAAGCAGGCCATGAGCGAAGCGGCCAAGGAATCCGCCGCCGTGCTGGGCTTTTCCGGGGCCATCGGCGCCTACGGCGGCTTTTTCATCCCGCGCAGCTTCGGCACTTCTCTGGAAATGACGGGCGGTGTGCAGGCTGCGCTGTATTGCTTCATCGGCTTCTACGCCACTTGCATGCTGATCACCTGGTGGTTCTACGCGCGCCGCAACGCGCCGGTGCCTTGCTGAGCGCGCGCCGCGCGCGCGGCCGGGGTGACTAGTCACTTTGCCGCGCCCGGCCTGTGCCACTGGCGAATGGTCGGGGGACAGCGCCGCGCCTAAAGTGGTTTCAACGGCATTGATCGCAGTACGCGCCGGCCAGGCCGGCGTTCTTGGAGAAACACAATGAGTCATTTTCTGGACCGGCTGAAGTTCATGTCGCGGGTGAAGTCCACCTTCGCGAACGGCCACGGCGAAACGGTCAACGAAGACCGCAAGTGGGAAAACGCCTATCGCTCCCGTTGGCAGCACGACAAGGTCGTGCGTTCGACTCACGGCGTGAACTGCACGGGGTCGTGTTCGTGGAAGGTCTACGTCAAGAATGGTCTGATCACCTGGGAAACCCAGCAGACGGACTATCCGCGCACGCGTCCCGACCTGCCTAACCACGAACCCCGCGGCTGTCCCCGGGGCGCCTCTTACAGCTGGTACGTGTATTCGGCGCAGCGGGTGAAGTACCCGATGATCCGGGGCCGCCTGATGGAAATGTGGCGCGAGGCGCGCAAGACCATGGACCCCATCGCCGCCTGGGAATGGATCAGCCAGGACCCCGTTCGCGCCAAGCGCTACAAGGCCATTCGCGGCCTGGGCGGCTTCGTGCGCGCCGATTGGGATACGGCCACCGAGATCATCGCCGCCGCCAACGCGCTGACCATCAAGAAATACGGCCCGGACCGCGTGATCGGCTTTTCGCCCATCCCGGCCATGTCCATGGTCAGCTATGCCGCCGGCGCGCGCTACCTGAGCCTGCTGGGCGGCGCGTGCCTGAGCTTCTACGACTGGTACTGCGACCTGCCGCCTGCCAGCCCGCAGGTCTGGGGCGAACAGACCGACGTGCCGGAATCGGCCGACTGGTACAACTCGACCTATCTGATGGTGTGGGGCTCGAACGTGCCCCAGACCCGCACGCCCGACGCCCACTTCTACACCGAGGTTCGCTACAAGGGCACCAAGACGGTGGCCGTATCCAGCGATTTTGGCGAAATGGTCAAGTTCGGCGATATCTGGCTGGCGCCCAAGCAGGGCACCGATGCGGCGCTGGCGATGGCCATGGGCCACGTGATCCTGAAGGAATTTCACCTGTCGGCGAACCCGTCGCCGTACTTCCAGGATTACGTGCGCCGCTATACCGACATGCCGATGCTGGTCCTGCTGAAGGAGCGCGATGGCTTTTATGCGCCCGACCATTTCCTGCGTGCCTCGCACCTGGATGGCGCGCTGGGCGAGCAGAACAACCCCGATTGGAAGACGCTGGTGCTGGACGCGCGCAGCGGCGACCTGGTGGCGCCCAACGGCAGCATCGGCTTCCGCTGGGGCGAAGGCGCCGTCAACGGCGGTGAAAAGGTCGGACGCTGGAACCTGGAATCCAGGGACGGCGGCAATGGGCGCGAGATCGAGCCGGCCCTGAGCCTGGTCGGCGCTGGCAGCGATGTGGTCGGCGTGGGCTTCCCGTACTTTGGCAGCGAACACGACGAACTGCTGGTGCGCAACGTGCCGGCCCGCCGCATCCGCCTGGCCGACGGCACGGACGCGCTGGTTGCCACCGTGTACGACCTGCAAATGGCCAACTACGGGCTGGACCGCGGGCTGGGCGGCGGCAACGTCGCGTCGTCCTTCGACGACGACGTGCCCTATACGCCCGCGTGGCAGGAAAAGCACACTGGCGTGCCGCGCGCGCAGGTGATCCAGGTGGCGCGTGAATTCGCGCAGAACGCGCACGATACCGAAGGCAAGTCGATGGTGATCGTGGGCGCCGGCCTGAATCACTGGTACCACATGGACATGATCTACCGCGGCATCATCAACATGCTGATGATGTGCGGCTGCGTCGGAAAAAGCGGGGGCGGCTGGGCCCACTATGTGGGCCAGGAAAAGCTGCGTCCGCAGTTCGGTTGGGCGCCCCTGGCGTTCGGCTCGGACTGGGTGCGCCCGCCGCGCCAGATGAACGGCACGTCCTTCTTCTATGCGCACACCAGCCAGTGGCGTCATGAAAAGCTGAATGTGCAGGAAATCCTGGGGCCGACCGCCGACCGCGCCAAGTATGGCGACCTCAGCATGATCGACCTGAACGCCCGCGCCGAGCGCATGGGCTGGCTGCCGTCGGCGCCGCAACTGCGCACCAATCCGCTGGACGTGGTGGCCCAGGCCGAAGCCGCCGGCGTCGACCCCGTGGCACATGCGGTCGAGCAACTGAAATCCGGGGCGCTGCGCATGTCGTGCGAAGACCCGGACGATCCGGCCAACTTCCCGCGCAACATGTTCGTCTGGCGTTCCAACATCCTGGGTTCCAGCGGCAAGGGCCACGAGTACTTCCTGAAGTACCTCCTGGGCACGCAGAACGCGGTGTTCGGCGACGAGGGCGACGCGATCAAACCCACGGAAGTGACGTTCCAGGACGATGCCGCCGAAGGCAAGCTTGACCTGCTGACCGTGCTGGACTTCCGCATGAGCACCACCTGCCTGTATGGCGACATCGTGCTGCCGACGGCCACCTGGTATGAAAAGGACGATCTGAACACGTCCGACATGCACCCGTTCATCCACCCCTTGAGCGAAGCGGTGCAACCGCTGTGGGAAAGCAAGACCGACTGGGAGATCTACAAGCTGCTGGCCAAGAAGTTCAGCGAGATCGGCGGGCCCTACCTGGGCAAGCGCCGCGACCTGGTGCTGACGCCGCTGATGCACGACACGCCGGGGGAACTGGGCCAGGCCTTCGAGCCCAAGGACTGGAAACTGGGCGAGTGCGACCTGGTGCCGGGCAAGACCGCGCCGTCCATGACCGTGGTCGAACGCGACTACAACGACATCTACCGCAAGTTCACGTCCGTCGGCCCCTTGCTGGACAAGCTGGGCAACGGCGGCAAGGGCATCAACTGGAACACCGAGCACGAAGTGCGCGAGTTGGCCGGCATCAATGAAAGCGTGGCCGAAGCTGGTGTCAGCCAGGGCCGACCGCGCCTGGACACCGCCATCGACGCCGCCGAAATGATCCTGACCTTCGCGCCCGAGACCAACGGTCACGTGTCGGTAAAGGCCTGGGAAGCGCTGGGCAAGATCACCGGACGCGAACACACGCATCTGGCCGCCGGCCGCGAGCACGACAAGATCCGCTTTCGCGATGTCCAGGCGCAGCCGCGCAAGATCATTTCCGCGCCGACGTGGTCGGGCCTGGAAAGCGAAGAGGTCAGCTACAACGCCGGTTATACCAACGTGCACGAACTGATTCCGTGGCGCACGCTGACCGGCCGCCAGCAGTTCTACCAGGACCATCGCTGGATGCTGGATTTTGGTGAGGGTTCCTGCGTGTACAAGCCGGCCATCGACACCAAGACGGTCGCGCCCATGCTGGGCCGCTACCCGAACGGCGAAAAGGAACTGGTCCTGAACTGGCTGACGCCGCACCAGAAGTGGGGCATCCACAGCACGTACTCGGACAACCTCCGGATGTTGACGCTCAGCCGCGGCGGCCCCCACGTGTGGGTGTCGGAAACCGAAGCCAAGCAGGCCGGGCTGGTCGACAACGACTGGGTGGAAGTCTTCAACGTCAACGGTACCTTGACCGCGCGGGTGGTGGTAAGCCAGCGCGTGCCGGTGGGCATGTGCCTGATGTATCACGCGCAGGAAAAGATCGTGAACGTGCCTGGCGCCGAAACCAGCGGCAAGCGCGGTGGTATCCACAACTCGGTCACGCGCACGGTGCTAAAGCCCACGCACATGATCGGCGGCTACGCGCAGCAGGCCTACGGTTTCAACTACTACGGCACGGTCGGCGCCAACCGCGACGAATTCGTGGTGCTGCGCAAGATGAAGAAAGTGGACTGGCTGGATGGCCCGCTTGTTGAAGCCCCTGCCACGGAAGCAACGCAACAAAAAGAGAAGCAATCATGAGGATACGCGCTCAAATCGGCATGGTGCTGAACCTGGACAAGTGCATCGGCTGCCACACTTGCTCGGTGACCTGCAAGAACGTGTGGACCAGCCGCGATGGCGTCGAATACGCCTGGTTCAACAACGTCGAGACCAAGCCCGGCATCGGCTATCCCAAGGAATGGGAGAACCAGGACAAGTGGAAGGGCGGCTGGAAGCGCACCGCCGCCGGCAAGCTGGAACCGCGCCAGGGCGGCAAGCTGCGCATCCTGGCCAACCTGTTCGCCAACCCGAACCTGCCGGCCATCGACGACTACTACGAACCCTTCACGTTCGACTACGAGCACCTGCAGAACGCCCCTTTGCTGCAGACCCCGCCCACCGCGCGCCCGATTTCGGTGCTGACGGGCAAGAAGATGGAGAAAATCCAATGGGGTCCGAACTGGGAAGACGATCTGGGCGGCGAGTTCAGTTCGCGCAGCCGGGACGCGCTTTTCGAAGGCGTGCAGAAAGAGATGTACTCGACGTTCGAGAACACCTTCATGATGTACCTGCCGCGCCTGTGCGAACACTGCCTGAATCCGGCCTGTGTCGCCAGCTGCCCGTCCGGCTCGATCTATAAGCGCGAAGACGACGGCATCGTGCTGGTGGACCAGGACAAATGCCGCGGGTGGCGCATGTGCATCTCGGGCTGCCCGTACAAGAAGATCTACTACAACTGGAGCAGCGGCAAGGCCGAGAAGTGCACCTTCTGCTACCCACGCATCGAAGCGGGCCAGCCGACCGTCTGCTCGGAAACCTGCGTGGGCCGCATCCGCTACCTGGGCGTCATGTTGTACGACGCCGACCAGATCGAGCGCGCGGCGGCCACCGCCGACGAGCAAGACCTGTACGAATCGCAGCTGGACCTGTTCCTGGACCCGCATTCGCCGGAAGTGATCGCCGCTGCCCGCGAACAGGGCATTCCCGAATCGTGGCTGGAAGCCGCGCGCCAATCGCCCGTCTACAAGATGGCGGTGCAATGGCGCGTTGCCTTCCCGCTGCACCCGGAATACCGCACGTTGCCGATGGTCTGGTACATCCCGCCGTTGTCGCCCATCCAGACGGCGGCGGAGGCCGGCAAGATGCCTCAGCGCACCGTGGGCAAGAGCGCCATGATTCCGGACGTGTCCAGCCTGCGCATTCCGGTGCGTTACCTGGCCAACCTGCTGACGGCGGGCAAGGAAGCGCCGGTGCTGCAAGCCCTGGAGCGCATGCTCGCCATGCGCGCCTACAAGCGCTCGGAAACCGTGCACGGCGAACGCGACACCGCCTTGCTGGAGCAGGTGGGCCTGACCGAAGCCACCGTGCAGGACATGTACAAGATCATGGCCATTGCCGACTACGAGGACCGTTTCGTCGTGCCTAGCAGCCATAAGGAAGTGGTGGAAGACAGTTTCAACGAGAAGGGCAGTTGCGGGTTCACATTCGGCAATGGCTGCTCGGGCGGCGTGTCCGAAGGCACCTTGTTCGGACGCAAGCCTGAAGGCAGCGAGATCTTCATCGAGATGCCGAAATCCCGCAAGAAAGCCGCCGTGGCGCGCTAGGAAAGGAGAACTTCATGAACCTGTACCGTTTGCTTTCCGCTTTGCTCAGCTATCCCGAGCCCGACCTGCTGGACGCCCTGGGCGAAGTGGAAACGGCGCTTGCCGCCGATCCCGACGCCGAGGAAGCCCTGCAGCCGTTGATCGCCTACCTGGCCACCAACGGCCTGATCGCCGTGCAGGAGAACTATGTGGCCACGTTCGACCGCAACCGCTCGCATTCGCTGCACTTGTTTGAACACGTGCACGGCGAAAGCCGCGACCGCGGCCAGGCCATGGTCGACCTGTTGGAGACTTACCGCGGCCACGGCTTCGAACCCATCGTATCCGAGCTGCCGGACCATGTCCCGTTGTTCCTGGAGTTCCTGGGCGTCATCGAACCGGACGAGGCGCAGGAACTGCTCGATGAGGCGATCCACGTGCTGGCCGCCATCGGCGCTCGGCTGGCCAAAGGCGACAGCCCCTACGCAGGGATCTTCGCGGTGCTGCGCGCCCAGTCCACCGTGACCCCGCGCGAACAGACGGCGCCGCCCGTGCGCGACATGGACGATGCCATGGAGACCTTCGGCGTCAGCCAGGACGGCGTTGAACCGCTGCTGCGGCCGTTCTCGGGCGATGGCGCGCAAGCCCTGCGCTTCTACCCCCGGGCGCCGGCCGCCCATTAATGCTCAGGACGACGCATCATGAATTCCCTGAATCAGTTTCTCTTTGGCATCTATCCCTATATTGCGCTGACGGTCTTCCTGCTGGGCAGCCTGGCGCGCTTCGAGCGCGAGCAATACACCTGGAAGACAGACAGCTCGCAACTGCTGCACCGCGGCCAGTTGCGGCTGGGGAACATCCTGTTCCACGTCGGCATCCTTGGGCTGTTCTTCGGCCATCTGGCCGGGCTGCTGACGCCTGTCGTGGTGTGGGACACCCTGGGCGTCTCGCACACGCTGAAGCAGGCGGTCGCCATGGCGGCTGGCGGCATCATGGGCGGCCTCTGCCTGATCGGGTTGTTGATCCTGATCCACCGCCGCCTGACTGATCCGCGCATTGCCCGCACGACCCGTCCCGGCGACAAGCTGCTGCTGTTGTGGATCCTTGTCACCTTGCTGCTGGGCCTGTCGACCATCGTGCTGTCGGCTGGCCACATGGACGGCGAAATGATGGTGCGCCTGATGACCTGGGCGCAGCACATTGTCACCTTCCAGGGCGACGCCGCCAGCCATGTCGCCGATGTGCCGCTGCTGTTCAAGATGCACCTGTTCATGGGCCTGACGCTGTTCGTGATCTTCCCGTTCACGCGCCTGGTGCACGTCTGGAGCGGCTTCGCCTCGCTGGGCTATCTGGGCCGCGCGTGGCAGTTGGTCCGTCCGCGCTGAATCGACACGTACCCAGGAGACGAACATGCCTGTCATTGTGAATGGCGTCGAACTGAACGACGCAGATCTGGAACGTGAACTGCCGCTACACGCGGAAGCCGACAATCCGATGCGCCACGCGGTCACCGCGCTTGTCTTGCGCCGGGTGCTGCTGGACGAAGCCGGCCGGCTCGGGCTGGCCGCCGAAGACGAAGAGGGCGCTATCAGCGCCTTGCTCGCGGCACAGGCGCCAGCCCCCCAGGCGGACGACGCCGCCTGCCGCCGCTTCTATCAGATGCACCCGCAACGTTTCATGGTGGGCGAACTGGTCGAAGCCGACCACATCCTGTTCCAGGTCACGCCCAGCGTGAACCTGGACATGCTGCGCGCCCACGCCAACGTGGTGCTGCAGGAATTGCTGGCCGATCCTTCGCGCTTCGCCGAGGTGGCGCGCGAACAGTCCAACTGCCCGTCGGCGACGGTGGGCGGCAACCTGGGCCAGCTGGGCCGCGGCGACACCGTGCCGGAGTTCGAACGCGCCGTCTTCGCGCTGCCCTCGGGCGGATTGCTGCCGCAGTTGCTGCAAACCCGGCACGGCCTGCACATCGTCCGGGTGACGCGCCGCATCGAAGGCCGGCTGTTGCCGTATGAGCACGTGGCGCAGCAGATCGCCATGGCGCTGACTTCGATGAGCCGCGACACGGCCTGGCGGCAGTACACCAAGCTGCTGGTCGAGCGCGCCGACGTCCAGGGTGTTGATCTTGCCGCAGGCGGTGAACCCGAACGCGTCTACGGCGGGAGCGCCGCATGATGGACGAGCCCGCTGCCGGACCTCTGACAGACGGCTTCGGACGCCGGATCGACTACCTGCGCGTTTCCGTCACCGACCGCTGCGATTTGCGTTGCAGCTACTGCCTGCCGAAGGATTTCAAGGGCTTCGAGACGCCGGCCAACTGGCTGCGCCATGATGAAATGGCGCGGCTGGTCGGCGTGTTCGTGGGCCTGGGCATCCGCAAGGTCCGGCTCACGGGGGGCGAACCGCTGCTGCGCCGGGGCGTGGCCGATCTGGCGCGAGACATCGCCGCGATGCCGGGGCTGGCCGACCTGTCCGTCTCCACCAACGGCACGCAATTGGTGCGCCATGCCGAAGCGCTGCGCGCCGCTGGCGTGACCCGGCTGAACATCAGCCTGGACACACTGGATGCCGCCGCCTTCAACCGGATCACTGGCCGGGATTGCCTGGATTCGGTGCTGGCGGGGTTGGCCGCGGCGCGGCAAGCGGGCTTTTCTCCCATCAAGCTGAACAGCGTCGTGCATGCCGCGACGCCGGAAGACGACGTTCGGCGTTTGCTGGACTATGCGGTCGAACAAGGGTTCGTGCTGCGCCTGATCGAGCCCATGCCGATGGGCGAATGCGGCCGGGGCTTCACGCATACGGACTTGAACGCGCTGGGCGCACGCCTGGCGGCGGACGCCGGGCTGGTGCCGTCCCTGGCCGGGTCGGGAACCGGCCCGGCACGGTACTGGACAGCGGGCGAGGGCGCGCCGGTGCTGGGCGTGATTACCCCCATGTCGCGTCATTTCTGCGCCGCTTGCAACCGCGTTCGCCTGGGCGTGGACGGCACGCTATACCTGTGTCTGGGGCAGGAAGCCCAGGTGCCGCTGGGCCGGCTGCTGCGTAGCGGGGCCAGCGACGCCCAACTGACTCGGGCGATTCTGGCGGGCATCGCCGCCAAGCCGGAACGCCACGATTTCGTTACCCGCCCCGAGCGCATCGTCCGGTTCATGGCGCAGACGGGGGGCTGACATGCGAGATATCGAACGGTTCGTCGATGGCTTCCAGCGGTTTCAACAGCAATACTACGAACAGGCGCCCGCGCTGTACCGTAATCTGCGCGACGGCCAGCACCCCAGCACGCTGCTGATCGGCTGCTGCGACTCCCGGGTGGACCCCGCCATGATGCTGGGCTGCGACCCCGGCGACATTTTTGCGGTGCGCAACGTGGCCAACCTGGTGCCGCCCGCCAGCGCCGATCGCGGTCTGCAGGGCGTGCTGGCGGCGATACAGTTCGCGGTGGAGCAATTGCGGGTCAGCCGCGTGATCGTGTTGGGACACGCGCATTGCGGCGGCATCCGGGCGCTGATGGAACGGCGCGCCCGCAGCGATGGCGAAACCGACTATCTCGAGCGCTGGATGGACATCGCGGAACCGGCCCGCCACCGCGTGCTGCGGCAGATGCCGGCCGCCACCGACGCCGAGCGCCGCCGCGCCTGCGAGCAGGCGTCCATCCTGATCTCGCTGCGCAACCTCGAGGACCTTCCTTTCGTGCGCCGCGCGGTCCAGGCGGGCGACCTGACGCTGCACGGCTGGTACTTCGATCTGGTGGCCGGGGCATTGCTGGCATACTCGCCGCGGGCAGACGCGTTTCTGCCCGTAGTCTGTCCCTTGTTTACGGAGCATGCATGACCCCAGTTTTCGGTATTGCCGGCCGGTCCGGCAGCGGCAAGACCACCTTGATCGAAGCGATGTTGCCGTTGCTGGCGGCGCGGGGCCTGCGCGTGAACGTCATCAAGCACAGCCACCACGATTTCCAGATGGAGCCGCCAGGCAAGGACAGCGCGCGCTTCCGGCTGGCCGGCGCGCAGGAAGTGATGGTGGCGTCGCCTTACCGCTACGCCATCGTCCACGAGCTGCGCGATGCGCCGGAGCCCTCGCTGGCGGAACAGCTGGCCCGCCTGTCGCCGGCCGATCTGGTGCTGGTCGAAGGCTTCAAGCAGGCGGCGATCCCGCGCATCGAGGTTTTTCGGCCCGCGCTGGGCAAACCGCCGCTGCATGCGCAAGACAGCAGTTTCCTGGCGGTCGCGACCGACGCGCCGCTGGACGCCGGATTGCCCTGCCTGCCGCTGAACGACCCGGCGCGGGTGGTTGATTTCCTGTGCGGCGCGCTGGGCCTGGAATGAAGGCGTCTACACTGTCAGCCGTACCGCGCTGCCTGCACCGATCGTCATGACGCCTTCCTCACCCATCGCCGGACTTGATGGCCTGCCTTCGCCGCGGCATCGCCTGTCCACGCGCATCATCGCCAGTTCACTGGCGGCGCTGGTGGTAGTTTTGTCGATGATCAGTTGGACGCTATGGCTGTCCTGGCAACTGGAAGGCGCCGGCGCGGCCATCAACGACACGGGCAGCCTGCGCATGCGCGCCAACCGCGTGGCGGTCGAACTGATGCGCCCGCAGGCCGGCCGCGAGGTCCGCACCCAAGAGCAGATCGCGGTGCTGGACGAAACCATCGCGCGGTTGGCGCGGGGCAACCCGGCCAGACCGCTCTTCATTCCCAGCAACGCGGAGATCCGCGCGCAATGGCACGACGTGGCCAGTTACTGGCAAGACGTCATGAAACCGGCCGCGCTGCGCAGCATCGGGCAGCCCGACGCCGCGACGTATCTGCAGACCCTGCCTGAATTCGTCTCGCGCGCCGATACCCTGGTGGGAATGATCGAACAGGACAACGCTGGCAAGACCACGTCGCTGCGGCTGTCGCAGGGCATCCTGGCCGCGATCGCCAGCGCCGGCACGCTGGCGATGATCTATCTGCTGTACTTATGGATCATCGCGCCCGTGCTGCGTTTGCGCGACGGCCTGAAGCGCATGGCCGAGCGCGAATTCAGCACGCGTCTGCCGGTGGAAAGCCAGGATGAATTCGGGCTGCTGGCCAGTGGCTACAACCGCATGGCGGACGAACTGCAAGACCTGTACACCGGCCTGGAACAGCGGGTAGAGCAAAAGACCGCGCAGTTGGCCGCGCAGAACCGCGACATCGGCGCGCTGTACGACATGGCGGCCTTCTTGAACCAGCCGAACGAGATCGAGGCCATGTGCGACGGCTTTTTGCGCCGCGTCATGTTGCAGTTCGACGCTGAGGGCGGCAGCATCCGGGCGCTGGATCCCACCAACGAAAAGCTGAATCTGGTGGTGTCGGTGGGCTTGTCCGACGAACTCGTGGAATCCGAACATTGCATGAAGGTCGGCGATTGCTACTGCGGCGTCGCGACACGGCAGGCGGGTGTCATCGTCATCCAGGATTTCCGCCATGCATCGCCCGAACTGGACTTGAACTGCCAGCGCGAGGGCTTTGCCAGCGTGGCGGTGTTTCGCATCGTGACCCGCGACGAGGTCCTGGGATCGTATTCATTGCATTTCCGCCAGCAACGCCGTTTGGCGCCGTCCGATTCGCAGTTGCTGGAGACCCTGGGCCAGCACCTGGGCGTGGCGCTGGACAACCGTCGCTTAAGCGCGCAGGCCCGGCAACTGGCGGTGGTGCAGGAACGCGGGCTGGTCGCGCAGGGCCTGCACGACAGCCTGGCGCAGGGGCTGAATTTTCTGAACCTGCAATTGCAGATGCTGGACGGCGCGGTCAAGCGCGGCGACCAGGAAGAAATCACCGAGATCCTGCCGTTGCTGCGCACGGGCGTGGACGAAAGCTACCAGGACGTGCGCGAACTGTTGACCAACTTCCGCAGCAAGCTGGGGCAGGGGGATCTGCGGGCCGCCATCGAATCCACCGTGGACCGCTTCCGCCGGCAGACCGGCATCGACACCGACCTGCATTTCGGCGGGGACGAAGGCGGGCCGCTGCCACCCGAGCAGCAGCTGCAGGTGCTGTTCATCCTGCAAGAGGCGCTATCCAATGTGCGCAAGCACTCCGAAGCCAGCCAGGTGCAGATATCGGTAAGCAACGAGCGCGACTTCTCGCTGTTGATCCGCGATAACGGACAAGGTTACGACGCTGCCGAAGTGGCCGAACGCGGCGAGTCCCATGTGGGCCTGCACATCATGCAAGAGCGCGCCGCGCGGATGCGTGCCGTGATAAAACTCGAATCCCAGCTCGGCGCCGGCACGCGCGTCGCGCTGACCTTGCCTGGCAGCGAACGCCAGGCCGCCTGACACGTTCCCAACATGCCTATCCGTATCCTCCTCGTCGATGACCACACGCTGTTCCGTTCCGGCGTGCGCCTGCTGCTGCAACGCCAGCCCGATTTTGAAGTGGTGGCCGAGGCGGGGGATGGTGTCGAGGGCATCAAGCGCGCCAAGGAACTCAAGCCCGACGTGGTGCTGCTGGACTTGAACCTGCCTGGCCTGTCCGGCCTGGAAACGCTGCAACTGCTGACGCAGGATCTGCCGTCCTGTGCGGTCATCATCCTGACGGTCTCGGAAGAGGCCGACGAGCTGGGCCAGGCGCTGCGCGATGGCGCGCGCGGCTATCTGGTGAAGAACATCGACGCCGAAGTGCTGACCACGGCCATCCGCCGGGCCGCGGCCGGTGAATCGGTCATCGCCGAAAGCATGACCGCCAAGCTGGTCGACCAGTTTCGGGGGCAGGCCTCGCTGGCGGCGCAGACGCCCGGCAACGCCGAACGCCACCGGCTGACCGCGCGCGAAACGCAGATTGTCCAATGCCTGGCGCGCGGCGCCAGCAACAAGGTCATCGCGCGTGAGCTTGACGTCAGCGAAAGCACGGTCAAGATCCACGTGCAGAACGTGTTGAAAAAGCTGAACCTGACCAGCCGCGTGCAGGTCGCGGTGTACGCCGTGGAACACGGGCTGCATTCCGAAGAATAGCGCCGCGTTTTCACGGCGCGGGCGCAGCCGGGTTTGATCTGCGACAAGGCCCGGATGGCGGCCGGACCCTAGACTGGCCGGCATGCAAACTCGAACCTCTCCCATAGAGCTCGTGGCCCCCGCCGGCAGCCTGGCTGCCTTGAAAGCCGCAATCGAGGCGGGCGCCGATACCATCTATCTCGGGCTCAAGAACGCCACCAACGCCCGCAATTTCGCCGGGCTCAATTTCACCGAAAACGACATCCGGGCCGGCGTCGACCTGGCGCACCGCAAGGGCCGGCAGGTGCTCTTCGCCATCAATACCTTCGTGCAGGCGGGCCGCGCGCAAGAATGGCACGACGCGGTGGATGCCGCCCACGGGCTGGGCGCGGATGCGGTCATCATGGCCGATCCCGGCCTCTTGGCCTACGCCAGCGATCGCTATCCCGACTTGCGCTTGCATCTGTCCGTGCAGGGCTCCGCCACGCACGCCGACGCCATTGAACTGATGAAAGCGCAATTCGGCATCCGCCGCGTGGTGTTGCCGCGTGTGCTGACCCTGGCCGAAGTCGCCCGCATTTGCGCGAACGTCAGCGTGGAAGTCGAAGTCTTCGGCTTCGGCAGCCTGTGCGTCATGGCGGAAGGCCGATGCCTGCTGTCGTCCTACGCCACCGGCGATTCCCCCAACAACAAAGGCGTGTGTTCGCCCGCCCACGCCGTGCGCTGGGTAGAAGAGAACGGCCGCATGGACGCGCGCTTGTCCGGCATTCTCATCGACCGCTACGAACCCGGCGAGCCAGCCGCCTATCCCACGTTGTGCAAGGGCCGCTTCGACGTCGACGGCGTGGCCGATCACGCATTGGAAGAGCCCACCAGCCTGAACGCCATCGGCCTGTTGCCGCGCCTGGCCGAAATGGGTGTGTCCGCCATCAAGATCGAGGGCCGCCAGCGCAGCCCGGCCTATGTCACGCAGGTGGTCTCCACACTGCGTGCGGCGCTGGACAGCGTGCATGCCGACGCTGCGCGCTTTTCCCCGCGGCCCGAATGGAACGCCTTGCTGGCGCGCCATGCGGAAGGATCCCAAGTCACCCAAGGCGCATTTGAACGTCCATGGAAATGAAACCGACCCCATTCCAGATATCCGTTGGCCCGCTGTTGTATTACTGGCCGCGCCAGCGCACGCTGGACTTCTACGCCGATCTAGCCGACAGCCCGGCCGATATCCTCTACATCGGCGAAACGGTCTGTAGCCGCCGCCACGAACTGCGCGCGGACGACTGGCTGGACCTTGCCCGCGATCTCCGGGACGCGGGCAAAACCGTGGTGCTGTCCAGCCGCACCTTGATCGAAACCGGCGCGGAGGCGCACGCCTTGAAGAAGCTCTGCGACCAGGACGACTTCATGGTCGAGGCGGGTGAACTGGGCGCGATGCGGCATCTGGCGGGCCGCGCCTTCGTGGCCGGCCCGCATGTGAACGCCTATCACGGCGGCACGCTGCGCTGGCTGGCCAGCCAGGGGGCGGTGCGCTTCGTGGCGCCGCTGGAAATGGACGGCGCCACGCTGGCCCGCCTGCTCGAAGAACGCCCGACCGACATGGCGGCCGAAGTGATGGTGTGGGGCCGCATGGCGCTGGCCTTTTCGGCGCGCTGCTTTACCGCCCGGCACTTCCGCCTGAAGAAGGACGATTGCGGTTTCCGTTGCATCGAACATCCCGACGGGTTGGACATGCGCACGCGCGAGTCTCGCGAGTTCCTGGGCATCAATGGCATTCAGGTGCAGTCCGCCGCGTGCCTGGACTTGCTGGCTCAGGCGTCCGAACTTGCCCGCATGGGCGTCGACGTCCTGCGCGTCAGCCCGCAGTCATCCGGTACCCTGGATGCCGTGGAGGCGCTGGACGCGATCCGTGACGGCGGCGCGCCCATGCCGGTTTCTCCGCCCGCCGGCGTGGGCCGATGCAACGGCTATTACCACGGCCGCTCCGGTATCGAACTGCTGGAGGCCACCGCGTGAGTTCCGCCTTGAACTTCGGCCCGCCGGCGTGGCTTGCCCGCCTGGGCCGGCGGCTGCCCGCGCCATTCGTCTCGTTGCACTTCGTCGCCGGCCTGGAATTGTCGCGACGGCTCAATTGGCTACAGCCGCCAGCGGAACTGGACGGCCGCAGTTTCGCGATCACCATTGAAGACCTGGGCCTGCGCAGCGCCTTCACAGTGCGTGGCGGCGCATTCCGGCCCGCCTGGGACCGCGCCACATGTGACCTGGAACTGGGCGCCAAACTGGCCGACCTGGTCAGCCTGGTGCGGGCGGAAACCGACGCCGACACGTTGTTCTTCCAACGCCGCCTGCGGATTTCGGGGGACACCGAACTTGGCCTGATCGTGAAGAACTGGCTGGATGCCGCGCCCCGGCCAGCGTGGCTGGAGCGGCTGCGCGGGGCAGGGGGCTAACGAGGCCGCGGCAGCGCCAAGCCACTACGAAATAAGGGTTTTTACTCATTAGACAAAGTAATACGGCGGATAAGAAATAAGAATTTTTCTTATGGTGGGGCCAGCGCTATAACAGCGGGCTGATAGACCTCAACCTACCTTAAGAGAGATAAACATGAGGGGAACAACTGCGACAGGGCACCAGCCGGTGCGCGCGTCGACCGCCGCCTTCGTCGGTACCATGATCGAGTGGTACGACTTCTACATCTACGCCACTGCCGCGGCGCTGGTGTTCGGCAAGCTCTTCTTCCCGTCGGCCTCCGGCTTCTACGGCACCCTGGCCGCGTTGGGCACGTTCGCGGTGGGCTTCTTCGCCCGCCCGCTGGGCGGCGCGATCTTTGGCCATATCGGTGACAAGATCGGGCGCAAGAAATCGCTGGTGATCACATTGGTGATGATGGGCTCGGTGACCGTGTTGATCGGCCTGTTGCCCACCTATGCCTCCATCGGCTTCTGGGCGCCGGTGCTGCTGATCGTGTTGCGCATCGTGCAGGGCATTGCGGTGGGCGGCGAATGGGGCGGGGCGGTGCTGATGGCCGGCGAGCATTCGCCGGACCAGAGCAAGCGCACTTTCTTCGCGTCCTTTGCGCAATTGGGCAGCCCCGCCGGGCTGATTCTGTCGATGCTGATGTTCAAGCTGGTGACGGGCCTGGACGATGACGCCTTCCTGAGCTGGGGCTGGCGCGTGCCGTTCCTGTTTTCGGCCGTGCTGTTGATCGTGGGTTTCGTGATCCGGCTGAGCGTCAACGAATCGCCCGATTTCCTGGCCGAGAAGCAGGCGCAGGCCGATCGGGCCAAGTCGGCCTCGGCCACCACATCCGCCACGCCCGTGCAGGCGCCGCTTGCCCAGGTGCTGCGCGGCGCGCCCCGCCTGTTGATGCTGGCGGTTGGGGCCAATGTGCTGGGTATCGCGGGCTTCTACTTCACCAACACGTTCATGATCGCCTATACCACGCAATACGTGGGTCTGAACCGCGCGGTGATCCTGGACTGCCTGCTGGTCGTGTCGATCATGCAGTTCTTCATCACGCCGCTGGCCGCCTACGTAGCCAGCCGTGTCGGCAACCTGCGGTTCCTGGGCGCCATGGCGTTCGTATCGATGTTCACGCCCTACGTTATGTTCAACCTGGTCGACCAGGGCTCGCTTACCAGTATTACGCTGGGCGTTGGCGTGGCGGTATTCTTCATGGGCGCCTACTACGCGGTGATCGCAGGTTACGTCAGCGACAGCTTTCCGACCCGCATCCGCTACACCGGCATCTCCATGGCGTATCAGCTGTCGGGCGCCATCTTCGGCGGCTTGACGCCGTTGCTGGGCACCGTGCTGGCCGAGAATTTCAAAGGCCAGTGGTGGCCGCTGGCGTTGTTGTTTTCGGCGATATCGTTGCTTTCCCTGGTTTCCGTCCTGCTGCTAGGCAATGCCGGCCAGCGCACCGAGCAATTCCAACTGAAGGATCAGCAAGCATGAAGGCATTTTTCCACGACGACCAAAAGCTGCACCACCCGCAGACCTATTTTTCGCGCGGCAAGATGCGCACCCCCCAGGAGGTGCCGGCGCGGCTCGATGGCCTGGTGCAGGCGGCGCGCAAGCTGGGATTCGACGTGCAGGCGCCGGCCGATCATGGGGCGGGAGCCTTGTCGGCCGTGCATTCCCTGGACTATCTGCAATTCCTGCAAAGCGCCCATGAAGACTGGATGAAGCTGCCGGGCGATTGGGGCGGCGAAGTCGTGTCCAACGTATTTGTACGCGAACCCAACGCCCTGCGCGGCGTGCTGGCCAAGGCGGGCCGCTACCTGGCCGATGGCAGTTGCCCGGTGGGTCCGCACACCTGGCAGTCGGCGTATTGGGCGGCACAGTGCGCGGTTGCCGGCGCCGAGGCCGTGCTGGCGGGCGACCGCCACGCCTACGCGATCTGCCGTCCGCCCGGCCATCATGCCCGTCGCGACGCCGCGGGCGGCTTCTGCTATCTGAACAACGCCGCCATCGCGGCCCAACGGCTCCGATCGGCATTCGGCCGCGTGGCGATTCTGGATACCGATATGCACCACGGCCAGGGCATCCAGGAGATTTTCTACGAGCGCAACGACGTGCTGTACGTGTCCATCCACGGTGACCCCGAGAACTTCTACCCTGTTGTCGCGGGCTTCGAGGACGAGCGCGGGGCCGGCGAGGGCTATGGCTACAACATCAACCTGCCCATGCCGCACGGTTCCCCCGAGTCGGTGTTCTTCGACCGGCTGGCCCAGGCGCGCCGGGCGATCGACCTGTTCCAGCCGGACGCGCTGGTCCTGTCGCTGGGTTTCGACATCTTCGAAAAAGACCCGCAAGCCATGGTCGCCGTCACGGAAGACGGCTTCGAACGCCTGGGCCGGGAAGTCGGCAGCTTGCGGCTGCCCACCGTGATCGTGCAGGAAGGCGGCTACTATATCGAAGGGTTGGAATCCAACGCGTCGCGGTTTTTCGCGGGGCTGTCCGGCGTTTGAAGCGCGCGGCGCCGGCATGGCCAGCGGGGTTCGACAGCCTTTTTTTCGATCCCTTCCGCGATGCCATGCCCCAGCCGCCCGCCCGAAAACCGACTTCGCCGCCCACCGCGCTGACGCTTGCGCCCGAACGCATGGACTGGAACCTGTTGCGCACCTTCATGTTCGTGGTGCAAGAGCGCGGGGTGGGCCGGGCGGCGCAGGCGCTGCATCTGAGCCAGCCAGCCGTCAGCCAGGCGCTCAAGCGGCTGGAAGAGGCGGTGGGCGGCTTGCTGCTGCATCGGCGCAACGGCGAATTCCGCTTGACGGGCCTGGGCGACGAGATCTACGCGATCGCCCGCGACATGTATGGCACGATGGCGCGCATCGAGAACGCCGCCACCCAGGACAAGGCAGAGATCGCAGGCACGCTGCGGCTGCTGGTGATGAGCAAGGTGCAAAGCCCGGCATACGATGACTTCCTGGCGCAGTTCCATCGGCGCTATCCCAAGATCGAATTCCACATGGACGTGCTGCCCAGTGCGGCCATCCTGGACGCGCTTGCCAAGCGGGTGCCGGCGTTAGGCATCTGCCTGTGCCGCAAGCCCGTCGATGCCTTGGAGCGGCGCCTGTTCCTGAGGCACCATTACGCGGTGGTGTGCGGCCGGCATCATCCGCTGTTCTCCAGGCAGCGGGTCAGCATCGAAGACCTGATGGACCAGAATTTTGTGTGCTTCGCCAGTGATCAGATCGGCGACACGCTGTCCCCGCTGACCATCTTCCGTGACCAGCAAGGCTTCACGGGCCGGATCGTGGGCACGTCGCCCAATATCGAAGAGGTGCGGCGCATGGTGGTGGCCGGCATCGGGCTGAGCTTCCTGCCCGAACACCTGATTCGCCAGGATGTCCTCAACGGCGAACTGCGGCGCCTGCCGCCCGCCGAGTCCGTGGCCGAAATCGATGTGTTCCTGACCTGGCACAAGCAGCGCAAGCTTACGGCGGTGGAAGTGGCGTACCTGAATGCCTTCGATCGTTTTTTAAGCCGCACGCCGCTGGCGTCGCGCGCGGGCTGATTTCCATTCGCCTGGCCACCCGCGACAGCGCCAGGCTTGCCGCGAAATACAACAACGCCACGGCCAGATAGACCTCGACGTGGTAGGGCCGCCAATCGGTACCGGCCACCACCGCCTTGGCCGCGCCCAGCACGTCGAACACGCCGATGATGCTGACCAGCGACGTGTCCTTGACGGCGCCGACGAAGACGCCCAGCGCGGCAGGGGCGGCGATGCGGCGGGCCTGCGGCCAGATCACCGTGGCATAGGCGGTGGCGGGGCGCATGCCCAGCGCGCGCGCCGCCATCATCTGACCTGGCGGGATAGCCTGTAACGCCCCGCGCAGCACTTCGGCAAGCAGGCAGGCGGTATGCAGCGTCAGCGCCGCCAGCGCCATATTGAATTTCGACATGCCGCCGCCCAGCAGCATCGGCAGCACGAAAGACGCGAACAGCAGCTGCGTCACCAGGGGAATGCCGCGCACGGCTTCGATCAGGCAGGCCGCGGCCAGCGCGCCCGCGCGGCTGCCGGACCGGCGTATCAGCGCCAAAGCAAAGGCCAGCGGCACGGCGGCGGCCAAGGCGGCGATGGCGAGTATCAGCGTTACCAGCAGCCCGCCCCAGCGCTGCGGACCGATCAAGGCGCCGCCCCACGGCCAGCCCGTCAACGCGCCAACCACGATCAGTAGCAGCGCGGCCAACGCGGCGGCGCGCGCCCGGGCAGGCACGCGCTGCCCGCCCAGCGCCAGTGCGATCCCGCCCAGCAACGCCACGCAGGCGACGGCGCCGGGATAGCGGTCGGCCGGCGTCATGGTGCCGAAGAACAGCAGCGGCAGGTTTTCGCCCACGGCAGCCCAGCAGGCGCCGGCAGCGTCGGCGCACGCTGCGGGGTCGCCCCGCCAGACGGCCCGCAACACGGCCCAGTCCAGCAGCGCCCAGGAGACGGCGGCCAGTAGCACGGTCAAGGCTACCGACACCACCTTGCGGCGCCACGGGCGCGCGTCGCGGCCGGCTGCGCGCCACAACGGGCGGTCCCCCAGCCTTGCGCCGTGCGTGTCGCCCGGGCCATGGCGGGTATTGCGCGCGTTCCAGGCCGACAAGCCGCCGCCCAGCGCTAGCGCCAGCGCCAGGTAGACCGCCACGGCCAGGGCAATCCCTTCCAGCGCAAGACCCGTTTGCGTGATGGCGGTGTTGATGACGGCCATCAGTTCCTGGTAGCCGATGGCGATCGCCAGCGTGCTGTTCTTGACCAGCGCCAGGCACTGGTTCGCATAAGGGGGCAGGGCGACGCGCGTGGCGTAGGGGGCGATCACCCTGCGCAGCACGGCCCAAGGCGTCAGGCCCATGGCCTGGCCGGCCTCGACCAGCCCGACCGGTACGGCACGTACCGAGGCCCGCACGATGTCGGCGATGTAGGCCGCATGGAAGACCACCAGGCCGATCAGCAACGCCGCGAATTCGATGCTGGGCTGCCAACCGCCTTGCAGGCCCAGCCCGCGCTTGACGGGCAGGTCTATCTGCATGGCGGGCAGCCAGTGCGCGGAGAATGCGGCGATGGCCAATGCGGCGATGGCGGCGCCGTTGCCCCAGCGGCGTTTTGCCTGCCAACCCAACATCAAGGCCAGTAGCGCGAGGGCGGCATAGGGCAACGCGCTTTGCACGGCGGGCAAAGCCAGCCCGCGGTTGGACAACAGCACCGACGGCATTGGCGACCACGCTTGCCGCACATCCGGCAGGCGTAGCAGCAATCCGTACCAGAGGAACAGTTGCAGCAGCACGGGCGTGTTGCGCAATGGCGCGATGATGGCGGCGGCGCAACGCGCGGCCAGCGGATGGGGCGACAAGCGCATGAGGCCCAGCGCGATGCCAAGCGCGGTCGCAAGCGGAATTGCCACGGCCGCCACGGTCAGTGTATTGACCAGGCCCGCCGCGATCGACATCCAGTAAGGGTCCTCCGGCGTGACGGCGAGCAGGCTTTCCGAAATCCGGAAGCCGGCGGGCTGAAGCAGGAATCCGAATCCGCCCTGGATGCCACGCATGGCCTGCACCGATTCGATATGCCCCAGCAAGACGGATGCCATGCCGCCCAGCGCGAGGATCCAGGCCAGCGACGGTAGCCAGCGGCGTAGTGAGCCAGGAGAAGGGAAGGGAAGAGTCGTTACAGTCGTCATGGCAGGTGGCAATGCAAAAGGCGGGCCATGGGCCCGCCCGCCGCGTTCAGAAGGTCATGGTCATTGGAACGGCGGCGAATACAGCAGGCCGCCCTGGTTCCATTGCGCGTTCAGGCCGCGGTCCAGCTTCAGCGGGGTGGCGGCGCCCAGGTTACGGTCCCACACTTCGCCATAGTTGCCGACGGCCTTGATGGCGTTCTTCGCCCAGCTCTCGTCCAGGCCGAAGCTCTTGCCGATGCCCGCATCCACGCCCAACAGGCGGCGGACTTGCGCATCGCTGCTTTGTGCCTGGCTGTCGGCATTCTTGGCCGTGATGCCTAGCTCTTCAGCGGCGACCAGCGCGTTGACGGTCCAGCGCACGATGGCCGCCCAGTTGGCGTCGTCCTGCCGCACGAAGGGACCCAGCGGCGACTTGTTGATCCGCTCGGGCAAGATCACGAAGTCATCCGGCTGGCCGGCCCGCGCGGCGCGGCTGGCCGCCAGCGTGGAGGCGTCCGACAGGTAGACGTCGCAGCGGCCGGCATAGAAGGCCTGTTCCAATTCCACCAGGTTTTCGATCACCACCGGGCGATACGTGAGCTTGTGCTTCTTGAAGTAATCGACCAGGTTCTGTTCGTTGACCGTGCCGGGCTGCACGCAGACCTGTGCGCCGTCCAGTTCGGTGGCGCTTTTGACGCCCAGCTTGCGCGGCACCAGAAAGCCCTGGCCGTCATAGAAGACGATGCCGGCGGACACGATCCCTAACCCCGCGTCGCGGCTGGACGTGATGGTCGTGTTGCGGTTAAGCACGTCGATCTCGCCGGACTGCAACGCGGGAAACCGCTGTTGCGAACTGAGCGGGACGAAGCGCGTTTTCTCGGCGTCGCCCAGCACGGCGGCGGCCAGCGCGCGGCACAGGTCTGCGTCCAGGCCGGTCCAGCGGCCCTGTTTGTCGGCGATCGACAAGCCCGCCGACCCCTGGCTGACGCCGCACACCAGTTCACCGCGTTTCTTGATGGTGTCCACCGTGCCGGCGTGGGCAGCGCCGGCGATCGTCAGCGCCGCCGCCACGCCCGCCACGTTGAGTAGTTGAGTCAGTCGCATGCCGTTCCCGTATCATTTGTATGCAAGAAAGGCATGAATTATGGGCGGGCGTCCGCGATTTTCGAGCGACTATATGGTCATATCAATATAAGAACTAAGCCTTATCCAGATACGCGTCATATACCTAGAATTCCGGCATACCAAGTTGGAATGACAGGGAAGGTCGCGCATGAGCTGGCAGGACGAATTCAGGCAGTTGTTTCCCATCACGCGTGACAAGGCCTACGCCAACATCGCGTACACCAGCCCGCTGTCGCCCAAGGTGGCGGATGCTGTCGCCGCTTTCTTCGATGGCATCACGCATGCCCGTAGCGACAAGCCGCAATGGCTGCGCGACGCGGACGCATTACGCGTTCGGCTGGCTCGCTTGATTGGCGGAGACCCGCGCCGGCTGGCCTTCACGAAGAACACCACCGAAGGCTTGAATACCGTTGCGCAAGGCCTTGCATGGCAAGACGGCGACAACCTGATCGTCGACGACCAGGAACATCCCACGAACGCCTTGCCCTGGCTGAACCTGCGCCGCCGCGGTGTGCAGGTGCGGGTGGCGAAGGCGGACGCGCACCGCTACACGGTGGACGATCTATGGCGCCACGTGGATGCCCGCACCCGCCTGATCGCGGTGTCCTGGGTGCAGTACGGAACGGGCTTGCGCACCGACATCGCCGAGCTGGGCCGCCGTTGCGCGGCGCGCGGCATCTGGCTGATTGTCGACGGCATCCAGGGCGCAGGCCTGTTGCGCGCCCAGGTCGATGCATGGCAGGTGGATGCCTTCGCATGCGGCGCCCACAAAGGTCTGCTTGGCCCGTTGGGAGTGGGATTCCTGCACGTGTCCCCCAAGTTGCTGGACGCGTTGGACCCGCTCTATATCGGCCCGTCTGGCGTGACCTCCCTGGACAAGTCCGGCTTGCAATGGCAGGTGGGGGTATCCGACGCGGGCGACGCCCGCCGGCTGGAATCCGGCAACCTGAACTATCCCGGCATTGCCGGTTGGGCGGGGGCGCTGGATTTGATCGAAGCCGCGGAACCCGAGCGCATCGAACCTTGGGTGCTGGAACTGTCGCAGGCGCTTGGCGACGGCCTGCGTGCGTTGGGCGCGCAGGTGGTGTCGCCGCCTGACGCCGCGTTGCGCAGCACGACCACGGCATTGCGCGTGCCCGATCCCGCCGCTGCCCTGGCGCATCTGAATCAGGCGGGCGTGATCGCCAGCGTAGTGGAGTATGGTTACGTACGCTTGTCCGTCGGCGCCTATAACAATCATGCAGACGTGGAACGCATCTTGCGCGCCGTGCGCGCGCTTGGCGTCTGACCTGAATCATCAATAACGCATCTCCAGGAGAGACACATGACTGAACCGAAGAAGCCTAATTGGCGCTTGGAAACCATTGCCGTGCATGGCGGCTACCGGCCTGATCCCACGACGCGCGCGGTGGCCGTGCCCATCTATCAAACGGTTGCCTACGCGTTCGACGACACGCAGCATGGCGCCGACCTGTTCGACCTGAAGGTGCCGGGCAACATCTACACCCGCATCATGAACCCCACGACCGACGTGCTGGAGCAGCGCGTGGCGGCGCTGGAAGGCGGTATCGCCGCGCTGGCGCTGGCCTCGGGCCAGGCCGCCGTCACCTATTCCATCCTGACCATCGCGGAAGCGGGCGACAACATCGTGTCGTCCAGCACGCTGTACGGCGGCACCTACAATCTGCTGGCGCACACGTTGCCGCAGTACGGCATCACCACGCGCTTCGCCAACCCCAGCGATGTGGCCGCTTTCGAAGCGCTGATCGACGATCGCACCAAGGCCATCTTCGCGGAATCGGTGGGCAATCCGCTGGGCAACATCACCGACATCGCCGCGCTGGCCGACGTCGCCCACCGCCATGGTTTGCCGCTGATCGTGGACAACACCGTGCCGTCGCCGTACCTGCTGCGCCCGATCGAGCACGGCGCCGACATCGTCGTGCAGTCGCTGACCAAGTACCTGGGCGGCCACGGCACCAGCCTGGGCGGCGCCATCATCGATTCCGGCAAATTCCCGTGGGCCCAGCACAAGGCACGCTTCAAGCGCCTGAACGAACCCGACGTCAGCTATCACGGCGTGGTCTATACCGAAGCCTTCGGCGCTGCTGCGTACATCGGCCGCGCGCGGGTCGTGCCGTTGCGCAATACGGGTGCGGCGATTTCGCCGTTCAATTCCTTCCAGATCCTGCAGGGCATCGAAACGCTGGCGCTGCGCGTGGACCGCATCGTTGAGAACGCCGTCAAGGTGGCCAGCTACCTGCGCGAGCATCCGAAGGTGGAATGGGTCAACTACGCCGGCCTGCCGGACCACCCCGACCACGCGCTGGCAAAGAAGTACCTGGGCGGCAAGGTCCCCGGCCTGTTCACCTTCGGCGTGAAGGGCGGCCGCGACGCCGGCGCACGTTTCCAGGACGCCCTGCAGCTCTTCACGCGTCTGGTCAACATCGGCGATTCGAAGTCGCTGGCCACGCACCCGGCTTCCACCACGCACCGCCAACTGAATCCGGAAGAGCTGCAGAAGGCCGGCGTGCGCGAAGAGACGGTGCGCCTGTCGATCGGCATCGAACACATCGACGACCTGATCGCCGACCTGGAACAGGCGCTGGCGCAGGTGTGACCCACGCGGGGGCGCTTGCGCGTTCAGCCTTGCGCCGCGCGGCGTTTGCGCCAGGCCGAAGGCGCCACGCCCTCTGTACGCTGGAACACGCGGCTGAACGCGGCCTGGGATTGGTACCCCACGCGTTCGGCGGCGTCCTGGATGCCCATGCCCTGGCTCAAGAGACGTCGCGCCACGCGCATGCGCAGCCGTTGCAGCAGATGCGCAGGCGTCGTGCCGCTTTGCAGTGTGAAGCGCCGATGGAACGTTGCCTTGGACATATGCAGGCGGTCCGCCATGTCCTGCATGCTCCAGGTGGCGGCGGGGTCCTCCAGAATGGCTTGGAGCAGGCCCGCCATGGCCGGATCCCGTGCCAGCACGAACAGGCCATAGGCCTGCCGGTCGTGGATGGCCAGATGGCGCAGCATGAAGAAGATGAGCAGGTCGGTCAGCCGTTCCAGCACGACGGGCGACGCGCCGGGTTCACGTGCCGTTTCGCCCAATATCAATTCAAAGACGCCCCGCGCCGTGCGGAAGCGTTCATCGTCGGCGCGCAGCACCAGGTAGTCGGGCAGGGTATCGGCCAGCAGGTCCGCCAACCCGGGGCGAAACTGGAAAAACCCGCAGGCAAGGCCCGTGCTGTCTGTTTGCCGAGGCAGCAGCGGTTCCATGGCGGTGCACAGGGCGGCGCCCGGCGCGGGCGGGTCCAGCGGCGTCAAGGCATGCGGGATGTCGCGCAGGAAGAAGACGCCGTCGCCGGCGCCCAATGTCAAGGACGCTTCGTCTTCGCCCAGGTCGACCCGGCAGCGGCCGTGCAGAATAAGATGAAAGCTGGCGCGCGCCCGCCCGCTGGTGCTGGCGGACCAATTGCCGCAGTACTGCCCCAGGTGATACAGGCTGGATTGGACTTCCAGGCTGGACAGCAGCAGCGCGTCGACGGCGGCCTGGTCGGTATGATCGGGATGCAAGGGCAAGGTAATTAGGCAGGCGGTGATGGCATGAAACTGATCCGGTCAGCAAGCCGGTGCAGTTTAGGAGGATGATCGCGGATCGAATCCGGTTATAAGCGCATAGCTGAAAGTCGATAAGATCTAGCATCAAGTTGCGATCTTCGTGCATTGTCGCTTGCCGCCGGCCACCCGCACAATATGGTTTTCTACGATACCCCAGGAGATCTTCATGGCTCGTTTGCCCGTCCATACCGCGCAAAGCGCTCCCGAATCCACGCGTCCCGCGCTGGCCGCCGCGGAACAGGCCTCGGGATACCTGTCCAATCTGCTGGGAGTCCTGGCTAACGCGCCGGTCGCGCTGGAAGCGTATCAGACGCTATCGCAGATCAATGCCCGCGCGGGCCTGACCTTGCAAGAGCGCGAAGTGGTCCAGCTGGTGGCCGGGACGCGTCATGGCTGCACGTTCTGCGTGGCCGGGCATACGGCGCTTGCGCGCAACAAGGCCCGGCTTTCGCCCGAAGTCGTGGATGCGCTGCGCGCCCAGGGCGTGCTGCCCGATGAACGTTTGCAGGCCCTGGCCGCCTTCACGGAAGCCGTCATCCAGACGCGTGGCCGCGTCAGCGACGACGCCTTGCAGGCGTTGCGCGACGCCGGGTATTCGGACGGCAATGCGCTGGAAGTCATCGTGGGCGTCGGGCTGGCCACGATCTGCAACTTCGGCAACAACCTGGCCCAGACGCCGTTGAACGATCAATTGCGCGACTACGCCTGGAGCGGTGCGTGATGGCGGGGCAACCGCTCGGCGCAGGACGCGCCGCAGACTGGGCCTTGCCCCAGGATCTGGCGGCGTGGCTGGATCAGCACGCCGACGCGCTGGACGACGGCAGCCTGGGCGCCGCCGCCGTGCTGCCCCGGCTGGCTGACGCCGGGCTGTTCCGCATTGGCGTGCCGGCGGCCCAGGGCGGCTTGCGCGGCACCGACATCGGCGACGCGATCGAAGCCGTCTCGCAGGTGGCCGAACGCTCGGTTGCCAGCGCCTTCGTGGTCTGGAGCCAGCGCGTCTTCATCGAATACTTGTTGCGCAGCCCGAACACCGGGCTGGCCGATGCCTGGATGGCGCGGCTGCTGGCGGGCGAACAGGCCGGCGCCACCGCGCTATCGAACGCCATGAAATTCCTGTCGGGCATCGAATCGTTGCAGATCGGCGCCCGCGACGCTGGCGGCGAATGGGTGTTGGACGGCCGCATGCCGTGGGTGACGAACCTGCGGCCGCAGGGGTTTCTGGTCGCGGCTGCCGTTACCGCCCCGGACGGCACGCCCGCCGTGGTGGCGCTGCCGCACGACATCGCGGGCCTCGTCCGCAGTCCGGACCTGTCCCTGCTGGCCCTGCAATCCAGCAACACCGCGGCGTTGACCGTGCAGGGTGTGCGCATCGGCCCGGAATGGCTGATCCATCCCGATGCTCGGCAGTACCTGCCTGGCGCGCGTCCGGCCTTTGCCGGCCTGCAATGCGGCCTGTCCATCGGGCTGGCCCGCCGTGCGCTGCAAGCCGCAACGCAAACCGGCCAGGGCCAGGCGTCGCGCGGCATCCTGGGTGAACCCCTGCAAGCGCTGCGCCAGCAGGTCGATACCCTGGCCGCCAGCCTGATCGCTGGCGTGCGCAGCGAACGCTTCGTGGCCGAACCGTGGGCGCTGTTCGAGATCCGCATCGCGCTGGCTGAAGCCGCGAATCAGGCGGTGCAGCTGGAATTGCAGGCCAGTGGCGGCGCGGCGTATCTGAAGCCCGCCGGCGCGGGCTTCGCGCGGCGCTGGCGCGAAGCCGCCTTCCTGCCGATCGTCACGCCCAGCCTGGTCCAGTTGAAGACCGAACTGGCCAAACGCCAAGCCAGACTGGCTGCCGAGGCTACCGCATGACGGCCGGCGCGCCGCCGGTTCTGCAGGCACGCGGCCTGGCGCTGCGCTACGCCGGCGCGGCCAGCCCCGTTTTCCATGACGTGGATCTGGATCTGGCGCGCGGTGAAGTCGTGGCGGTGCTGGGCGCCAGCGGGGCAGGCAAGTCCAGCCTGCTGCGCGTGCTGGCGGGCTTGCAGTCGGCCACGGCCGGATCGCTATTGATGGAAGGCGCGCCGTTGACCGGCGTGCACCCCCGCGTGGCCGTCGCTTTCCAGGATCCCAGCCTGCTGCCTTGGCTGTCGCTGGAACGCAATGTCGCGTTCGGTCTGGATTTCACCCATCAACCCGTGCTGACGGACGACCAGCGCCGGACGCGGATTGATCAGGCCATTGATGAAGTCGGCCTGTCGCATGCCCGGCACCTGCGTCCGTCGCAATTGTCCGGCGGCATGGCGCAGCGCACCGCGCTGGCACGCTGTCTGGCGCGTCAGCCATCGGTGCTGCTGCTGGACGAACCCTTCGGCGCGCTGGACGAAGTCACGCGCAGCGATATGCAGACGCTGCTGCGCAAAGTGGTGGCCGATTTCCGGACCGCCGCCGTCCTGATCACGCACGATATCGATGAAGCGCTGGTGCTGGCCGACCGGATCGTCCTGCTGGGCGGCGTGCCCGGGCGCATCCTGGGCCAATGGCAGGTGGATCTGCCGCATCCGCGCGCCGACCTGCTGCCCGAAATGGGCGTGCTGCGTTTGGAAATCCTGACCCGTCTGCGCGCCGCGCTGCGGGTTGTGCGCGGCGATCCCGCGCTGGTTTGAACGGACGTTCGTCCACCAAGGAGCTCATAGATGTGCCTGGAACACATGTCGCGTCGCGACTGGTTGAAACTCTCGGCCCTGCTGACGGCAGGCGGCGCAAGCACGTTGCTGTCGGCGTTCAACGCCCGCGCTCAAAGCGAGCCGGACGCGCCGGTACGGATCGGCTATCTGCCCATCACGGACGCCGCGCCGCTGCTGGTGGCGCATAACAATGGCTTGTTCGACAAGGCCGGCGTCAAAGCGGAAAAGCCCACGCTGCTGCGCAGTTGGGCGCAGGTAATCGAAGCCTTCATTTCCGGCCAGGTGAACGTGGTGCACCTGCTGTCGCCCATGACGGTATGGGCGCGCTTCGGCAGCAAGGTGCCGGCCAAGGTCGTGGCCTGGAACCACGTGGGCGGATCGGGCCTGACGGTGGCCCCCGCCATCAACAGCGTCAAGGAACTGGGCGGCAAGACGGTTGCCATCCCATTCTGGTATTCCATCCACAACGTCATGCTGCAATATCTGCTGCGCGAAAACGGCTTGACGCCGGTGGCGCGCAAGGACGGCTCGGTCGGCGCGAATGAGGTCAACCTGATCGTCATGGCGCCGTCGGACATGCCGCCGGCCCTGGCGCAGAACCGCATCGCCGGCTACATCGTGGCCGAGCCCTTCAATGCCGTCGCCGAAACGCTGGGCGTGGGCAAGGTGCTGCGCTTCACCGGCGACATCTGGCGCAACCATGCCTGCTGCGTCGTCTTTATGCATGAGCGCGACCTTGAACAGCGTCCCGCGTGGTCGCAGAAGGTGGTCGATGCCATCGTGCAGGCCCAGCTGTGGATACGCGATCACCGGGCCGAAACCGCCCAGCTGTTGTCCAAGGAAGGCATCAACCGCTACACGCCGCACGGCTTGCCGGCCTTGACCAAGGTGCTGGCGCCGCCCGCCGCCGACCGCGAAGGCTACCTGGGCAGCGGCGCCATCCGCCACGCCGACTGGGACGAGCGCCGCATCGACTTCCAGCCCTATCCGTTCCCCAGCTACACCGAGGAACTGGTGCGCCGCTTGCGCGATACGGTGATCGAGGCCGATCGGGGCTTCCTGGCCGACCTGGACCCGGCGCGCGCGGCCCGTGAGCTTGTCGATGACCGCTACGTCAAGCGTGCCATCGAATCCGTGGGCGGTCTGAGCCGCTTTGGCTTCCCGGACGCTTATACGCGGACTGAAATGGTGCAGGCGTGACGGCACGCGAGTCATTTGCCGGTTCGCAAGCGCCCGCAGCAGCCGCGCCTGGGGGATCCGCCGGAAGCGCCGATCCGGCCGGATCAAGCGCCAAGCCGGTCCGCCGCCCGGGCAACGGCGGCTTGGGCCTGGGGCGGCGTTGCCTGTTGGGGCTGGGCGGTTTGGCGGCCTTGCTGGCGTTGTGGTGGCTGGGCACCGACGTCCTGTCGCCAGCCGGCGGCATGGCGCGGCGTTTTTCGCCGGGCGCCACCTTCGTGAGCCTGGCGGAATTGCTGACCGCATCGGACCTGCCCATGCATATCCTGGTCAGTCTGCGGCGCATTGCCGTGGGGCTGGGGTTTGCACTGTTGATCGGCGTGCCGCTGGGGCTGGCGATCGGCAGCTGGCGCCGCCTTGAGGCCGCCGTATCGCCCGCCATGCAGTTTTTGCGGATGATCTCGCCGCTGTCCTGGATGCCCATTGCCGTCATGGTGTTCGGTGTGGGGGATGATCCTGTCTATTTCCTGCTGACGTTCGCCGCCGTCTGGCCCATCGTGCTGAATACCGCCGCAGGCGTGCAGCAGCTGGACCCGCGCTGGCTGCAACTGGCCCAAAGCGTGGCCGCCACCCGTTGGGAAACCTTGCGCAGCGTCATCCTGCCCGGCGTGCTGGGGCACATTCTGACCGGGGTGCGGCTGGCGATCGGCATTCTGTGGATTGTGCTGGTGCCCTGCGAAATGCTGGGCGTGTCGGCCGGGATGGGGTACTTCATCCTGGATACGCGCGACCGCCTGGCCTATTCCGAACTGATGGCCATGGTGCTGATGATCGGCGTACTGGGCTTCTTGCTGGATGCGGCCGCGCGGGCGCTGTACCGCTATTGGCGCGGGTAGGGCGCCGCGCCTACTTGCGCACGGTCTTGCCCGGCGGCGGGCACACCATGGCACGCAGCTTGCGCTGGACCGGGTCGCGGGGG
>NZ_JBHFII010000005.1:84098-91924 GCF_057334215.1 Achromobacter maghribensis | reverse complement strand
GCGCGCGACCGGCGCATCGTGGATGCCCGCCACGGGAATCGACTCCACCAGCGCACCGGTCGCGTCGTTGCCGGCGTAGTGCCGGGTCTCGGTGACCGTATAGGTGTTGGCGCCGCAGTTCAGCATCACCGGCTGCGATACCGATCCATAGGGTTGCCCGTTCGTCTCCGACACGCGGGGTTGCGCATAGAACCACGCGACCGTCACCGCCATCACCACCGGCCTTTCGGATACTGGCGCAATGGACGAGGTGTCGTAGAACACGCCGGGCATGGCGCGGGGATCCAGCGGCGTCCAGGCCGGGCCGTCGCCAAACACGATGCGCGACACGTCCAGGTCGCGGGGTACGATATTCACGGCGCAAGCGTCCGGCGGAATCGGGTCGCCTTCGCGCACGGTCACCGCCTGGCAAACGTCGGGTGGCGCGGCCAAGGCGGGTGGCATCCAGCCAGCTGCCCCCAGCAAAGCCAGGGCCAGAGCGAAGCGAGCGTGCCTTGCGATCATGTCGGGTTTCCGTGTGGCGCCGGTTGAAGCGTGAGAGTATGTCACGCCAGTATAGAGAACGTCGCGCAACACGCTATAGTTTCGCCTATTCCCAAAAGTCGCCGGCCAGATGGCGGGCGCCCATGCATCAGGATGCTCTGCAGCCATGAACCTTAGACTGCTTGCCAGCGGCGCCGCGATCGTGGTCGCGGGGGTGATCGGCTATGGCCTCTATCAGCTGGTGCCGATGGGCAAGCCGCTTGCGCGCAACGAGCTCATCGGCGAACTCAATGGTCCGCCGCTGGCCTCGTCTTCCCGGGTGTCGCTGCAACGGTTCGGCGAACGCCAATTGCTGGTTGGGCAACGCCTCATCACCGGCAAAGACCTGGCGGGCCTGGAACAAGCGCCGCAGCTTGACGCCCTGGTGCCTGCCCTGGGCACGCGGCCCCAGAATCCATGGCAACTGGCCGACACGCGCAACCTGATCTACGGCGGGCAGGGCACGGGCGTATTCAAGCTGCTGGGGTCCATCAGCGGCGACACCGGCGTCACGCTGATCGGTTCCCCCGAAGGCCGCACGCTGTACCTGGTCACGGGCACGCCACGTAGCCCCGGCATCCAGAACGGCAACGGCGATCCGCCCGCTGCCTGGGAAACGCTGCGCTCCGACGACCAGGGCAAGACCTGGACGTATGATCCGGACGCCGTCCTGGGTCCGCCGTTGCAATACACCGTGTTCCTGACGCAAGACCGCGTGATCGCGCTGGAACGGCACGACGCTGGCCAACGCCTATTGGTCAGTGAAGACGGCGCCCGGCATTGGTCGGCCACCTTGCTTGACGAGCAGGTCTGGCCCGACGCGCAAGCCTTCGATCGCGCTTTCCAGGAAAAGGCGGGCAAGGACGGCAGCCAATTGGCCTACGACTGGTCGCTATTTCCCCTGGACGACAGGCGGGCTGTGGGCTGGAGCTGGCGCACGCGGATCAGCTTGAACGCGGCGGAAAAAAACGAAGTGCTGGAAACCCGGCGCTTTGAAGTGGAGCTTCAGAGCGGTGCGTCTCCTGCCTTCCGCATCACCCCCCACGCGTCGTCCGTCCCGGCGCCCGCGCCCGACGCGCGTTATACCCGGGACGAACGCGTGTTCGAAACGTTGGGCAACGCCATCTATGAGCTGGACAAGGCCGAACGGACATGGCATCGGCGTTCGGCGTCGCCCACCGTGCGCGGCGAACCCACCTGGATAGGCAAAGCCTGGTTTGGCCGCAAAGTCTGGGTGATCAAGACCTACGCGGATCATCTGTTTTCGTTCAGCGAATACACCAAAACCTATTTCGCCACGCGCGACCAGGGCAAAACGTGGCGCCCATTCCAAATGCCGCAGGACGTGGAGAACGGGCTACTGGGCATGGACGCCTCGGGTGAAGCCTTGCTGTCGCTGGCCGAACGAGACGGAAAGACGGTGATCCGGCGGTATCCTCTGGATTGAGTTGGCAGGACGATTTTTCCCGCTGGAATCAAGGCAAAAAGGCAGGACTTTCTTCACATTACCTTGGGTGATCGCCTTAAACCACCAGTACCGGACATGGCGCATGCGCCAAAATCCGTCCGCTGACCGACCCCATCAAGGCGTTGACCACCGGGCTGCGGTGGTGCGATCCCAGCACGATCGCCGTGGCGTTGACGCTGGCCGCGTAATTGACGATTTTCTCGGGCGTGAACCCGGTCAGTTCGTGGCATTCGTAGTTGACGTTTCCGCTGCGCAGGATGTCCACCACCGAGCGCATTGCCTTGCCGCTTTCTTCGTGATGCCAGGCGTCGACGTCGGCCTTGCCGATGAATGACTCGACATCCCCCGACACCTGAGGTTCGCAATGGACCACATGCACGATGAAATCGCGGTTCAGCAATGGGCTCGCGACCAGGTAGCGGGCGGCTTCATCGCTGTATGTCGATCCGTCGGTAGCGAGAATGATCGTGTTCATGGCAGCTCCTCGGTGTGTGACTTCTTCACGTTATAGCGGTCGGCCGAAGCCTTCCGCCTGGGCAACAGCAAGCTGGCGCCGATGGACGCGGCCAACACCAGGCCGACCACGCCAAGCGACCAGTGCACCGGCACATGGACCCACTGCGCCGCCAGCATCTTGCCGCCAATGACGATCAGCACGATCGCCAGCCCATACTTCAGATAGTGGAAGCGGCCCACCATGTCCGCCAGCAGGAAATACAGCGCCCGCAGGCCCATGATGGCGAAGATATTCGAGGTGAAGACAAGGAAGGGGTCGCGCGTGACGGCGAAGATCGCCGGGATGCTGTCGACGGCAAAGACCACATCCGTGGCTTCGATCACCAGCAGGACGACGAACATCGGCGTGGCGTAGCGCAGCCCGTCGATGCGGACAAAGAAGGACTGGCCGTGGTAGTCGGGGGTGATGCGCATTCGTGCCCGCATGAAGCGGACCAGGGGGTTTTGGGCGATGTCGGGCTGGCGTCCGGCCGTCGCCAGCATCCTGGCGCCGCTCAGGATCAGGAAGACGCCAAGCACGTAGAACAGCCAGACGAATTTCGACAGCAGCCAGACCCCGGCAAGTATCATCCCGATGCGCATCACGATGGCGCCCAGCACGCCGTAGAGCAACACCCGCCGCTGTAGTTCGGGGGGCACCGCGAAGTACGTGAATATCAGGGAAAAGACGAACATGTTGTCCGCGGACAGCGACAGTTCGATGAGATACCCGGTGAAGTACTCCAGGGTTTTCTGGTTGGCCACGGCCCGGCCGGCGCTGGCGTCGAGAAACGCCCACATCGACAGCCCGAACAACGTTGCCAGCGTGGCCCAGGCCAGCACCCAGCCCAGCGCTTCCCGGGATGACACCCGGTGCGCGCGACGGCCGCCCAGTGCATATAAATCAAGCGCCAGCACCGCCAGCACGAAGCCGATGAATCCCACCCACATCGGCGTTGTGGCAAAAGTCTCGATCTGACCCATTTGCCGCCTCCTGCAAGGTACGAGGCCAGTCTAGAACAGGCTTATTCTTCGGACAATTCGCATATCATGAAGTGATAGTCAGATTTTTTGGATGGATCCGCGATGGTCTCTCTCAACTACAAACATCTGCGCTATTTCTGGATGGTCGCCAAGGCGGGCAGCATTGCCCGTGCGGCGCAGCAATTGCAGCGCACGCCGCAGTCGATCAGCGGCCAGTTGCAGGAACTGGAGGACTCGCTGGATTCCCCGCTGTTCCGGCGGGTGGGGCGCGGCCTGGAACTGACGGATGTCGGCCGCCGCGCGCTGCAGTACGCGGATCGCATCTTCACCCTTGGCGACGAATTGCTGGACGATCTGCGCAACCGGCCCGCGCAGCCCGCCGTGGAGTTCAGGATCGGGATCGCCGAAGGCGTGCCCAAATCGCTGGTGTACCGGATGATCGAACCGGTGCTGCGCCTGGAAGAGCGTGTGCGGCTGATTTGCCGCGAAGGCCGCCTTGCGTTCCTGTTAGCGGATCTGGCGGTACACCGGTACGACATGGTGATCGCCGATCGTCCCATGCCCAGCCATTTGAATGTCCGCGGTTTCAGTCACTTGCTGGGCGAAAGCAGCCTGACGTTTTTTGGCGCGCCGGCCTTGCTTGAGCAATTGCCGGGCCGGTTTCCCAAGATGCTGGACCAGGCGCCATTCCTGTTGCCCGGCGAAGACGCGGCGATCCGGGCGCGGCTGGTGCAGTGGTTTGACGACCACGATATCCGGCCCCGCATCGTGGGCGAGTTCGACGACAGCGCCTTGTTGAATTCATTCGGCCAAACCGGGGTGGGCCTGTTCGTGGCGCCGACTGCCACGACCGCCTATCTGGTCAAGCAATATCGGGTGCGAGCCATCGGCAGCACCACCGCCGTTAAAGAGCAGCTTTACGCGCTGACCACGGACCGGCAATTGCAGCATCCCGCCATCATCGCGCTCAACAAGGCCGCGCAGGAGGATATTTTCGGGCAGGGCGGCGTTACTCCGCCAGCACGTACTCGGGGTAGCGCTTGCAGATCTCGGCGACCTGGCTGAGCGTTCCGGACAGGTGCTCGCGCAGCACGTGCTGCGCGCGTTCCGGCGCTTGCGCCACGATGGCGTCCAACAGGCGTTGGTGATCGTCCATGATGCGTTCGGCCTTGCCGGCTTCCGGCAGATGCAGGCGGCGCAGGCGATCCAGGTGGCCGCTGTAGCGTTGCTCCAGTTGCCACAGGCTGGTCACGCCCGCCGCGGCATGCATGTCGCGGTGAAAAGCCTGGTCGGCGTCGATGAACTGCTGGTATTCGCCATTGGCATGGCTGACGCGTTGCAGGTCGATGCTGGCTTGCAGGCGTTTGTGCAGCATCGGGTCGGGCCGTTGCGCCAGCTGGTGCACGATTTCCAGTTCCAGCGATTGGCGCAGGAAGTGCGCCTGCCGGGCGGCGGGGATGTCGATACGGCTGACGACGGTGGTGTGCTGCGGGTAGATCTCGACCAGCGCTTCTTCGGCCAGGCGCATCAGGGCGTCGCGGATGGGCGTCTGGCTCAGGCCGTAGGTTTCGGCCAGCGTGACGCGCGATAACGCGGTGCCCGGGGCGAGCTCCAGCGATACGATCTGTTCGCGTAAGTGTTCAAAGACCTGGGGCGCCGCGTGGCGCGAACGGTCCAGTCTGAGCTTTTGGCTTTGCATCCGAAGGCGTGTCGGGAGTACGGTGGTCGAAGCCCGCAGTGTAGCGGGTTTTTACCTAGCTGACGCACTAATGTATTAGTGTTTAAATGATCCCATCCCCACCACGCTTCACTCCCTATTCCCCTATGAAACGTACCTACGAAAGTCTGCGCAGCGCCGCCTGGATGGCCAAGGATGACCTGCGTTCGTTCGGCCACCGTTCCCGCATGATGCAAATGGGCTATGCCCCCGACGACTGGGTCGGCCGTCCCATCATCGCCATCATCAACACGTGGTCGGACCTGAATCCCTGTCACAGCCATTTCAAGCAACGCGTCGAAGACGTGAAGCGCGGCGTGTTCCAGGCGGGCGGTTTTCCGGTGGAGTTGCCGGCCATTTCGGTGTCGGAATCGTTCGTCAAGCCGACGACCATGCTGTACCGCAACTTTTTGGCGATGGAAACGGAAGAGCTGCTGCGCAGCCATCCGGTCGACGGCGCCGTGTTGATGGGCGGGTGCGACAAGACGACGCCGGGCTTGCTCATGGGCGCCATCAGCGCCGGGTTGCCGTGCGTGTACGTGCCCGCGGGCCCGATGCTGCGCGGCAACTGGAAGGGCAAGATCCTGGGATCGGGCTCGGATGCCTGGAAGTTGTGGGACGAGCGCCGCGCGGGCAAGATCACGCAAGAACAATGGACCGAAGTGGAGGGCGGTATCGCCCGTAGCTACGGCACCTGCATGACGATGGGCACGGCCAGCACCATGACGGCCATCGCGGAAGCCATCGGCATGACGCTGCCGGGCGCATCCTCGATTCCGGCGGCGGACGTCAACCACATGCGCATGTCTGCCGAGTGTGGTCGCCGCGTGGTGGAGATGGTTTGGGAAGACCTTAGCCCCAAGCGCATCCTGAGCCTGGCGTCGTTCAAGAACGCCATCAACGTCGCCATGGCGATGGGCTGTTCCACCAATGCCATCGTGCACCTGGTTGCGATGTCGCGCCGTGCCGGCCACGCGGTTGGCCTGGACGACTTCGACGCCGCCAGCCGCAAGGTGCCGGTCATTGCCAACATCCGGCCCAGCGGCGACACCTACCTGATGGAAGACTTCTATTACGCGGGCGGCCTGCCCGCGCTGATGTCGCGCTTGCAAGATCATCTGGATCCCACGGCGATGACCGTCACGGGCAAGACGCTGGGCGAGAACATTGCCGGCGCCGAGGTCTATAACGACGACGTGATCCGCAAACTGGACACCGCCATCTACGACGAAGGCGCGCTGGCCGTGCTGCGCGGCAATATCGCGCCGGACGGCTGCGTGATCAAGCCCAGCGCGTGCGCGCCGCAGTTCCTGCAACATACCGGCCCGGCGCTGGTGTTCGACGACTACCCCAGCATGAAGGCCGCGGTCGACGATGAGGACCTGGACGTCACGCCCGAACACATCATGATCTTGCGCAACGCCGGCCCGCAAGGCGGCCCCGGCATGCCGGAGTGGGGCATGCTGCCCATTCCGACCAAGCTGGTGAAGCAAGGCGTGCGCGACATGCTGCGCCTGTCGGATGCCCGCATGAGTGGCACCAGCTATGGCGCCTGCATTCTGCACGCCGCGCCCGAAGCCTATATCGGCGGTCCGTTGGCGCTGGTCAAGACGGGCGACATGATCACGGTGGACGTGCCGGCCCGCAGCATTCACCTGAACATCAGCGACGAGGAGCTTGCCGCGCGCCGCGCCGCCTGGACGCCGCCGCCCAAGCGCTACGAGCGCGGCTACGGCTGGATGTATTCCCAACACATCCTGCAAGCCAACGACGGTTGCGATTTCGATTTCCTCGAAACCGGATTCGGCGCGCCCGTGCCCGAACCCGAAATCTTCTAAATGCCTGGCGGGCGCGGCCCGCCAGGCGCTTGCCCTTTTTTATCGAGTATCGACCCCCGGAGTCATCGTGTCCCAAATGAATCCCGAAACCCGCGCCCGCCTGGCCGGCATCAGCACGGCCACGCTGTGCACGGCCCTGTTCAAGCGCGGCCTGCGCAATCAGTTCATCCAGGATGTGCGCCCGCTGAACGCCAACCTGCCCAATATGGTCGGGCCGGCGTTCACGCTGCGCTATATCCCCGCCCGTGAAGACCTGAACACCATCAAGGTGTTCGAAGACCGTTCGCACCCGCAGCGCGTCGCGGTCGAGACCTGCCCGGAAGGCGCGGTGCTGGTCATGGACAGCCGCAAGGACGCGCGCGCCGCGTCGGCGGGTTCCATCCTGGTCACGCGGCTGATGAAGCGCGGCGTGGCTGGCGTCGTCACCGATGGCGGCTTTCGCGATTCGCCCGAAATCGCCGAACTGGGCTTTGCCGCCTATCACCAGCGGCCGTCGGCGCCGACCAACCTGACGCTGCATCAGGCGCTGGACATCAACGCGCCCATCGGTTGCGGCGACGTGGCCGTGTGGCCGGGCGACATCGTGGTGGGCGACCGCGAGGGCGTCGTGGTGATTCCCGCGCATCTGGCCGACGAGATCTCGGTCGAGGCCGTGGAAATGACCGCCTTCGAAGACTTCGTGACCAGCCAGGTGCAGCAGGGCGCGTCCATCCTGGGCCTGTATCCGCCCACCGATCCGGGCACCAAAGACAAATTCGCCGCCTGGCGCAAAGAACAGGGCCGTTGAGCCTTGCCGCCGGCC
>NZ_JBHFII010000005.1:80033-84005 GCF_057334215.1 Achromobacter maghribensis | reverse complement strand
CCGCCGGCCGCCCGGCCGGCGACCCATACCCATAAAACAAGGCAGGAGACAACATGAACCCACAACGACGCAGTGCGTTGGGTGCGCTGCTGGCCGGCGCCGCCCTTGGCCTCGCGGCCATGCCCCCCCCCGCGGCCGACTGGCCCGCCCAAAAGCCGATTTCCTACGTGGTGCCGTTCACCGTCGGCGGTTCGACCGACGTGGTGGGCCGGGTACTGGCCCAGAAGCTGGGCGACCGCCTGCACCAGAACGTCATCGTCGAGAACAAGCCCGGTGCGGCCGGCGGCATCGGCGCGACCTATGTCGCCAAGGCGGCGCCCGACGGCTACACGCTGTTCGGCGGCACCATCAGCACCCACGCCATCAACGCCAGCCTGTACAAGAACTTGAAGTACGACCCGGTGAAGGACTTCGAGCCGGTGTCGCTGATCGCCTACCTGCCCAACGTGCTACTGGTGGATCCCAACCTGGGCGTGAATTCGGTGGCCGACCTGATCGCGTTGCTCAAGCGCGATCCGAACAAGCGCACGTTCGCATCGTCGGGCGCGGGCACGTCGACGCACCTGGCGGGCGAACTGTTTTCAAGCATGATCGGCGTGCCGCTGACGCACGTGCCGTACAAGGGCACGCCGCCCGCGATGGTGGACGTGTCGTCCGGCGCCGTGACCTTCATGTTCGATCAGATGACGGCGGCCTTGCCGCTGTTGCAGACGGGCAAGCTGAAGCTGCTGGCCGTCACCACGAAGGACCGCATCTCGCTGGCGCCCAACGTGCCGACCATGCAGGAAGCCGGCGTGGCCGGGTTCCAGATGGCTTCGTGGCAGGCCGTCTATGCGCCCAAGGGCACGCCCAAGCCGATCCTGGACAAGCTGGCCCAGGAGATCGCGATCATCCTGAAAGAGCCCGACGTCCAGGAAAAGCTGGGCAAGACCATGGGTATGGAACTGGTGGGCAGCACGCCCGACGAACTGCGCGCGCTGATGGCCACCGAGATCCCCCGTTGGGCCGAAGTGGTGAAGCGGTCCGGCGCAACGGTGGAATAACGCGCGGGCGCCCCGGCTGGACCTACGGTTTGAGGTTCAGCTTGGGCACCAGCGTGTTGAAGGCCTGTTCCTGGCGGGCTACGTCGGCCGCGAACTGCGGCTGGTCGGCATAGGACGGCGTCAGGTTCTGCTTGCGCATGAGGCTCTGAAATTCCTTGGATTGCGCGACATGGCTGGCGGCGGCACGCCATTTCGCCACGGCATCCGCGGGGGCGGACTTGGGCAGGCCGATGCCGCGCCACACGCTGAATTGCAGGTCGGCGCCAAGCTCCTTCATGGTGGGCACCGCAGGCAGGTTTTCCAGCCGTTGGGGCGCCATCACAGCAAGCGTGCGTAGCTTGCCGGTTTCGACGTGCTGCTGCAGTTCCGCATAGGCGACCGTCGTGGCTTGCACGTCGCCCGCCAGCAGGCCCATGATGGCCGGCGCCGACCCTTGATAGGGCACGTGCACGAACTTCACGCCGGTTTGCTCGCCCAGCGCCGCAGCCGCCATGTGCGGCACGGTGCCGATGCCCGCGTTGGACACCGCTACCCGCTCGGGGTTCTTCTTGGCATATTCCAGAAACTCCTGCACGGTTTTCCATGGCGCATCGGCACGCACCGTCACCGAAGACGGATCGTCCGTGAAGCGCGCGATGGGCAGGAAGTCGTTCACCGTTGTCTTGCCGATGCCCATCAGCGGCACGACCAGCATTTCCGGCGTCATCAGGACAAGCTTGTAGCCGTCGGGCTGGGCGTTGGCCACATACGACCAACCGATGGAGCCGCTTGCGCCGGGCTTGTTGATTACGACGGTGGGCTGCGCCAGCAGCGGCGGGCGCACGGCTTCGGCGATGGCGCGGGCGGTGTTGTCGCTGCCGCCGCCAGGCTGGTAGGCGACCACCAGTTCCATGGAGCGGGCGGGATAGTCCGCGGCATGCGCGGCGGACTGGGCAATCAGGGCGCTGACAATCAGCGCGGGCAGGCGGATGAGTCGCATGATGGCGGTTCCGGAATCAGGGATCAGTAGCCCAGGGCGGACAGGTCCGCGAGCGTCTGTTTGGTGATGGCGATGGTGCGTTCGCGTTCCGCGCCGGCAAGGTCCAGGCGCGGGGGCTTGACGGTTTCGGCGCTGCCGGTGATCAGGTGCTCGGCCAGCTTGATGTGCTGCACCAGCTTGACCACGGTGTCCAGGTGGAACAGCGGCGTCAATGCCGCGTACAGTTTGCGGGCGCGCACGAAATCGCCCTCTGCGGCCAGCCGCAGCAAGTCGACCGATGCCTTCGGAACGGCGTTGGCCATGCCCGATACCCAGGCGGTCACGCCCAGGGCGGCGCTTTCCAGGATCAGGTCGTCCACGCCGCACACGACGGCCAGGCGGTCACCGAAACGGGTGATCAGGTCGGTCACGCGGGTGGTGTCGTAAGACTCTTCCTTGATGGCCACGATGGTCGGTTCTTCCAGCAATTCGGCCACCAGGTCTGGCGTCAGGTCGACGCCGTAGCCGCGCGGGTTGTTGTAAAGCAGGATGGGCAGGGGGCTGGCCTGCGCCACCGTCCGATAGAAAGCCACCGTTTCCCGATTGTCCGACTTGTAGGTCAGCCCGGGAAACACCATCAGGCCATTCACGCCGATCTTGGCCGCTTCCTGTGCGAACGCGGCGGCGCGGGCGGTCCCGGTTTCAGCCACGCCGGAGATCACCGGCACGCGCCCGCGCACGGTTTCCACGGCCGTGCGCAGGACGGTCAGCTTCTCGTCGGGCGACAGCTGGGCGTTTTCGCCCACCATGCCCATCATCACGACGCCACCCACGCCGTTGACGATCAGCCGTTCCAGGCCCTGGCGCAAGGCGTCCAGATCCAGCGAGAAATCCGGGTTCAGTTTGGTGGTCACGGCGGGGAAAACGCCTTGCCATTGAATGCTCATGCTGAGGCTCCTGGTGCGTGCCCGCCTGCATCATCAACAGGCGGATATTGGTTATTGGATATTGGATCCAAAAATAAAGGCTTTAAAAATCGAGGCGGCTGGCCTCGGGGTACTGCGTGTCAGAGTGGCTCTTACCTACTGGATCATGGATCCAATATACTCGCATTAAACGGGCATCGGGTCCGGCTGTCTCTCGGGGTTTTCCTGGGCACGCCAGACCCGGCGCCAGCATCTCCATGCCGCCGGGTTTTTGCCGGGCGGCCTAACCAGGCAGGTCTCACGTGTCCCAGAATTCGCCGCTTTCCGCTTCTCCGATCCGTCCCTCGACCGGAACCGCCGGCCGGCTTGTCCGCAAGACCGCCGTCGATCTGGTGGTGGACGAACTGCGCGACCGCATCCTGTCGGGGGTGATCCCGCCGGGGTCCGCGCTGCGCCAGGAGTTGTTCGCGGAAGAGCTGGGCGTTAGCCGCCTGCCGGTGCGCGAAGCCATCCGCCAGCTCAGCGCCGAAGGGTTGATCGACATGATCCCGCACCGGGGCGCTTATGTGTCGATGCTGTCGCGCACCGAGGTCCAAGAGTTCTTTGATATCCGCATGCGGCTGGAACCCTGGCTGTTCCGGCTTGCCGTGCAGCAGCATGACGACGGCGATCTGGACCGGGCCGAAGCGGTGGTGGCGCAGATGGACACGGCGGCGCCCGAGCAATGGGGGCGGTTGAATTGGCAGCTTCACGAGTTGCTGTACCGATCCGCGCAACGGCCGGCGGCGCTGGGCATGGTGCGCGCGCTGCACGAAAAATCCGAACGTTATTTCCGTTTTCAGATCGTCAACGCGCCGATCCGCCAGCAGGCCCATGACGAGCACAAGGAATTGATCGCGCTTAGCCGCCAGGGGCAGGCCGAGAAGGCAGAGGCTGCGTTGGAGCGGCATATCGGGCTGGCTGCCGAACAGATCCTGGCCATCGTCGACCATCTGCTGGATGCCTCGGCAACCCTTTCGCCCGCCTGAGACCCGGGGGGGGGGGG
>NZ_JBHFII010000005.1:16413-80013 GCF_057334215.1 Achromobacter maghribensis | reverse complement strand
CCCCCCCCGACGCATCAGTTGATCTTGATGTTGCGTGCCTTGACCAGGGCCTTCCACTGTTCGGTTTCTTTGGCCAGATGGTCGCGCAACGCGTCCGGGCTGCTTCCGATCGATTCGGCGCCGATCGAATCCAGGGTGGCCTTCACTTTCGGCTCGGCCAGCGCGGTGCGCATGGCTTCGTTCAGCCTGGCGACCACTTCCGGCGGGGTGCCGGCGGGGGCGAAGGCCGCGAACCAGGGCATCAGCTCGTAGCCAGGCACGCCGGCTTCCTGCAGGGTCGGCACGTCGGGCAGGGCGGCGGAGCGCTTGGCGGTGGTGACCGCCAGCGCGCGCAATTTGCCGGTGGCGATGTGCGGCTTGGCGGACGTGATGCTGTCGAACATGTAGTCGACCTGGCCGCCCAGCAGATCGGCCACGGCTGGGCCGCTGCCCTTATACGGCACATGCAGCATCTCGACGCCGGTCATCGAGACGAAGAGTTCGCCCGCCAAATGGATCGACGTGCCCACGCCGGCCGAGGCATAGGTGTAATGGTTGGGCTGGGCCTTCGCCTTGCCGATCACGTCCTGCACGCTGGTGGCGCCGGTGCGGGCGGGGTTGGTGACCAGCACATTGGGCACCACGGCCAAGAGCGAAATCGGCGCGAAGTCCTTGATGGGGTCGTAGTTCAGATCGGCGTACAACGCGGGATTGACGGCCATGCCGTTGGCGACGATCAGGATCGTGTAGCCGTCGGGCTTGGACCGCGCAACCGTGGCCGCGCCGATGTTGCCGCCCGCGCCGGCGCGGTTCTCGACGATGAACGACGTGTTCAACTGCCTGCCCATGGATTCGCCCAGCGTGCGGGCGATGCTGTCCATCGCGCCGCCGGGCGGGAAGGGCACGACCCATTTGACCGGATGGTCGGGATAGCTGTCCGCCAGCGCGGCGGACGCGCCGCTCAGCATCGAGAACGCCAGGACGGCGCGGACAAAGGGTTTGAGTACATGGCGCATGCGCATGGTTGTCTCCGTGGTGCTTGAATTATTGTGGGTGCGCCCTTCAAGGCGGGCGCGGCCGGTGTCGTGTCGCGTAATGCGATGGGCGAGCCTACGTGCCTGTCAGCAGGCCGACCCATGGAAAGACGCTTGCCAGATTCATACTTTTCTTGCCGAAAGTGTCTAGATTCGTTCAGTATGGCTTGCGCTTTCCATTCTGGTCCAAGACTATATGGGTTCTTATCTATACCCATATCGTCTAAATAACCATGCAATTCAGACAGCTGCGATATTTCCAGGCCGTGGCGGAAGAGGGCAGCTTTACTCGCGCCGCCGCCCGACTGCACATGGCGCAACCCCCCTTGAGCCGGCAGATCCGCCAATTCGAGGAAGCGCTGGGCGTGCAATTGTTTGAACGCACCACCCGGGCCCTGCGGCTGACCGAAGCCGGACGCTTCCTGCTTGAGCAATCACGGCTGCTGACCGCGCGCCTGGACGAAGTGCTGGAAGGCACGCGTCGTCTTGGGCAGACGCAGCGGCGTTGGTTTGGCATCGGATTCGTGCCGTCGACCCTGTATGGATTCGTGCCGGAACTGATCCGCCAATTGCGCACCGCGGACCCGCAGGTGGAAGTCGGTCTGACGGAAATGACAACGCTGCCGCAACTCGAAGCCCTGAAGGCGGGGCGCATTGACCTGGGAATCGGCCGGATCCTGCTGGATGATCCCGCGATCGAACGCCGGGTGCTGATGACCGAACCGCTGATGGCCGCTGTGCCGTTGCGGCATCCGCTGGCGGCGATGAGCGGCGTGTCGGTAGAGCGCCTGGCGCAAGAGCCTTTCGTGCTGTATCCCGCCAGGCCGCGGCCCAACTTCGCGGACCATGTGCTGGGGCTATTCCGCGCGGCGGGCCATGCGCCGCAGATCGTGCAGGAAGCCAACGAGCTGCAGACCGCGATCGGCCTGGTGGCGGCGGGGCTGGGCGTGTCGGTGGTGCCGGCCTCGGTGCAGCGCTTGCAACGGCAGGATGTTGCCCATGTGCGAATCGAGGCCGATGCGTTCGTGTCGCCGGTGATCGCGAGCTACCGCAAGGACGATCAGTCGCCGTTCCTGGCGCGGGCGTTGGCGTTGGCGGCAGGGCTTGCCGAGTGACGCCGCGCGTGCACCCAAGGTTGCATTGGCAGGGCGGTCAGGCCGCGATGGACCACCGCGGCTGCTCGGGCACGTCGGGCAGCACGATGTCCGTATGTCCGGGGCACACCCAGCGTACCCGCTCACGCGTGGCGTCGATGCAGCCGCCCTGGTCGTAAATGCCTTGTGGGTCGCGAATCCGCGACATGCGCGCCAGCACGTCGGCGGTGGCCTTGGGGCTGGCCAAGGTCTGGCGCACGCGCGCCTTGACGATCTGTTCGTCGATGAAGGATTGACCGGCGGCGTTTACTCGAAGGCCGTGGCGCCAATGGAAGATCTCCACGCACTTCGTCGTCAGCGTGAACGGGGCGCCGCGTTCCCAGAAGTTGTTGAACTGGCCGCTGCCCAGATAGAACACCCAGGAGCCCTCGTACCCTTCGACGTCGGACGAGGCCGCGTCCGGGTTGCGGAACCACAGCCGATCGCCCGGCACATAGAAATGATGCGGCAGGGGGGCGGCAAGGGAACCGTATTCGTGCAGGAAGGCTTCGTGGAAGCGGCCGGACATCACCGCGCGCGTTTCCCATTGGCGTTGCAGGCGGCGGCCCAGCTCCGGGTTGGCGTGTTGCAGCTCCTGCGCGATGCCAAGGACCGTCACATACTCGGTCGCCCGATAGCACGAGAACGCATACAACTGGCCCGACGCCTCGGGTTGAGTGGCTTTGCGCAAACCTTCGATCAGCGATCGCCCTGGCCGCACGGTAAAGCCCCGTGCCTCGTCGTAAGTCCAATAGTCCGACGGCCGCTCGGCGTGTTCGGTGTCGAACGCCAGCGCGGTCTTGCGCGCAGCCTGGACGATATAGCGGCGGATGCGCACCGCCGATTCCAGTTCCGCGATGCTGGGAAACGTGAACGCGACCGGGCTGGCCAGCATCGCCAGCACGATCTCGCGGTCCAGATCGATGTCGTAGGCATCCGTGCGCAGGTTCAATGCGCGGGCGACGCCGGTGGTGTCGTGGCCCGGCATGCAGGCGGCCGCGAAGGCGGTCTTAAGCCATGCCTGCGCACCTGGCGCCGCGCCGGCCACACCGGAACTGTTCGCCACATCGCGTAGGCCCAACGCGGAAAGATAGTCCTGGATGGCATGCAGCGGGCAGGCCGTATGGCGCGTTTCGGGCGGTGCAATACGAATGCCGCCCCGGTCCGGATGCATCGGTGAAAACTGAGTGAACGGCATGACAGACGAACCGGGAATACGATCCGGAAATTGTAGTCATGCAGGCTTAATATCAGCTTTAAGCAGCCGTCGCGAAACCGCATGATTTAGCGGGTTTCCCAGCGTTTTCAGGTAATTTTTCAGCCGTATTTCAGCGCGATTTCAAGCGGCTTTCATGGTTGTTGCGAAGGCGTTGCAAACGGCCGCCCGGGCACGCCGTGGAACAGCAGCGTGCAGACCACGGCCGCGACCAGGCTGGGCAGCGCGCCCACTTTGAAGGCGTCGATCACATACGCCATTCGCGCCGTTCCGAACACGGCCAGCATGAACAGAAATCCGTATGCGGTACCGGCGGCGCATACCCACGCCATGCGGGGCCAGGAAGCGTGCGCAAGCTTGAGCGCGCCGGCCGTCACGCCGCACAGCACGGCGGGCGCCGCGCCGAATAGATACGCGGCGCGTAATCCGTCGAAACTGTACAGGCTGGCCGGAAGCGTCATCGTGCCCATCACGACCGGCAAGCCGATCGCCGGGCCGATCAACCCGTAGGCCAACGCGCCGCCCGCGACCTTGCGCGTGATCGACCGGCCGGTGTCGTCAGGCTGCCGGCGCATGCACCGATAGACGACGCTTGCCGCGGCGAGCAGCGCGATAAGGACGAGCAGGAGCAGGTTCATGGCGCAAGAATTGAATGCCGCTACTTGCGTAGCGGCGCAACGTTACTGGCTGACGTACCGCTTGGTCTTGGCGTCGAACGTGTAATGCGTGACGTCGGCGGCGCCAAGCTGGCGGGTCTTGTTCGGTCCCGAGATCGTGGTGCCGCTGGGCTTGACCGTCACGCGCGGCATGTCGTTGCCTGTGGCCGCCGTGAACACCAGTTCGCCGGCGCTGCTGGTGCACGGCATGACTTCGCCGTCCGAGCACGCGGCGCTATTGTCTTCGCCGGTCAGGATGCTGCCGACGTAGGTCCAGACGTTGTTGTCCGAGTCGGGCTTGAGCTGTTGGGGATCGAACACCAGCAGGGTATAGCCGTCGCTGTTGATGCCGTTGTCGAAGCTTGTATCGGGCACGGCCAGCAACAGCTTGCCAGCGGGCGTGCGGTATTCGACCGGCTTGCGGCGGGTGTCGACCTCCGGGGCTCTTTCGTATGCGCCGAATTCGCCGATGGCGGGTTCCATGCCCAGGAATTTCCAGGGGCGTTCGGACGCCGGGTCGTTCAGCACGAATGTGGATTCGGCGATATTGACCTGCGTTCCGGGCCCGACCTGGTCTTCGCCCGGTTTGCCGTACCGTTGCGCGGTTTTCCAGACAAAGCCGGTGTAGTAGTGCTGGCCTTCGGATTCGAAGGCATGGCCGAACCAATACGTGGCGATGCTGCCGTTTGCCACTTCATACGACGTCTCGCCTTTGCCGTCGATCTGATAGATGAAATACATCACCGTGGCGGCATCCGGGGGCTTCACGGCGGCGGCAGCGGACCTTTGGATTGCAGGTGCGCTGTCCGTGGCGGCGAGCGCGGGCGCCGGGTGGCCGTAGGCAGCAAAAGTCGCGGCAATCAGGCCTGCCATGGCGCTGCGGGCGCACCAGCGGCGCAAACTCGGGCTGACCTTCATAAGGGTTCTCATGAGTTAGGAAACGTCCTGTCGAATATCTATAAAAGCGTTTTGATTGTTGATGTAGGTATAGAACGGTCGATCTTCCGGCGCGGGCTGCCATGCAAACGCCATAACGGCCCGGCGGATTTGGGATGCGGAGCGAGTATACGGGCCCTATTTATCGTCCAGGCTTCACGATATTGCAGGTATTGCTGGTCTGTTACATATGCCCGGTTCGACTCGGGGTTCCGCCATGGGCGCTTTACCCACCGCTGGAAGCGGGCGGCGTCTCCTGTGCGGCCGACAGCACCGGTTCGGCCGCGTCCGTGCCGGGCACGACATTGGTCAGATCTTCGGTCATTTCGTGGTCCAACGCGCCTTGGACCAGGTCTTCGGTCACCCGCAGCTCCACGCCGACGGGCGACATCTGCGCGGCCGCGGCAAACGGCGCGACGGGCGACGGCGCGGGACGTTCGCCGCGGCGCCACATGAAGAAGGCCATCAAGCTGAGGTTCAGCACCGCAAAACACCAGAACAGCCCGGCCGCGCCGTACTTGGCCATCACTTGCGAGATCGCCAGCGGACTCAACGCCGACCCCAGCGAATTGATCAGCAGCAGGCCTTGGATCATGCGCACCAGGGCATCGGCGGGCGCCCGGTCCGCGGCGTGGCTCACCGCGACCGGATAGATGGCGAACACGCCGCCACCCAGCAGGAACAGCAGAACGATCAGCAGCGGCGATCCGGTGGGCAGCAGCAGGATCAAGAGGCTGAGCACCGTACAGAAAACGGCCAACGCGATAAGCACGACCTGACGGTCGCGCAGATCCGACCAGCGGCCAACGGGATACTGCAGCACCATGGCGCCCAGGATCACCGCGCCCATCATCTTGCCCACTTCGGCCACATCCAGCCCGATCCGCTGCAGGTAAAGCGGCAGCAGGGTATAGACCGCCGCGATAGCGACTCCCGAACCGAAGCAGCCCATGACGCCGGTGGGCGTCATGCGGATCAGGTGGTGCGGCATCAATGGCTCGACGCGCTCGACCAGCGGGGAAATGCGCGGAATGATGACCATCGGCATCACTGACAGCGAGGCCAGCAGCCCGGCCACCATGAAAGGCGCCATGTCGCCCAATTGCGTCAGGGCGCCCAGCTGAATCTGGCCCAGCATGCCGGAGCCGTACAGGGAAATCATATAGAACGCCAGCAAGCGTCCGCGCATCTTCGGGTCGCCCGCCAGCAGCAGCCAGCTTTCCACCACCAGAAACACCCCGACGCTTGCCCATCCGTTGATGAGCCGCAGGACGAACCATGCCTCGGCGCCGAAGACCAGTCCTTGCAGCAACACCGTGACCGCGATCAGCGAGGCGAAACTGCTATAGGCGCGGATATGGCCAATGCGCACGATCAGCCGGTCATTGAAGATGGCGCCCAGCGTCAGGCCGATGAAATACGACGACGAAATCAGGCCGATGACGGTGGCGGACTCGCCGGCGGCATCCAGGCGCAAGGTGGTAAGGGAAGAAATGAACGCGTTGCCGATGCAGACAACGAACAAGCCAAGAAGCGGCCCCAGGACTAAGGCCAACAACTGCCGAGACATGACATCCTCGATCGCGAAAGCGGAAACCATCCGGCCTGGCCGGATTACTGCTATGAAAAGTCAGGGGAAATCACAACCGGCGCCGTCGCGGGCCCGCCGTGGTTTTTTCTGAGGGAAGGGGCGCCCAAGGGCGAAAACCGGCGGGGATTGTAGCGCCGTTCATCGGGCGGGCTGTTCCGGGGAGGAATGGCCCGCTGCTGTTTCGTTGCCAGGGCGGCCTTACGACCTGGGCAGGTATTGATTGATCTTGCCCGAGTCGATGAACAGCTTCAAATAGGCCGTGCCCTCGGAAATCGCGCTGGCGGGCGTGTCGCGAGGGGTCAGGGGGCAGGGAATGCACCAATCCAGGAGCACCAGCGTTGAATATGTGACCTGAACCAGCGGCAGGAAACCCTCGGGCAGCGTGCCGAATTGCTCCAGGCAGCGCAACGGCACGGCACGGACCCCTAGGCGAAAGCCTTTGTGTTCGGTAAGGACGAGATCGTTCATGGATGGGCTCCGACACGCCGCAGCGGCGCTACGCCACTGCGGCACGGGCTGTACGGTCACATCACCGTCACCGGAATCTGACGCGGCTGCGCCTCGCGGATGCGCGGAACTTGCAGGGTTAGCACACCGTGCTTCAGGCTGGCGCTGATGGCGTCCTTGTCGAACTCCGGCCCCAACCTGAACGAGCGGCGAAACAGTGGTTCGCGCAGTTCGCAGTGGATCAGCCGAACATCGGCGGGAACCGGCACCGACGCCTGTCCTTCGATGACCAGCACCTCCGATTCCACTTTAATGTTCAACGTGTCTTTCGTGACGCCGGGCAGGTCGGCCACCACGGTGACACCGGTCGCGTCTTCAAAAATGTCGACCGCCGGCAGGTTGGCGGGGCGTTGCTCTTTTGAACGGCCGCCCGGTTCTACAACGAGTTCGTTACGCTCATTCATGATCGTTTCTCCTGAGTCGTGCTTGACGCTTGCATCACTGGATTGCGATAAGACGCGGTTTCGACGATTCTTTTTTCTTGATGGATATCAAAAGGCAGCCGTCGATGTATTTCGCCTCGACGTTGTCGGGATCGACGTCCCCGGGCAACTCGATAACGCGGGTGAAGTCGCCTTCGGCACGTTCCCGCGCGTAGTAGCGGCCGTTTTCGGGCAAGGGCGGCATGTTGCGCGTGCCGCTGATGGTGAGCAGCCCCTTCTCCATGGACACTTTCAAGGTGTCGGGATCGATGCCGGGAACGAAGCCGACGACGACGGCGGCGTCGTCGGAAACCCCAATGTTGACGGCAGGGAAGCGCCCGCGTGGCACCGTCCGCAATGTGGCCGGCAGGCCCGCGCTACGAAAGATCCGGTCCATCTGCTCCTGGACCGCGTCAAAGAGAGACTCGACTCCGCTATCGCTGAAAGGGTAGTTGGCCATAATTACCTCCAAAGAATTGTCTGGAAGGATCGAGACCGAGCTACGTCATCGCAAGAGCGACCCGCACACTCGATCGCTTCAATGCCGATATAGGAGCCAACCGCGCTGATTCAAGGCCGGCATGCTTTGATTTTTAAAATGGCTGTCCGGGACGCTATAGATTTTCAAAAAGATGGCGGCCCCCCCCCCGCGATCAGGGGCTTAACGTCCAGATTTGGTCGTCATTGGCGGGCCATCATTCCGGCATCGAGAAACAGCGTGCGTACATCCAATAGTCGCGCGACTGCCCGCGTACTTTCCTGTACTGCCGCAGCAAGCCCTCGCGTTGCATTCCCATGCGTTCCAGAACGGCGATGGACGCCGCGTTGCTGTCCAGGACGGTAGCCTGGACGCGTTGGAGCTTCAAGGCCGCTTGCGCCCACTCGGTGACGGCGCGGGCGGCCTGGGTTGCCAGGCCACGGCCGGTATGCAGCGGGTCAAGGTCATAAGCCAATTCGGCGCGCCCATTCGCGGGGGAAATCTCGTTCAAGCCGACGGTGCCCAACAGCCCGTCGCCTGCGTCCACGATGGCCCAGCGCAGCGCATCGCGGTGGCCGGCATAACTCTCGATCAGCACCGCAAGCGCGGACGGGCTGATATCGCCCCAGCTGGTATGTTCAACGACGCCCGGCTTGTTCAGATACGCCGACCAGGCAACGGCATCGTGGGGTCGAAGCGGCCGTAGCGTGGCTTGCAGGGTGCCGGGCAGTGCGATCGCGGGGGTGTCCATCGGTGGCCTTGGGTCTTGGTCTTGGACGCTTCATAAGCAATCCATTATTCGTCCATCAAAAAATAGAATTTTTCTGTTATGGCTGTGAACCACAATTCATACCGCCCGCCAGGAATAAGCGCGAGGCCAGAAAGTAGAACATAAGAGACACAGGGCACAGAAGAGGACGACGATGGAATCGGTGTATCTGGTAGTGGCGCTGGGCGCGGTGGTCGCCGGTTTCGTCCAGGGCTTGTCGGGGTTTGCCTTCGGGCTGGTGGCCATGTCGTTCTGGGCGTGGGCGCTGGAGCCGCGCCTGGCGGCCACGCTTGCCGTGTTCGGCGCGTTGGTGGGTCAGGTCTTGGCGGCCGTTACGGTCCGGCGCGGATTCAATCTGAAACTGCTGCTGCCTTTCGTGTTGGGCGGCCTGGCCGGTATTCCACTGGGCGTGGCGGTGCTGCCCCATCTGGACATGGATTGGTTCAAGGCGTTGTTGGGCGCCTTGCTGATCGTGTGGTGCCCGATCATGCTGGCGGCCAGGAACCTGCCCAGGATCTCGGCAGGCGGAAGGTTTGCCGATGGCACGGTGGGGTTCGCTGGCGGGGTGCTGGGCGGCATCGGCGGGTTTTCCGGTACTCTGCCCACGCTGTGGTGCACGTTGCGCGGTTTCGACAAAGACAAACAGCGTGCCGTCATCCAGAACTTCAACCTGTCCATGCTGGCGGTGACGATGGGTACCTACATGGCCACGGGGATCGTGACGCGGGACATGCTGCCGATGTTCGCCATCGTGGCCCCAGCGATGCTGGTGCCGACGCTGCTGGGCGCAAAGCTCTACATCGGCATCAGCGAGGCGCGTTTCCGGCAGGTTGTTCTGGGCTTGCTTACGGCGTCCGGCGTGGCGTTGCTGGCGTCCGGCGTGCCCCCCTTGCTGGAACGCCTGGCTTAGCAGGCCCGCCATGACGGCGGTGCCGGCAGACGGCGTTATCGCGCTGCGGGCGCTTGCGCCGCCACGGCGTCGGTCGGGGGGGGCGCATAAGGCCCCATCAGTTCCGTCACCCAATCGATGAACAGCCGCAGTTTCGCGCTGACGTGCCGGTTCGGTGGAAACGCGATGGTCAGCGGCATCGGGTCCAGGCGCCAGTCCTCGAACAGCGGCACCAGCGCGCTGCGCGTCAGGTAGGGCTCGGCCATGTAATGCGGCAGCCACAGTACGCCCAATCCGGCCAGCCCGGCTGCCAGGTAGGCGTTACCGTCATCCACCGCCAGCACATAGCGGCCGTGCACGTTCACGCTTTCGTCACCGCGGTGCATGGCATAGGGAAAGGCGCGGCCCAGACGCGACCATAGATAGCCGACGATCCGGTGGTGCGTGTTTTCCAGTTCTTGCGGGTGCGCCGGCAGACCGGCGCGCTCGAGATAGGCGGGGGCGGCGTAGACGCCCAGCCGCAGATCGGCAACGCGGCGCGCCATCAGCGACTGGTCGGTGATCTCGCCGCCGCGCACCACGCAATCCACGTTCTCGCCAAGGATATCCACGATGCGGTCGCTGACGCCCATGTCCAGTTGGATGTCGGGATAGCGCGCGTGGAACGCGGGCAAGGCGGGGATCAGGATCATGCGCGCCAGCGGACTGGGCACGTCCACGCGCAAGCGGCCCCGCGGCGCGGCCGACGCGGCGGACAGGCCCGTTTCGGCATCATCCATGTCGGCCAGCAATTTGACGACGCGTTCGTAATACGCGGCGCCGTCCGCGGTGACGGCGACGCGACGCGTCGTGCGGTTCAGCAGTTTGACGCGCAGGCGGGCTTCCAGCTGCTGCACCAATTGCGTGACGCTGGTCTTGCTCATGTGCAGCGTTTGCGCCGCCTTGGTGAAGCTGCCGGCTTCCACCACGCGGGCGAATGCCTGCATCGCATCGAATCGGTCCATAGCGGCTCCAGGAGGTGGCGCGGGGTTGCGGACTGTTTGGATTCTACAAACAGTGATGGACAGTATTGCCCGTTTATCGGCACCCGGCGGATCTCTACAGTGAACCCATCGTTAACCACGGGCCGCTTCCGGCCCATTGATGGAGATGACCGATGGCAACCCGCGACGTCGTTTTTCCGCCTGGCCGCCAGGCGCTTTATGAACGTAACCGCTATTCGCCGGCAATCCGGTCCAATGGCTTCCTGTTTGTCTCGGGGCAGGTTGGCAGCCGCGAAGACGGCTCGCCGGAACCCGAGCTTCAAACGCAGGCGAGGCGGGCGTTTGAAAACCTGAACGCCGTCTTGAAGGCGGCAGGCTGCACGTTCGACGATGTGGTCGACGTGACGGTCTTCATGGTCGACCCGCAGTCCAAGTTTGAAACGCTCTGGCAAGTGGTGCCGGAATACTGGGGCGAGGCACCGTATCCGGCCTTGACCGCGGTGGGCGTGACGTGGCTGTACGGGTTCGACTTCGAGATCAAGGTGATCGCGAAATTGCCGGACCCGGCGTAGCGCTGACCCGCCGCGTTTACTTCTTCACCACGTAGTTGTTCGCCTCGTTTTCGCCCGCCCATTTGCGCAGCGATGCGATGAATTCGGGGCATACGTTGCCGTCGACGCTGGAACTGACGATGACGCTGTTCTGCATCCGCATCAGCACGGTGCATTCGTAGACCCGCGAACGGTCCTGGTAGTGGCCAGTGGTGTTGGTCTGGAAAACGGGCGTGGCGGCGCTGGTGTTGGTGGCGGGAATCATGCCGACCACCTGCTGGCTGGAGCCGGTGGTGACCCATTCCGTGTAGGGGGCGGTCTGATAGTCGGACCACTCCAGCTCCACTTCGTTGCCCACGACGCGCGTCTTCGACGGCTCGCCCAATGCGGCGATGGCGTCATTGATCGAGCGGCCTTCCATGTTCTTGGCCACGTTCACGCTGGGCGAGAACGACAGGCCCGACTTGAACACGTTGCCTAGCGAAGGAAGCGAGGAACTGCCGCCGGTGGGCATCGGCGCGCATCCTGAGAGGGCGGCCGCAGCGGCAATCAGGCTGGCCGGCAGCCAGAGCGGCGTGCGGCGGGTTGGAGAGGGCTGGGACGACTTCATGGCGTGCTGTCGATGCTCCGTGGCAGGTCAAGGTGGCTCAACGCGTTTTGTTTCTTTTCGTGACAGGCTTCTGGCCCGTCTGCGGCGGACGCCCGGGAGTGCAGGGGACGGACGCAGATGGCGCGCTTACGAAAAGTTCGACATTTTTACCGGAAATCGGGGCCAGTATCGCCCTTGATCTGTGTGAAATTTGTTACGTAATATGCCGGCTGGGGAGATTCCCAGGGGGACGGACCCCACGGGCTTCTTGCTAAGATCGTCCCCGCTCTCCACTCGACCCCTTACACCGACGATGATGCCTGCTCGATTTTTTCCTTTGATCCGCGCTGCATTCGCTGCTCTTGCTTTGGTGGCGGGCCTGGCCTCTGCCTCGGCGCAGGCGCAAAACGCCTATGGCGGTATGGCGACAGACGGCGACCACACCAAGGTCTACTCGGTGGCGCCGGAAAAAAACAAGCAGTGGGCCGAAATGGCGGCCATCGCGGAGTGCAAGCGCGCGGGGGGAAAAGGGTGCAAGACGCTGACCACCTTCTGGGACAGCTGCATGGTTTATGCGCGCAATTCGCGCCAGGATCTGTTCCCGGGCAATAGCGTGGCGCCCGAAATGGCGGCCAAGAAGGCCATGCGCCGTTGCACGGCGGGCAGCCCGGACGGCAACTGCCGGTTGACTTCCCTGCCGGTGTGCGCGGGCCCGGGCTATAGCGCCGAAGACTTGGCGGCCGCCAAGCGGGCCAAACCCGCTGACATAGAGGCGCTATCCGCCAAGCTGGACAGCCGCGCCTACTGGGGCGCCGTGGCGGAAAACGCTGATGGCGGCGCGGTCTATTCGGATGGGTATCCCTCCGAGGACGAGGCAATCAATACGTTGCTGAAGTGGGAAGACTGCAAGGACTGCCGCAAGCTCCTGACCTATAAGGACACCTGCGTGGGCATCGCCTGGATCAAGGGCAGCGAAGGCCGGGGCACGCGCTTTACCGCGTTGAACCCCGACTCCGTTTCGGCGCGCGAAGCGTCCCGCGAGACCTGCACGGCCAAGACCGGCGCGCCTGCCTGCGTGGCGATGGTGCGGTGCTCGGGCCGTGCCTATATGGACGGCTACAAGGGCCAGGACGCCAAGTTGCAATAAGGGTTTGCGGGGCAAGCCGGCCTCTGCGCCGGCCTGCGGCCCGCGCTTATTTGTCCAGCCAGGGCGCTTGCTTCCACAACGTCTGGAATTCTGCTTCGCCCGCGGCAAGTTCACGGGCGTAGTCTGCCGGGGGCAGGTAGCGCAGCGGCGCGAACATGTCCCGGGCCTTGGTCTGGAACTCTGGATCGTCCAGCGTGCGCTTCACGGCGTCCACCAGCTTGCCCCGCACTTCCGCCGGCAAGCCCTTGGGCGCGGCAAGGCCCCGCAGGGATGCCAGTTCAACGTCGTACCCCTGTTCCTTGAAGGTGGGCACATCCGGCAGCGCCGCCGAGCGCGCCTTGCCCATCTGGCCAAGGAAACGCAGCGGGGTACCGCCTTTCTGATATTGCAGCGCCTCGCCGACATTGATTGCGCCGATGGTGATTTCTCCGCCCGCCAAGGCGCCGCGCACTTCGCCGGCACCCTTGTACGGGATGTGGCTGAGCTTCACGCCCGAGGCGCGCTCGAAACGCAGCATGGCCAGATGGTCGTCCGACCCCGTGCCGGTCGTGCCCACCGTGACTTTGCCCGGATTCTTCTTGGCATAGGCCGACAGGTCGGCCAGCGTCTTCATCTCGTTGTCGCTGCGCACGGTGAAGGCGCCCGGATCGTCGATCAGGTTGCCCAGCAAGTCGTAGCTTTGCCATGTGAAATTGGACTTGCGCTCGATGGGGATGGTCAGCATGTTGGGCGTGTTGATGAAGCCGATGGTGTAGCCGTCAGGCTGCGCCCGGGCCAACTCCGTGAAACCAATGGCGCCGCCGGCGCCGGGGCGGTTCAACACCACGATGCGGGCATCGTTGCCCAGGTACTTCTGCAGAAACGGCGCCATCATGCGCGCCACCAGGTCCGTGCCGCCGCCGGGTCCATAGGACACGATCAGGTTGATGGGGCGTTCCGGGTAGCCGGCGGCGAGGGCCGTGCCGCCAAAGATCGCGGCGCCCGACAGGAGGGCGGCGGACGCCGCCAGGACGCGCAGCGTGCGGCGCTTGTTGGGTTGTTGCATGTTGTCTCCTCAAGGGATGGGTCGGCGGCTTGATGCCGCGCTGTTTTATCAGGGGCCGCAACGCGGGGAAGGCGCGGCGGGGACTGCACGATTTCAGTGGGGCTACGGCTTCAGTGCGGCGATGCGTGCGGCCGCGATCGGCCAGACTTCGGGGTTGACCAGTTGCGGGGGGCGTTCGCCGCGCAGCATCGCGATCAGTTGCGTGGCGGACGACTGCGCGACATTGCGACGGGCCTCGTGGGTGACGCCGGCGGTATGGAACGTAGCGACCACGTTGGGCAAGCCCAGCAGCGGCGCGTCGCGCGGGGGCGGCTCTTGCTGCCAGACGTCCAGGCCCGCGCCGCGCAGATGGCCGCCGCGCAAGGCGTCGTACAGCGCTGCTTCGTCATGGATGCCGCCGCGCGCGGTCGAGAGGAATACGGCGTCCGGCTTCATGGCGGCGAACGCGCGCGCATCGATCAGGCCGCGCGTGGACGCGTCCAGCGGACAATGCAGCGATACGACATCGGATTGCGCCAGCAGGTCGGCAAGCGACACGGGTTCGGCGCCGCGCTGGCGGATGGTGTCGGCATCCAGCAGCGGATCGTGCGCGATTACCCGCATGCCGAAGCCTTGCGCGATGCGCGCGACCCGCGACCCGATCTGCCCGATCCCCACCAGGCCGATCACCGTGCCGTGGATCTCGTGACCCATCAGGTCTTCACGGGAAAAGCCGGTGTCGTGGCGCAGGCGCTGGTGGGATTCGACCACGCGGCGCTGCACGGCCAGCAGCAGCGCGTAGGTGTGTTCGGCGACGGATGCGGCGTTGCCGCCCGCCTGGTTCACCACGGCGATGCCGGCCGCCGTGCAGGCCGGCACGTCCACCGTGTCGTACCCCGCGCCGCCGGACGACACGCAAACCAGATCGGGGCACTGGGCGATCAGCGCGGCGTTCACGAACCATTGAGGCGGCAGTTCGTCTTTTGCGGCGGACACGTGATAGGCGTGGGCCGTCTTCAGGCCGGCCAGCGTGCGCGCATCGTCGCCGCGCGCCGGCAGCACCGACAAGCCGATGCCGGGCGCGGCACCAATAAGCTGGTCGAACACCGGGTTCAGCCACAGGTCCAGCCGGCACAGGCGTTTGGGGAAGTCTTGCGGGGGGGAACCGATATCCGGCATTGTGCGTTGTCTCCGTCTAGGGGCGTAGGGTGTCGAGGCGACTCTACGCGCGCCCAAACCGGAGATAAAGCGAATAATTTTCTAAGCCAAAGGCGAAATTTAGTAAACGATGGCGCCGTCAGACCATGCCGGCCGGCGCGTCGAAGTCCAGCGTGTCTTGCGCCAACGTGCGCAGGCTTTCCAGCATGGGTCGCGTGTCGTCCCGGCGCCATTGGAAGGTATAGGGCAGGGGGCGCAACGGCGCCATGCCGGGCAAGCGGTGCAGGTCGCCGCGCTGGATCAGGATGCGCGCCCAGGCGGTGGGCAGGAAACCCAGCCCCAGGCCCTGGCGCAGCATGCCGGCGATGGCGCCCCAGCTGTTGCAGCATTGGGTGCGGCCCGGGGACACGCCTTGTTCGGTCAACCAGTCGTCCAGCATGCGGATCACGCCCGAGCTTTGCGGCTGCGTGATCAGGGTCAGCCCGGGCAGGTCGGCGGGCGTGACGGCGGCGGGATCGGGCACGGCGCGGGATGACGCCACCCATTCAAAGTCCGCGCTGCCGATCAGGTGCGACGCGATGGACGCGCGCGACGACGGGCCGGCGATCACGGCGAAATCCAGGTCGCCGTCTTCCAGCCCGCGCTCCACCAGTTCGCCGACTCCCACGTAGGGCTCCACCAGCAGATTCGGATGCGCGCGCTGGATTTCCTCGATCAGGCGCGGCATCCAGGTGATTGACGTGAGTTCGCCCGCGCCAAACCGGCAGCGCCCGGAGTACGTAAGGTTGTTGCTGGCCTGCTGCATGAACTGATCGGCGTTGCGCAGCAGGTCTTTGGCGTGCGGCACCAGTTGCTCGCCCAGCGCGGTCAGCGTGGCGCTGCGTGCGCTGCGGCTGAACAGGTCCGCGCCGATGGAGGTTTCCAATTCCCCGATGCGCTTGGACAGCGACGACACCGAGATATTCAACCGGTTGGCGGCGATGGCGAAGTTCTTGCAGGTGGCGGCCCAGTAGAAGGCTTCAAGTTGCTTTAGCGTCATGGCGGGTGTCGGGTGGATGTCCGGGTGGGCAAAAGGCCGCAAAGACGGCGGCGGCCGATAGCCAGGGCGAATAAAAGTGTAATAACCAATATCGATAAAGTCACTTTATTCAAAGTGGCGCCCCGCCTATAGTCATCCGCCATCCCATGACCAACGCGGCGGCCCCAGCCATGGCCGGCCGACCCCCGCACGGAGCCCATGCCATGCCCGACCCCTTGCGCCACCTGCTGAGCCTGCACGATTTCGAGGCGGCCGCGAAGAAGCGCTTGCCCAAGCCGATCTATGCCTATGTGTCCGGGGCCGTGGAAGACGGCCAATCCGAACGCGGCAACCGGCACGCGTTTTCCCAGTACGGTTTTCGGCCGAAAGTGCTGGTGGACGTGTCCCGGCGCAGCACGCGCGCCACGGTCTTGGGCCGCGAGTACGCCGCGCCGGTGGGCGTGGCACCCATGGGCATTTCGGCCCTGTCCAGCTATCGCGGCGATATTGTGCTGGCCCGCGCCGCCGCCGATGCGGACGTGCCCTGCATCATGAGCGGATCGTCGCTGATCCGGCTGGAGGAAGTGATGCAGGCGGCGCCCGGCACCTGGTTCCAGGCCTACCTGCCCGGCGACGACGCGCAGATCGCCGCGTTGATTGACCGCGTGGCCGCGGCCGGGGTGACGACGCTGGTGCTGACGGTTGACACGCCGGTTGCCGCCAATCGCGAAAACAATGTGCGGGCGGGATTTTCGACGCCGCTGCGTCCCAGCGCCGGCCTGGCATGGCAGGGGTTGACGCACCCGCGCTGGTTGTTTGGCACATTCTTGCGCACGCTATGGCGCCACGGCATGCCGCATTTCGAGAACAACTATGCCACGCGCGGCGCGCCGATCCTATCCGCCAATGTGCTTCGCGACTTCTCGGACCGGGGCCATCTGAATTGGCGGCACGTGGCGGCCATCCGGCGCCGCTGGGCGGGGCGGATGGTGATCAAGGGCATCCTGCATCCCGACGATGCGCGGACGGCGCGTGCGCAGGGCATGGACGGCGTGATCGTGTCGAATCATGGGGGGCGGCAGTTGGACGGCAGCCTGTCGCCGCTGCAGGCGTTGCCGGCGATCGTGGACGCCGCGGGCGGCATGGATGTGATGCTGGATAGCGGCGTGCGGCGCGGGTCGGACGTCTTGAAGGCAATGGCGCTGGGCGCGCGCTGCGTCTTCGTGGGGCGGCCCTTCAACTATGCGGCGACGGTGGCGGGGCAGCGCGGCGTGGCGCATGCCATTGGCCTGATCGTGGAAGAGGTCCGTCGCAATATGGGGTTGCTGGGCGTGGTGGATCTCAAGGCGCTGGATGCGGATTGCGTGATGCGGATTACGTAATGCGGATTACGTGATGCGGCTGCCTGGCGCGTAGCCGCCTGCGTCGCCCGCCGGCCTGGCCTAGAATGCGGGCACCTCGTTCATGCGGCGCTGTCCGCCAAGGATGCCTTGCCTTATCTACGTAGAACTGTGTTGACGCATCGCCGCGGCGCCTGGGCGTGCGCCGGCGTCGTGCTGGGATGGGCCTTGTTGATGCCAGCGGCCGCGCATGCGCAGGCAGCGGCGCCCGCGCCGACTTACCTGAAGACCACCGAGCCGCTTGGCGGCGCCTTCGAGCTGGAAGGCTATCCCGAATCCAACCTGCGGCAAATCAAGTATCGCGGCAAGGTCTACCGGCCGCTGAACGCGTACGAGTTCATTTATGTCAAGGCACTGGGCCCGATGCAAGGCGGCCAGCCGATGCTGTTGGCGGTGTCCAACGACTTCATGGGGGTGGGCACGATACTGATCGCCGTGCAGAACGACACGCCGCTTGCGCGCGTGTTGAGCCCGACCGTCGATATCCGCGACCCCGACATGGGGCTGGCGCAGCCGGGGCGACAGGACCTGCTGCTGTTCACGGCGGGGTCGCGCGCGTTGGTCACGTCCACGGGGCAGGTGCTGTGGTTCGAGCACGCATTGCCCAAGGAATATGTGCATTCCATTCCGCTCCTGGTGTCGGTGTCGCCGGACAACCGCCATGGCGCATTGCTGCTGGACAACGAGATCCGGCTGAGCGTGTCCGACAAAGGCCCGTATGCCAGCGTGCCGTTCACCAAGGCGATGCAACAGAACGCGTTCAAGGCGGCATGGGACCAGAGCTATGCACAGGCCAAACAGGCGCTGCACGAAGGCAAGCGTATCGACCAGCGCCGCCTTTACGCCAATCTGAAGGCGGAGTGGGTCAACCGGAATTTTCGATGGCAGCAAACGCAGGATGGCTGGCAGTTCATCGGGCAGGGCCTGAAGCCCGTCGCGCTTGCCGGCAAACCCCGCCAGGAGCGATGACGTGATGCCCCTATTTCAAGGATCGCGCGGCTTGGCGCTTGCCTGCATGTTGTTGCTTGCGGGGTGCGCGGGCCGTGCCGATGTCTACGAGAAACACGTTCGCGCCGAAGACGCCGACCCGGCCGATGTGGCGTTGACGCTTGACGTCGCGTTTGCGCAAGCCCCCGATTACGAGCCGAAGACGAACGAGTACGGGTCGGAAACCAAACGGTTGGAATATTCCGGCTATCCCAGCCTGGACGTGCCGTTCTACCAGAAGGGCGTGGGCTTCGATCTGGGCGTGCTGGGCGACCCGCGCGCGCTGCTGGCCTTGCCATACCCGTCGCCCGCCATTCGGACGACCGCCGCGCAGCTGAAGATTTTTGGCGAACGCCTGGACGCCACGCACTATCGCTTCGTGGTGCTGCCGCGGCCGGGATGGAGCAGCATGAACAGCTTTCAGGTTGCGTTTGCCATCAACGGCCGGCGCGAAGGCATGACGTTTGCCTACAGCCCGAAAACGGTGTGCGAAAGCCGCTTCGATGTCACGACGCCGACATATGGGTTCGGGATGTCGGTTGCGGCCAGCTTTCCGGGCGGCAAGCCCGGTTGCCTGAAGGCCTGCGATGCGCGGCCGGGGTACCCGGGGCAGTGCGCCTTCTTTTCCGGCGTCGACTAGGACGCCGGATCAGCCCGTCAGGTCCTTGACCGCGTTTTCGACCAGGCCCTGCAACCACGCCAGGGCAGCGTCGGCGGGCGCGCGCCGGCTGCATACCATGTCGATGCCAAAGGGGCCGGGGTCCACCTCGGGCGGCAAGGGACGCAGGCTCAGGTTCTGGCCCGCCAACCGCAAGGCGGCACGGCGCGCCAGGGTGGCGATCAGGTCCGTGCCCGCCACCGCGTGCGGCAACGCGACGATATGGGCGAAGGTGCAGGCGACGCGGCGCTTGCGGCCCAGCCGCGCCAGGCCGGTATCCACCACGCCGCGCGCCGACCCGTCATCGCTGGGCGCGAACAGCGCATGCGGCAGGGCCACATAGCGGTCCAGGTCCAGCTTGCGGCCGCGCAGGGCCGGATGCTGCTTGTCGGCGATGCAGACGAACGATTCTTCGTACAGACGGGCAACGCGCATGCGTTTGGGCGGCGTCAGGTGGCCGCCGATGGCGATATCCACGGTGCCGTTGTCCAGTTGTTCATAAATGGAGGCGCGGTCCAGCCGGGTCACGCGCAGGTCTGCCTCGGGCGCTTCGCGCCGCAGCCGGGCGACGATGTGCGGCACCAGGACGACGTCGGCATAGTCGCTGGCGGCGAGCGTGAAGCGACGGCCATCGGCGGCCGCCGGGTCGAAACCGGCGCCTTGCGCCAGCGCGCGGCGGATCTGGTCCAGCGCGCTACGGATGGCGGGCATCAGCGCCACGGCATGGTCGGTGGGCTGCATGCCGTCGGCGGTGCGCACGAAGAGCTCATCATTGAAGACGCGGCGCAGCCGGTTCAGCGCGCTGCTGACCGAGGGCTGGGCACGGTGAATGCGCTGACCGGCCAGCGTGACATTGCGGGTGTCGTACAGCGCTTCGAAGGCGACCAGCAGGTTCAGGTCTACGGCGGATAAATTCATGTGGTCAATAGTACGAATAGTGATTATCGATTTCAACAATTCGAGGGTGCGCTTCTACCATGACCGGCATGGAACCAAAAAAGGAAACCGCCATGCCCACCGTCCTGATCACCGGCATCGAACCCTTCGATGGCGAATCGCTCAACCCGTCATGGGAGGCCGCGCGCCATCTGGACGGGCTGGAAATCGGCGGCGCGCGCGTGGTGGCGCGCCAGTTGCCCTGCGTGATCGGCAAGGTGGTGGGCGTGTTGCGGCAGGCGATCGACGACGTGCGGCCGGATCTGGTGATTTGCCTGGGACAGGCGGGCGGCCGCAGCGACATCACCGTCGAACGCGTGGCGATCAACGTGGTGGATGCGCGCATCCCCGATAACGAGGGCCATCAGCCTATCGATGAACCTGTCGTGCAGGGCGGCCCCGCCGCGTACTTCTCGTCGCTGCCCATCAAGGCCATCGTGCGGGATTTGCGGGCAGGCGGCGTGCCGGCGTCGGTGTCGCTGACGGCGGGAACGTACAACTGCAACACCATTTTTTATGGGTTGGCCCATTTCGTCGCGACGGAACGGCCGGCCCTGCGCGGCGGATTCGTGCATGTGCCGTACCTGCCCGAAATGGCCACCCGCCATCCCGGCGCGCCCAGCCTGGCGCTGGAGGTGCTGCTGCACGGCGTGAAGATCATGGTGGCGACCTCGCTGGCCGTGACGCAGGACGTCAAGCTGAGCGGCGGCGCGCTGCACTGACAAGGAGAAACGATGATGGAAACACTGGCAAGCGCGGACGCGTTTTCGTTGGACGGCGTGGCGTTCCGCCATCGGCGGGTATCGGCGGGCGGCTTGGGTTATCACGTGGTGGAAGGGGGCACGGGCCCCGCGCTGATTCTGTTGGCGGGCTTTCCGCAGAGCTGGTACGCGTGGCGCCGGGTCATGCCGTTGCTGGCGCCGCATTTCCGCGTGTTCGCCGTGGACCTGCCGGGGCAAGGCGATTCGGACAAGCCGCTGGATGGCTACGATACGCGCACGGCCGGTGAACGGTTGCGCGCTTTGTTCCATGCCATGGGCCTGACACGCTATGCGCTGGCGGGGCATGACATCGGGGCCTGGATCGCGTATCCCTATGCGGCGCGCTATGCCGCCGAGGTTGAACGCGTGGTGCTGCTGGACGCCAATATCCCGGGGGTGACGCTTCCGCCTGCCATCGAACTGGGGCCAGACAACTGGAGAAGCTGGCACTTTCTGTTCAATAGCGTGCCCGATCTGCCTGAAGCCTTGCTGGCCGGGCGGGAACGCGTCCTGATCGAATGGTTCTTCTCCCGCAAGACGGCCAACAAGCCGGGCGTCTTCAGCCGGGCCGACATCGATGAGTACGAACGCGTCTATCAAACCCTGGGCGGCCTGCGGGGCATGTTGGGGTACTACCGCGCGGTGGTTGAAGACGCGGCGCAGAACCGGGCGTTGCGCGCAACCCCGCTGACGGTGCCGGTGCTGGCGCTGGGCGGGGCGCAGGGCAGCGCGCCCGACTTGCACCAGGCACTGAAGCCATTGGCGCGCGATCTGCAGGGCGGTGTGCTGGACGATTGCGGCCACTATCTGCCCGAAGAGCAGCCTCGTGAACTGGCGCGTCGCATGCTGGCGTTCCTGACGCAACCCGCCGCGCCATCCCGCGCGTAGCGGCTGCCATCCCCCGGGCGCCGGCTATTTCCACATTGCCTATCGGTATTTGTTGAGGGCCTGCGCCGCACCTATTCTGTTTTTACCAAACAGACAGGGGCGGCACATGAGCACGATGGTATACACGCGGCGGGACATCCTGCCGCTGCCCGGCGATTTCATTTATCGGGCTGACGTGGGAGCCGCGGCATGAGCGTGATGCGCAGATGGTTCCGCCCGTCCGGATGGCGGGCGGGCGTGGGGTTGCTGGCGGGCGTGATGCTGGGGGCAGGGCTCTTAAGCAATTTTGCTGGCTCCGCGCCGGTGCCGGGTGAAGAGGCCAACCGGTATCCGAACCGTCCGGTCAAGATCATCGTGCCGGTGTCGGCCGGCGGCAGCGCCGACAAGCTGGCGCGCACGGTGGCGCAGAAACTCAGCGAAAAGTGGCATCAAAGCGTGGTGGTCGAGAATCAGCCCGGCGCCAGCAGCGCCATCGGCAATGCGGCAGTCGCGCATGCGCGGGGCGACGGCTACACCGTGCTGCTGAGCGGCGACGCCCTGTCGCTGAACGCCTTGCAGCCGGGCAAGCTGCCCTATGACCCGGTGAAAGACCTGCAAGGGGTGACCAAGGCGGTCGTGAACCCGCAACTGCTGGTGGTGCGGCCCGGGCTGGGCGTGACGTCATTCCAGGAATTCGTGGCGCTGGTCAGGCGGCGGCCGGGCGAGATATCGCTGGCGTTGCCCGGCGGCACCGGCAGTTTGCAGCATTTGGCGGTGGAACTGCTGAACGAGCGCATCGGAGCCAAAACCAATCAAATCCCGTATCCGGGCGGCGGACCGGCCACGCTGGACGTGCTGGGCGGCCATGTGGACGCCATGCTGATCACGCTGGCCGCAGGCACCGAGAACGTCCGCAACGGCAAGCTCGTGGCGCTGGCCGTCACTACGCCGTACCGCTCCAAGGCGTTGCCGCAGGTGCCGACGATCCAGGAAGCGGGAATAGCCGGCTACGGGGTCGAAAGCTGGCAGGGTTTTTCGGTGCCTGCCTCGACGCCGCGCGCCATTGTGGACCGGATCAACCGGGACGTAGTGGCGGTGCTGCGCGAACCCGAGACCGCGGCGCTGCTGGAGAACCAGGGCTTCACCATCGCGGCGACCACGCCCGAAGCCGTCGACCAGACCGTGCGGGACGACATCGCGACGTACCGGCGGGTGATGGCTTCTGCCGAAGTGAAGCTTAAGTAGTGCGGTTCCGTGCCATATCGTTATAGGCGCGGGCGCGTCTTCCCCCGGGGAAACGACGCGCCGCATATTGATATCTGAAAGTCTTCTTTGTCTTGCCGGCCCGCGGCCCGCAGCATGGACCTCCGTTCAATGCACACGACAAGACGACAACATGGCAATCCGCAAGACATCGGGCCACGCCCGCACCGCAATCGCGCTGGCGCTGGCATGCGCCGCCGGCGTCGCCCACGCCGACGCCACGCTGGACAAGATCAAAGCGCGCGGCACTGTCACGATTGGCGTGCTGGCCAACGGCGGCGTGTTCGGTTCGCTGGACCCGGCCACGCAGCAACTGGTGGGCTGGAACCCGGAGCTGGCGCGCGAGCTGGCCCGGGGCCTGGGCGTGAAGGCCGAGCTGGTGCAGGTGCAGACCGCCACCCGAACGCAGTTCCTGATTTCCGGCAAGGTGGATCTGCTGATCGCGTCGATGGAGCTGAACCCGGAGCGTGCCGACATTCTGGGCTATGCCCCCACGCCGTTCTTCCGCGTGGGCGGCGCCGCCGCGACCTTGAAGACGAGCGGCATCGCGACGTGGGAGGACCTGCGTGGCAAGCCCGTGTGCGTATCGCAGGGCAGCAGCTTCGCCCGGCCGCTGTCGGCCGACTACGGCGCGGTGGTCAAGGGCTATAAAAGTTCGTCGGATTCCTTGCTGGCGTTGCGGGGCGGCCAATGCGTGGCAGCCGTGCACGATTCCACCCTGATCCATCCGTTGCTGCGCAGCAATCCCGAATGGGCCGCTTATCACGCGCCCATCGCGACCGAGGTGCTGCCGGCCAATTCCGTTGTGTGGACCCGCAAGGGCGAGGCCGACACCATCGCCGCCGTCGACAAGGTGGTGCAGGACTGGCATCGCACGGGTTGGCTGATCGCCACCGAAAAGCGCCTGGGGATCGAGCCGGCGCAGCCCCTGCTGCAGGAACTCAACGCGAAATTCAAGCAAGGCAGCTGAGCCGGGCCGGGTACGGAAAGAAGACATGGCGCTTATCTGCGCGCAGCAATCGGGAAGGAAACAGTAATGAAGACGGGAATGAAAGCGGCGGCCGCCTTGGCCGTCCTGGCCGGATTGGCCTCGGGCGGCGCACAGGCGGACGCGACCCTGGACAAGGTCAAGCAGCGCGGCAAGATCGTGATCGGCGTGGACGGGGCCAGCCCGCCATTCGGCATCCTGGATCCGGCAACCGGCAAAGTCGGCGGCTTTCAGACCGAACTGGGCGAAGACATCGCCCGCCGCCTGGGCGTAACGCTGGAAACCGTGCCGGTCACCGCGTCCACGCGCGTGCAGTTCCTGCAGGCGGGCAAGGTCGACCTGTTGATTGCCAACATCCAGTGGACGCAAGAGCGCAGCGAGATCCTGAGCTACGCGCCCACGCCCTATAACCTGGTGGGCGGCGCGGCGATGGTGTCCAAGCAAAGCGGCATCAAACGCTGGGAAGACCTGAAGGGCAAGGTGGCTTGCGTGTCGCAAGGCAGCAATTTCGCCAAACCCTTGCAGGACACCTATGGCGCGGTGGTCAAGGGCTTGCGCAACATCCCCGAATCGTTGCTGGCGTTGAAGGGCGGCAGTTGCGACGCGTCGGTGCACATCCAGCCGGCACTGTATGAAACGCTGCACGGTCCGAACGGCAAGGAATGGAACGACTTCGAGCTGGCCACGTCCGACTCGCTGATCCCGTCGCCCACGGTCATCTGGACGCGCCGCAATGAGGCCGACACGCGCGCCTTCGTCGACGGCGTGATCCGGGATTGGCTGAAGACAGGATTGTTGGTGAAGGAAGCCGACCGCTTCGGGGTGCCAGGGGACTATCTGAAGCAAGCAACCGCGCAGGCGCAAGCCGGCAAGTTCGATAGCGCGCCGCCCGAGGCGCAGGCCAAGCCATGACCACCCAGATGACCTCAACCCTGTTTCCCGGCGTGTTGTCGCGGCGCGCACGCAGCGCCGAGCTGTCTCCCATCGCCGCTGCCGGCGCCCGGGCGGCGCGGCTGGCGGCCGAGGGCCGCTCGATCATCGTGCTGACCTCCGGCGAGCCCGACTTCGACACGCCGGCCCCGATCAAGGATGCCGCCCGCGCGGCGCTGGAGCGCGGCCAGACCAAATACACGCCCACCGCGGGCACGGCGGCGCTGCGCGGCGCCGTGGCCGACGGCTATCGGCAACGTCATGGCCTGGACGTCGAGGCGTCCAGCGTCATCGTTTCCAATGGCGGCAAGCAGGTGATCTACCTGGCGTTGAACGCCACCCTGGACGACGGCGACGAAGTCATCGTGCCGGCGCCATATTGGCCCACGTTCCCCGATGCGGTGCGGATCAACGGCGGCGTGCCCGTCATTGTCGGCACGCAAGCGGAAGAGGGCTTCAAGTTGACGCCCCAGGCGTTGCGCGACGCGATCACGCCGCGCACCAAGTGGCTGATCCTGAACTCGCCCGGCAATCCGACCGGCGCGGTCTACACGGCCGATGAACTGCTGGCGCTGGCCGACGTGCTCCGCGGCGCGCCGCATGTGCTGGTGCTGTGGGACGAGATGTACGAAGAAATCTGGTTCGGCCAGGCGCCCGCGCACTGGTTGCGCGCCGCGCCCGACCTGGCCGGCCGCACGCTGGTGGTGAACGGCGTGTCCAAGGCCTACGCCATGACGGGGTGGCGGATCGGCTGGGGCGTGGGCCCAGAGGCCCTGATCCACGCGCTGGAGGCCGTGCAGTCGCAAGTGTCGTCGGGCCCCAGCTCGGTGGGGCAAGCAGCGGCGTTGGCGGCCCTGCAGGGCGTGGCGGACGATTTCGTGCTGACCGCCCGCGCCGCCTACGGGCGCCGCGCGCAACGGGTCGTGGACGGACTGGCGGCGGTGCCCGGTGTGCAGGTGCATGCCCCGCAGGGGTCGTTTTTCGCCTGGATCGGCGTGGGCGGGTTGATCGGCGCGGTGCGTCCGGACGGCCGGCGCATCGAAGACGACGGCGATGTCGTGGACTGGCTGCTGGAGTCTGAAGGGGTGGCGGTGGTACGCGGCGCGGCATACGGGTTGTCGCCGTATCTGCGACTGTCGTTCGCGGCGTCGGACGCGAATATCGACGCGGCGCTTGCGCGTATCGGTCGCGCGGTGGCGGCCTTGTCGCTGCCCCTGCCGCTGCCGCGGGAGGCCATCGCATGATCGATTCGGTGTTGCACGCCTGGGTCGCGTTCTTCAAGCCCCTGGGCCTGAACTACAGCTTCGTGCAAGACGCCGGGGAGCTCTCGGCGTTCGGGCATGGCCTGCTGGTCACGTTGCAGCTGTGCGCCTGGACCATCCCGGTCAGTCTGCTGTTTGGCGTGCTGATCGCGGCGGCGCTGACCAGCGGCCGGCCCTGGCTGGCGCGGCCGTTGCAGGCCTTTGTGGAGCTCACCCGCAATACGCCCACGCTGGTGCAGCTGTACTGCGCGTTCCTGGTGTTGAACATGTTGATCACGCAGAAGCTGGGCGGCGGCAATCCCATCACCCCGTTCGCCTGGGTGGTCATCGTGGTGGCGCTGCACAAGGGCGTGTTCCACGCCGAAGCGCTGCGCGCCGGGATCGAGGCGGTGCCGCAGGTGACGATGGAAGCGGCGCGTTCGCTGGCTTTTTCAAGGCGCCAGATACTTACGCAGGTGCAACTGCCGCTGGCGGTACGCTTCGCCTTGCCGGCACTTGTCAACAACCTGGTCGACCTGGTGAAGATGACTGCGATCGCGTCGGCCATCGCGGTGGGCGACGTCACCTACGAGTCCATCATGATCTGGTCGCATCGCGACAACGTGCTGGAACTGCTGCTGTTGATTCTGCTTTACTTCGGCCTGCTGACCTGGCTGGTCAGTCTGGCGGGGCGCTGGCTCGAAGATCGCTTGAGGATGCCCGGCTATGGCCAATGACCTGGCATTGCAACCCAGCCGCGCCCGGGCGTCCGGGCGGTTCCTGCCCGCGCTGCTGCGCGATCCGTGGTTTGGCCTGTTGCTGGCGCTTGTGGCGCTGGCTGCGGGCTGGGCCGTGACGGGGACGACGCCCGCTGCCGTGGTGGCGCTGTGGCATTGGTCGCCGGCGTTGCTGCGCGGGCTGGGCATGAACATCCAGATCAGCGTGCTGGCGATGGCGCTGGGCACGGTCGTGGGGCTGGTGGTGGGCGCGTTGTCCTTGTCGCCGTCGCGGCTGCTGCGGCGCGTGACGCGCGCCTATGTGCTGTTGTTCCGCAACGCGCCCATTCTGGTGCTGGTGTATTTCACGACCTACGTCTTCCCGTTCGAAGTCAATGTGGCGGGGTGGTACTTACCGTTTCCAGACTGGATCAAGGTGGTGATCGGTCTGGGACTGCCCGCCAGCGCCAATGTGGCCGAGATCTTCCGCGGGGCGATCCAGTCGATTCCCAGCGCGCAATGGGAGGCCGCGCAGTCCCTGGCGTTCAGGCGGACGCAGATCTTCCGGATGATCGTGCTGCCGCAGTGCGTGCGGCGCATGTTGCCGTCGTGGATGAACCTGATGGCCAGCATCACCATGAGCACATCGCTGGCCTCGCTGGTGGGCGTGCACGATCTGGTCGACACCGCCACCGTCGCCAGCAATACCGTGGCCCGCAGCGACTTCACCGTCCTGGTCTATTTCACGCTATTGGCGCTTTTCTTCGCCTATTGCTACCCCATCGCGCGTTGGACGCGGTATCTGGAACGACGCCATGAACATTATTGATTCTTCGCCGCTGGTAAGCCTGCGCGACGTGCACCTGGCTTTTGGCGATACGGAGGTGCTGAAGGGCATCGACGTGGAGGTCAAGCAGGGGCAGGCCGTGTCCATCATCGGCCCGTCCGGCTCGGGCAAATCGACCATCCTGCGCTGCATCACCGGGCTGCTGCGTCCGCAACGCGGTGCGATCCAGGTGGGCGACGTGCGCGTGGACGGGCTGAAGACGGAATCGGACTTCATCGCGCTGCGCAAGCGCGTGGGCTTCGTGTTCCAGCAGTACAACCTGTTTCCGCACCTGAGCGTGCTCGAGAACCTGGTGATCTCACCGATCAAGGTGGGCGGGCAGCCGCGCGCGCAGGCCGAGGCCCGGGCGCGCGAGCTGCTGGCCAAGGTGCGGATGGACCACAAGGCGGGCGCCTACCCCGGCGAATTGTCGGGCGGCCAGCAGCAGCGGGTGGCCATCGCCCGCGCGCTGACGCTGCAACCCGAGCTGATCCTGTTCGACGAAGTGACGTCGGCGCTGGACCCGGAGATGGTGGGCGAAGTGTTGACCGTGATCCGCGACCTGGTGCAGGACGGCATGACCTGCGTGCTGGTGACGCACGAAATGCGCTTTGCCGAAGAGGTCAGCGACACCGTGTATTTCACCGAGGCTGGCCGCATCGTCGAGTCCGGACCGCCGTCGCGCATCTTCGGTTCGCCGCAAAGCGAACGCACGCGCGCTTTCCTGCAGCGATCGTCCGGCGCGCCGGCCGCCCGGCATGCTGCGCCCGACCCCATCGCAAGCTATCTGACCTTTGATCCGCTACGTCTGGCGGTGTGATTTCCATTGGAGCCTGACCATGAGCACTGAATCCGCAATCGCCATCGAACGCCGCCAACACGTTCAGGCGGCGCTGTCCGATATCCAAGCCTTGTTGCGTGCCGGTCCCGCGGCCGGCTCCGTGACGCGCGAGCAGCTAGCCGCGGTCACCGCGCGCCTTGAGCAATTGGCCCAGCGTCGTGAACTGTTTCCCGTGTCGGATTTCCCGCCGCTCACGGCCGGGCAGGGCGTGGGCGCATCGACGCGCTACCGCTTGAACCCCGACGATGCGGCGGGCGCGCCGGCGCTGTATTTGAATTCCATCAACCCGGGCAAGACGACCTTGCCGCACAACCACACGACGTGGGCGGTCATCGTGGCGCTGTCGGGCCAGGAACTGAATCGCGTCTACCGCCGCAGCGACGACGGTTCGCAGGAAGGCCGCGCCACGCTGGAGCAAGTGCGCGAGGTGGTGGTGCAGCCGGGACAATCCGTGTCGTTCCTGCCCGACGATATCCATAGCATCCACGTTACCGGGGACACGCCGACGCTGCACTTCCATCTTTATGGTCAGCCGCTGGAAACGCTGTCAGGCCGCATCGGCATCGACCTGGCCACCGGCCAGATCCTGAATTACAACGCCACGCAGATGAAGCCCGGCCAAGAGGTGCGCGCATGAGCGCCGACCTGCGTCACGCGCAGGTGCAGACCCGGCTGGTGCATGCGGGGTCGCCAGCGTTGAAAGACGGTTCCGGGCCCGTGAACGTGCCGGTCGTGCGTACCAGCACCGTGCGTTTCGCCGACACCGCGACCCATGCGGCGTTGAACAAGCAGCGCGCCGCAGGCGATCGCGTGGCCACCTATGGCCGGCATGGGCTGGATACCCACCAGGCGCTGGAGGAAGCGGTGGCGTCGCTGGAAGGCGGCTACCGCGCGGTGCTGGCGCCGTCGGGCTTGTCGGCGATTGCGCTGGTGCTGCTGGCGACGCTGGCGCCGGGCGACCACGCGCTGGTGGCCGACAGTGTCTATTCGCCCGTGCGCAAGGTGGATAAATCGCTTCTGCAACGCTACGGCATCGAGGTAGAGTATTTTTCGCCCGCGCAGGACACGCTGGAGTCGCGCATCCGGCCTAATACCCGGCTGCTGTACCTGGAGTCCCCCAGTTCTCTGTTGTTCGAGGTGCTGGACCTGCCCGCCCTGGCCGCCACGGCGCGACGCCACGGCGTGCTGGTCGCGGCCGACAATACCTGGAGCGGCGGCCTGTACTACCAGCCGCTGGCGCTGGGCGCGAACCTATCTATCCAGGCCGCCACCAAGTACCTGGCGGGCCATTCGGACGTGATGATGGGGGTCGTCACCGTGGACAGCGCCGAGCTGGCACAGAAGATCGGCGTGGCCTACGACGCGCTGGGCTTGTCGGTGGGCGCGGACGATGCCTACCTGACGTTGCGGGGCCTGCGCACGTTGGACGTGCGATTGGCGCGCCATCACCAAAACGCGCTGGCCGTGGCTGAATACCTGGCGCGGCATGCGGACGTGGCGCGGGTGTACTACCCGGCGCTGCCGCAGGACCCCGGCCATGCGCGGTGGCAACGCGACTTCAGCGGCGCAAGCGGGCTGGTCTCGTTTGCCTTCGGCAACCCGGATCCGGCGGCCGCGTCGCGCTTCATCGACGCGCTGCGCTACTTCTCGATCGGCGCGTCGTGGGGCGGCTATGAAAGCCTGGCGCTGGAGGCAGCGCCGGAACGCCTGGCCGAACATAGCTTCTGGCAGCAGGGCGCCGGCAAGCCATCCGTCGTGCGCCTGCACATCGGCTTGGAAAGTCCGCTGGACCTGATCGGCGACCTGGATCATGCGTTCGCCGTCACCCGCGACGCCTTGCGGCGCAGCGCCTGACGCATATGCAAATAAGCCCCGCGCTTTAGGGTTTCTGGCTATGTAGAAGCAATTACAACCTCTTTGTCCGGTTGTACCCGCGGGTACTAGAATTTGCCTTGTTCCATGGCTGGCAGCAGGGCATGACTCCATTTCTTTCGATCGAATCGGTACAACTTCCGTTCTTGTCGCGCCGGACGGAAGCGGTCCGAGATTTTTATCACCGCGTGATCGGCCTGGAAGAGTTGGCGGGCGCCGACGGTCAGCGCCTGCTTTTTTCCCTGGGCGGGGCAACGCTGTCGTTGTCGCCGGTGGCGGAAGTGAGCCGGGCCGTCAAACCCGATTACCTGGCCCTCAAGACGCCGGCCTACGATGACCTGCTGGCGCGTTTGCGCCAGGCGGGGCATCACCCCGTCTGTTCGCTGCCCGACGCGCAGCCGCGCGTCATGTACGTGAAGGACCCGTCTGGCAATCAACTGGCCTTTCTGGGCTGAAGGCGCGCGATGAACTTCCAGCAACTCCGGTCGGTGCGCGAAGCCGTGCGCCAGGACTTCAACCTGACCGACGTCTCCGAAAGCCTGCATACGTCCCAGCCCGGTGTCAGCCGTCAAATCCGCGAGTTGGAGGAAGAGGTGGGGGTGGACATCTTCGTGCGCTCGGGCAAGCGGCTGATCGGCTTGACGCCGCCCGGCGAGCTTATCCTGCCGCTGGTCGAACAGATCCTGCAATGCGCCGACAACATCCGCCACGCGGGCGCCGAGTACGCGGACAGTCGCAAGGGTGTGCTCTCCATTGCTGCCACGCATTCGCAGGCGCGCTACGCCTTGCCCCCCGTCGTCAAGGAATTCCGGCAGCGCTACCCCGATGTGGTGCTGCACCTGCACCAGGGGTCGCCCAAGCAGGTGTCTGAAATGCTGCTGGAAGGCGAGGCGGACATCGGCGTGGCAACCGAGGCGGTGGCGGACTATCCCGGGCTGGTGAACCTGCCTTGCTACCGCTGGAGCCACAGCATCATCGTGCCGCGCGGCCACCCGCTGGAACGCGAACATGACGGCATCAGCCTGTCGCAGCTGTCGCGCTATCCGCTGATCACGTATGGGCACGGCTATACCGGTCGGGCGCATATCGACGAGGCCTTCGCCCGCGCCGGCATCACGCCCGACATCGTCATGACCGCGATGGACGCGGATGTGATCAAGACCTATGTGGAACTGGAGCTGGGCGTGGGCATCGTGGCGGCGGTGGCCTGGGACGCGGAGCGCGACACGCGCTTGACCGCCATCGACGCGCGTCACCTGTTCGAGATCAACCTGACGCGGCTGGCCATTCGCCGCGGCGCCTGGCTGCGCGGCTACGCCTTCCACTTCATCGAGATGTTCGTGCCGACGCTGACGCGAGACGTGGTGGACCGGGAATTGAAGGGCGAGGCCTGAGGGGCATCGGCGCGCTCGCGCAGGCAGCGGCCGAACCGCCCGCCGCATATCCATAGACGCATTTCTACGTTGCCGCGTCCGGGGCGCGCACGTAGCCTGGGCTTCTCTTCATTTCAGGAAGTCCAGGTCATCCCATGAGCACCTCTGCCCAAACGGCCGCGCCGGCCCTCAGCAAGCACACCGAACGCGCACAGGCCGTGCGCGCCTTCATCGCCCAGGTCCGGCAATTGGCGCCTGATGCGGCGCAAGCCACACCCGCGCAACTGGCCCGGGTGGCAACGCTGCTGGAAGCGCTGGGGCAACGCCGCGACCTGTTTTCCGCCGACGCCTTTGCCGTGGTGCCGGGACGCCCGACTTCCATCTACCGCCTGGCCGAGGACATCGACGGCGGCTACGCGCTGTACCTGTCGCTGGGCGAACCGGGCAAGGCACAGCCGCCGCATGACCATACGACGTGGGCCATTATCGCGGGGGTGAACGGCAACGAGCGCAACGAGGTCTATGTGCGCGCGTCCACCCAGGATCCGCTGCGCGACACCTTGACCCATGTGCGGCGCGTGGACGTCGGCCCCGGCAGTTCGATCGTGCTGGGCCCGGGCGACGTGCACACCATCGAACTGGTGGGCGACGAACCGGGCGCGCATCTGCATTTCTACGGCCTGGCGCTGGACCGGCTGCACGGCCGCGTGGTGTTCGAGAACACCGCGGGCGGCACGTACCGGACGTTTTCGCCGCCCGCAGCCATCTACCACGCGCGCCTGTCGCCGCAGGCGCTGCAGGACGAACTGCGCGGCGAGGCCGAGATCGCCGTGCTGGACGTGCGGGAAGCCGGTCGCTACGCCCGCCGGCATCTGCTGCATGCGGTGCCTGCGCCGCTGTGGCGGCTGGAACTGTTGGCCGACCGGCTGGTGCCGCGCCGCGACACCCGCATCGTGCTGGTGGACGACGACGAGACCCAGGCCCATCAGGCCGCTTTCAAGTTGACCCGCCTGGGTTGGACCGACGTGTCGGTGCTGGCCGGCGGAACGGACGGTTGGGAACGCGCGGGCCTGGAACTGTTTTCGGGCACCAACGTGCCTAGCAAGGCGTTCGGCGAGGTCATCGAACATGAGAAGCACACGCCATGGATCGACGTGGAAGAACTGCACGAGCGCGTGGCGCGCGGCGACGATATCGTCGTTGTCGACAGCCGCACGCCTGAAGAATTCCACAACTTCACGCTGCCGTTTTCGCACAGCCTGCCGGGGGCGGAACTGGTCTACCGCATTCGCGAGCTGGCGCCTGATCCCAAGACCTTTGTCGTGGTCAATTGCGCCGGCCGCACCCGCAGCATCGTCGGCGCGCAGACGCTGATCGACGCCGGCATCCCCAACCGCGTCGCCTCCTTGCGCAACGGGACGATGGAATGGCTGCTGTCGGGCCGCGAACTGGCCTATGGCCGCCACGCCGCATTGCCCGAGCCCGGCGAAGCGGCGCTTGCGGCCGCGCGCGAGCAAGCCAGAGACGTGGCGCAGCGCGCCGGCATCGGCTACATCGATGACACCGCGCTTCGCGCGTTCGAAGCCGAACAGGCGACGCGCACGCTCTACAAATTTGACCTGCGCACCCGCGAGGAGTACGAGACCGGGCATCTGGAAGGCTGGCGCTGGGCGCCGGGCGGCCAACTGGTGCAGGCGACGGACGAATACCTGGCGACCCGCCGCGCCCGCGTTGTGCTGGCCGACTGGGACGGCGTGCGCGCGCTGACGACCGGCGCCTGGCTGGCGCAATTGGGCGCCGTCGAGGTCTACCTGTACCAGCCGCCCGCGCTGGCTCCCGTGCAAAGCGGCCCCGAACCGCGTCGCGTGCTGCGCCATCGCCCGGACGCCGTGGGCGTGCGCCCGGCCGCGCTGAACGACGCGCTGCAGGCGGACGAGGCCATCGTGTTCGACGTGGAATCGCGCGCGGCCTATGAGCGCGGCCACGTGCCTGGCGCGCGGTTCGCGGCGCCGGACCGCCTGGCGGAGTTCCTGTCACCGGACGACCCGCGCGTCATTGTGTTGACGTCGTCCGACGGCGTGCTGGCGGGCGCCGTGGCGGCCGAGCTGGCCTGGCGCGGCAAGCATCCGGTCCGGTATCTGCTGGGCGGCACGCGTGCCTGGAAGGCGCAGGGCCTGACGCTGGCGGCGGGGGCCGAGGGCGTATTGACCGGCGACGACGATCAAAGCATCAGCCCATATCTGTTCGATGACCTGTCGGCCCGCGACCAAGGGTTCCGTGACTACCTGGATTGGGAACTGGGGCTGGTGGCGCAGCTTGAGCGCGAGGGCAGCGGCGGCATCCGCCTGATCGCGGCGGCGTAGGGCATGCGCGGGCGGCCCGGTGGCCAGCGCGCGCGCCGGGTTTTTGCCTGATTATCCACGGTCGCGGAAAGGGCTAATCTCTTCTTTTCGCCAGGAGATCCGACATGCCACCGCTACACAACGAAGGTCATCGCCAAGACACCTACACGCTGGGGACCAAATCGGTCAGACGCATGGGCTACGGCGCGATGCAATTGGCCGGCCCGGGCGTCTTTGGCCCGCCGCGCGACCGCGACGCGGCGCTGGCCGTGCTGCGCGAAGCCGTGGCCAACGGCGTCAATCACATCGACACCAGCGACTTCTATGGACCGCACGTCACCAACCAGATCATTCGCGAGGCGCTGGCGCCTTATCCGGATGACCTGGTGCTGGTGACCAAGATCGGGGCCCGGCGCGGCGAGGATGCCTCCTGGATACGCGCGGATGGCGCGGCCGATCTGGAAAGCGCGGTCGAGGACAATCTGCGCAATCTGGGGCTGGACGTCCTGGAGGTGGTGAATATGCGCATCATGTTCGGCGTGCACGGGCCCGAGGAAGGGTCGATCGCCGAGCCATTGTCGGCGCTGATCAAGCTGCAGCAACGCGGCCTGGTACGGCATATCGGCTTAAGCAACGTCACGCCCGCGCAGGTCCAGGAAGGCCGCGGGCTGTGCGACATCGTCTGCGTGCAGAATCAGTACAACCTGGCGCATCGCCACGACGACGCGCTGATCGACGCGCTGGCCCGGGACGGCATCGCCTACGTGCCGTACTTTCCGTTGGGCGGCTTCAGCCCATTGCAATCCGCCACGCTGACCGAGGTCGCGCAGCGGGTGGGCGCGACGCCCATGCAGGTGGCGATCGCGTGGTTGTTGCAGCGCGCGCCGAATATCCTGGTCATCCCCGGCACGTCGTCGGTGGCCCACCTGCGCGAGAACCTGGCTGCGGCGACTCTGGTGTTGCCGGAAACGGAGATCCAGGCCTTGGACGGGATCGGACGCTCGGCCGGCTGATGCGTGTCGGCGGCTGCCGAACGGCTACACCGCGGCCAGCAGGTCGTCGACGTGGACCATCAAATCGCGAACCTGGCGCAGCATCGGATACTGATGCAGCACCGGCGCCCACTGAGGGGATTCCAGCAATTGCCGCCAGACGGGTTCCAGCGCCGAGGGATCTGGCGGCTGCCCGGCCTCCAGCCTGCACGCATAGTCCACGCTGGCCGGCGCCGAAAGCAATTGCATCCGGCTGGCAGCGCTAAGCAGACGCGGCGCGGCGTCGGCCGGCGCATCGCAGCAATAGAGCACCGTGCCATTCAGCGCGGGCGAATCGGTCGGCAGGGCGCGAAGCGATGCGCCGCGCAGGTTTACGATTCCTTGCCGGGTCTGGAACGGATAGACGATGTGTGATTCGGCGTGCGCAAGCAGCCGCAAGCCGCGCTGAAGCCGGGGCAGGTCGGCGGTGGCGGCATCCACCGATGCCTTGGCTTCAATCAGCAGACAGACGTCCCAGACTGGCGTGGCGGCGGCCGTGCAGGTCTGGCGCAGCAGGACGGCGTCCCATTCGCTCTTGGCGCGTTCCGAGCTGGCGGGGATGGACGACGGCACCAGCATCGCCGTCACGACGCGGTAACGCGCAAGGTCGCCTTCGGCGTGGTTCAAGCGCTGGGCCAAGGCGTCCAGCGCTTGGGTGGCCAAGGCTTCGACGGCGGCGCCACGGCGCTGGGCCGCTGAACCTTGCGCGGCGGCGCCGGGGCTTCCCGAGCGCGGGCCGTGGCGGTCCCAGAGAGATTGGTACTGCCGCACCTGCGCATCCGGTGCCAAGGCGTCCAGGCGCTGCAGGCGCTCCAGCGCGTGATCGTCCAGCAGGCGGGCCAGCGCTCGCTGGACGGAGGGGTCAACCACCTTGTCCGGCACGGCGCGCAGTCGGCGCGCAGCGTCACGCAACGCCGTCCAGGACGCCGTGGAGACTGCCGCTTGCAGCGGCGCCAGGGCATCTCGGTCCGGGCCCGGCGCCATGCGTTGCAGCTTGGCGGGATGGGCGATCGCGTTGGCGGCGGCATGGATCTGGCGGCGGTCCTGGTCGGCGACGGCGGACAGTGACGCGAATTCACGCACCTGCGGCGCGCGATGCCGCAGCACGATGGCCTGGAAGGCCGGGTCGCCTTCTTTCGCGCGCATGGCCTCGTGGATCAGTTGGGCCAGCGCGCGCAGGAAGTCCTGCCGGGTCGCGGCGTCCGGGGCCATGCCTTGGGCCAGCGCCTGGCGCGCGTGCTCGACCGTCATGGCAAGCAGGGTAGCCGGACCGGCATTCGGTGCCTGCGTTGCCGCCTCGGGCGCGGACGGCACGCGGTAGCGGCGCGCAACGGTGCGGAGAATCGTGTCCAGCAACGGTGGGGAGGGCGGCAGCGGCATGGGCGAGCATTGGCGGTCAGGCAATGACCGCAGTGTCGCATGAAGCGGGCATCGGCTGACGGGTAGCAGAATGCCCGATCAAGACCTGAGGACCGGGCCGCAAGCCCGCTCCGTCACGCGTTACTTGAACATCGCTGCGTTTTCTTCCAGCACGGCGTCGGCGCATTGCGCGTCCAGATTGCCACCCGGGGCGCCCGCCACGCCGATCGCGCCGATGACGTTGGCACCGGCCTTGACCGGCACGCCGCCGCCCAGCAGCAGGAAGCCGGGGATGTCGGTCAGATTGGCCGCGCCCGGATTCTTCTGCGCGTTTTCCATCATGGTCAGCGTCGGGGTCTTGGCCGAGACGGCGGTGAAGGCCTTGGCGCGGCTGGCTTCGATGGTGTGCGGGCCGGCGTTATCGGCGCGTGCAAAGGCCTTGAGCAGGCCGGCGCGGTCCACGACCGAGGCGCTGACGTTGTAGCCCTTGGCCTGGCACGCGGCCACGGTGGCGGTAGCGAGCTTTTGCGCATCGGCCATCGACAGGTTGCTTTCGTTCAGCACGGCGGCATTGGCGGCGCCGGCGAAAGCCAGGGTGGACATCAAGGTGGCAAGCGAGAAACGGGTCATGGTCTGCGTCCTTTTCGGGAACATTCGGTAGGAGCAGTCAGTGTGGCCAAAACCCGCGGCGGGCGGTATACGCCCGAATACGCGGGCGTCTCCGTAGCGCTACGGAGGACCGGGGTCCAGCAACGTGGCGTACTGGCGGATCAGTTGCGCCAGCGAATCGGCTTCCAGCTTGGCGAAGACGTTGGCGCGGTAGGTTTCCACGGTGCGCGGCGACAAGTCGAACTCGCGCGCGATCTCTTTGTTGCTCATGCCTTGCACGACACGTTCCAGCACCTCGTGTTCGCGCCCCGACAGCCGTGCCAGCCGTTCGGCGGCGGCTTGCGTCACGGCCAGGCGCTCGCGGCTGGCGATGTGGGTGCGCACGGCCGCCTGCACTGCATCGAGGAACACGTCGTCATCCACGGGCTTTTGCAGGAATTCCATGGCGCCGCCCTTGAAGGCGCGACGGCACAGGTCGACGTTGGCGTGGCCGGTCAGCATGACCACGGGCAAGTCGGATTGTTCGGCCAGCCGGCTCAGCACGTCCAGCCCGCTGATGCCGGGCATGCGGATATCCAGCACGACGCAGCCGATGGCGCTGGGAACCAACTGCGCCAAAAAGGCCAACGGATCGCCGAAACCGGCGCTGCGCAGGCCGACGCTGCGCAACAGCAGCGCCAGCCCGTCCCGCACGGCGTCGTCGTCGTCGACCAGATAGACCTGCGGCGAAAGCGCCAGGGTGCGCGCGTCTGTGGCGGTCATGGGGAGGCTCCTGAACGCGGCAGGCTGACGGTGAAGCAGGCGCCGCAAGGGTGGAGGTTGCGGGCGGCGATGCGGCCGTCCATGGAGCCGGCCAGCGTGTCGCACAGCGCCAGGCCCAAGCCCATGCCCTGCGGCCGCGTGGTGTAGAACGGCGCGAACAGCCGCGGCAGCGCGTCGGCGGCGATGCCCGCCCCGGTATCGCTGACGATGAACAGGTATTCGTCGCCTTCGGCGCGGCCTTCGATCTGAATGTGGCGTGGACCGTCGGTATCCACCAGCGCATCCGCAGCGTTCTGGACCAGATTGTGCAGGATTTGCTCCAGCGCCACGCGGTCGCCCCGCGGCCGCGCGCCGGGGCTGGCGTTGTGCCACCCGAGGCGGATGCCTTGCCGGGCCAGGTCCGGTTCGCGCAGGAAGCGCAAGGACGCCACCAGCGCGTCCGGATCCAGCGCTTCACGCCGCGCGGGCGAACTGGGCTGCACCAGGGCACGCATGCGGCTGATGATGTCGGCGGCGCGTTTGGCCTGTTCCGAACTGGCCAGCAGGGCATGGCGCACGGCGGGTCGTTCGTCGTCGTCGTCCAGCAGGCGTCCTGCCGCGCGCGTATGCGCCAGGATGGCGGTCAGGGGTTGGTTCAGTTCATGGGCAATGCCCGCGGCCATTTCGCCCAGCGTGCTCAAGCGGGCCATGGCCGCCAGCCGCGCCTGTTCCTGCTGCCGGCGAACGTCGGCGCGCGAGCGTTGCCACGCCGCCGCGCCGGCCACGAGCAACCCGCTGGCCACGGCCCACGCCAGCCAGGCCAGCCACGGCCAATAGCCGGGCGTCAGTGTGCGGGTGCTGCGCATCTGGAACGGCTGGCTGGCCGCACCCAGCGGTTTCTGCAAACGCATCGTCAATCCGAACGCGTCAGCCGGCTGCTTGTCCAGCAACGGCAAGGGAATGCGGTCCACCGTCAGGCTCAGGTTGGACAGGCCAGGCGGGAAATCGGTGGCGGGCACCAGTTGGCGGGCCTCCAGCAGCAGACTCCAACTGGACGGCGCGATCAACCAATACTGCGCGGTGCCCACCGGCAAGGTGACGGGCCGCCCGGATTGGCGTGCGCGTTCCCGCGCCGCGGCCCAGTCGGGTGGCGCGGCCGTGCTGCCAGACCAGGCGCCGTCGGCCAGATAGCCCAGGCCCAGCAATTGCGGCAAGGCGGGCTGCAGGCTGGGGTACAGGCGCTCGGGCAAAGGCGGATGCGACAGGGCCGCCAACGTGGCGAGCACGGCTTCGTGCTGCACCGTTTTTTGGCTCAGCATGCGTTGGGCGATGCTGGAGCTTTGGAAGAAGCGGTCGTACTGGTCGACGTATTCCAGGCGGGCGATCCAGATGGCGCCCAGGCAGAACAGGAACAGCCAGCAGAAGAGGGCGCGCGTGCGCGATAAGAGGTTCACGCGTGAAATTATGCCCTGCAGCCAGCGCGGACAGGAATCCGTAGGGCTACGGAGGGATCAGGCGACGCGCTTGCCCGGGTCCGTGGCCGCAGCCGCCTGCGAGCTGGCGGACACCGCCATCTGGTACAGCGCCGCCACCAGATCGGACTGGGTGATCAGCCCTTGCAAGGTGCGCGACGCGTCCAGCACCGGCACGCAGTGCAGGCTGTCGGACATGGGGCGCGCCAGTTCGATCACGGGCAATCCGGGGGTGGCGAAAGGCACTTCGCTGCGCATGCAGTCCGCCACCAGCAGGTCGGAGGCGGGAACGCCGTCGACGGTGGCGGTCACGAGCCGGCTCTTGCGCGCCAGCACGTCGCCCTGGGCGAGCATGCCGGCATAGCGGCCGGCGGAATCCAGCACCGGCAGCGCCTGCAGCCGGTGTTTGTCGAACAGGCGGATCGCATAGTCCAGCGGATCTTGCTCCTGCACGGTAACGACATCGCGCGACATGATGTCCGCGCAAGAGACGTCGCCGAAGCGGCGCAGGCTGGCGCGCAGCTCGGCGGCCAGCACGATGTCTTCCAGGTCTTCCTTGCTGATGTCCAGCAGTTCGCCGCGTTGGGACAGGGCGTCGTCCAGATCGGCGCGGCTGAAGCCCAGCCGGGTGCTGGGGACGGCGTCGCGGGTGTGGTGGCCGGGGGCCGGGTCGGCGTGGCGGCGGGGATAGTTGCGCTTGAGCGCGCCATTGAACGCCACGGCGATGCACAACAGGATCAGGGAATTCAATCCCACCGGCCACAGCGCGAAGCCGTAGCCCAGGCTGGCGACGGAGGGGCCGCCCAACACCGCGGTCAACGCGACGGCGCCGCTGGGCGGATGCAGGCACCGCAGGCTGAACATGGCGCCGATGGCCAGCGCCACCGCGACGGCGGCAGCCACGCCCGGCACCGGAATCATCTGCGCGCAGAACACGCCGATCAGGGAGGACACCAGATTGCCCGCCAGGATGGACCAGGGTTGGGCCAGCGGGCTGGCGGGCGCGGCGAACAGCAGCACGGCGGATGCGCCCATCGGGGCAATGAACCACGGGTTGGCACTGCCCAGCGCGTGGCGGCCCACCCATTCCGTGCAGAACAGCCCGACAAGCGCGCCCACGGCGCCATACAGCTTCTCGCGCCGGTTGACGCCGACAGGCGCCGGCGCGAACGCGCTCAGCCAGCGCTTGATTGCCACACCCAAAACGATCTCCTTGCGTGCCTTAAATATGTCGGGGGACGACAATTTATCACGCGGCGGTGGCGCGCCGCGAGTCGTGGGCGGGGGGATTCAGGCGGGGTCGTCGCCGATGCGAGTCAGCAAGCGCGCCAGCAAGGGCCGCATGGCGCGCAGTTCTTCCAGATGCGAGGCGGACAGGCTTTCCAGCACGCGTTCGGCTTTGGGGGTCAGCACGACTTCAACGCGCCGGCCGTCTTCAGGATCGGTCTCGCGGCTGACGAGATCCTGGCGGGCCAGGCGGCCGACCAGTTCAGCCGCCGTGTGCGGGCGGATCAACAGGCGGTCCGCAATTTCGCCCACGTACAGGCCGCGCCGGCCAGACGGGCTTTTGCGGGTGCCCTTGATGGCCAGCAAGGTCTGGTGCTGCTGCGGGGTCAATGCCAATTCCGCGGCGGCCCCTTCACTGAAGGCCGCGAATGTGCGCAACGCGTAGCGGAAGTCGGCCAGCAGTTCGTAATCAGCGGGCGACAGCGGAGTGGGGGACGGAGAGGTTTTCACCCTCCGATTCTAATATATGTCGCTATACGATATAAATGATCTGGCGCAAGCCCAGGCGCTTTCTTCGTGGTGGTTTCTTGAATTCCCGTATCGACGCACGCTGGCGCGCGCCGGCTGCGCGACGAAAGCGAACGCATGGCGTATTTCCGCCGCGCCTCGTGACGGCGTTGGCGTTATCCGCCGCCGCTTGCCGCCCGTAGTTCCCACAGCACGTCCAGCACGTGGCGGGTCGCCTGTTCCACCTTTTCCGCACGGTGCGCGATGCCCAGCGGGCGCCATAGCGCGGGCCGCAGCGGGCGCATCACGATGCGCGGATCGGGTTGCGGCGCGGTAGCCTCGTGCGGCAGCAGCGTGGCCCCGTAGCCGGCGGCCACCAGACTCTTGATCGCGTCGTTGTAGTTCAACTGGATGCGGGCACGCGGGTTCAGGCCGGCGCCGGCGAACCATTCGCCGGTCTGGCGCGACAGCCGTGTCGTGGCGTCGTTCAGGATCAGCGGGCGGTCCGTCAGCCAGGCCGGCGTGACGCGCGCCGGCGCAGGCCAACTGGCGGGCAGGAAAGCCATGACCGGGTCGCGGCGCCAGGGCTTGAGCACCAGGCCGTCCAGAGGCGGTTGCGGCAGCGCCACCAGCCCGACGTCCAGCGTGCCGTCATGCAGCCGCTGCAACGTTTCCTGAGAGGTCAGCACCGCGACTTGCACGTCGATGCCGGGGTGATGGCGGCCCAGCGACTCCAGCGCCTGTGGCAGCAGATGGGCGATGGCGCCGGTGGACGCGCCCAGCCGCACGCGGCCGGACAGGCCCTGCACCTGCCGCTGCACGTCGTCCAGGGCCTGGTCGGCCTCGGCCAGCAGGCGGCGCGCGCGTTCCAGCAGCGTGTCGCCGATGGAGGTGGGCCGCACCTGGCCCCGCTTGCGGGTCAGCAGCGGAGCGCCGATGCGGGCCTCCAGGTCGGCCACGTGCAGGCTGACGGTGGGGGGCGCCAGATGCAGCGCGCGGGCGGCGTCCGCGAAAGAGCCCAGGTCGGCAATGGCCACCAGGGTGCGCAAGCGGTCCAGGCTGATTTCGCGCATCGGCTTATCGTTCAGTAAACATGACGTTGATGGTCATGATATTCGACTTTTCTTATGTTGGCCTCCGCCCGATGATACGGACTTGTCACCCCCCATCCTCACCTCCCGAACGGGACGGAGCACGCCATGACCCATCCTCTTGTTTTCATCGACGGCGACCAAGGCACGACGGGCCTGCAGATTCATGAACGGTTGCACGGCCGGACCGATCTGCGCCTGCTGACGCTGCCTGAGGCCGAGCGCAAGGACCCGCAGCGCCGCGCCGAAGCGATCAACGCCAGCGACGTAGCCATCCTTTGCCTGCCCGACGAGGCGGCGCGCCAGGCGGCGGCCTCCGTCGTCAACCCCTCGGTGCGCGTGATCGACGCCAGTTCGGCGCATCGCACGACGCCGGGCTGGGTGTATGGCTTTCCGGAAATGGACGCCGCGCAAGCGGACAAGATCGCCCAGGCCAAGCGCGTCACCAACCCGGGGTGCTATCCGACCGGGGCCATTGCCTTGCTGCGCCCGTTGATCCACGCCGGACTGATGCCGGCCGACTACCCGGCCGTGGTGCACGCGGTATCGGGCTATTCGGGCGGCGGCCGCGCCAGCGTGGAGGCCTATGAAGGACCGGACGGCGCGAAAGGTCCGGCCTTCCAGCTGTACGGGCTGGGCCTGGCGCACAAGCACACGCCGGAGATCGAGGCGCACGCCGGGCTGACGCAACGGCCCGTGTTCGTGCCGGCGTACGGGGCGTTCCGCCAAGGCATCGTGCTGACGATTGCGCTGCATTTGCGCCTGTTGCCGGCAGGCGTCACGCGCCAGCGGCTGCATGATTGCCTGCAACGGCACTACGCCGGCACGTCGCACGTGCAGGTAGTGGACAACCAGGAAGCCCAGGGCCACACCCATCTGGATCCGCAGGCGCTCAATGGCACCAACGACTTGCGCCTGGCCGTCTACGGTAACGAGGCGCATGGCCAGGTGCTGCTGACCGCGGTGTTCGACAACCTGGGCAAGGGCGCGTCCGGCGCGGCAGTGCAGAACCTGGACCTGATGCTGGCCGCATAGTCTTGTCCTGCGGCAGGCGGACCGCGTTCATGACGCCGCCGAATTGAAAAACGCCTGCCGAGGGCAGGCGTCGTGCGCAAAGCGGGAACCCTCGCGTGCTAGGCGTAAATGGACGGGCGTCCATCGCCTCGGGTGCCGTGTCTCACCATTTCATTTCGCCCTTGGCGACCTTGGCGCTGATGTCCAGCGAGGCGGCCGCGCCGGACTGGGGATATTGCGCCTTCATCGCGGCGATCAGCGCGGCGCCGTCGGCGGCCTTGGCGGTTTGCTGGTCGAAGGCGCGGATATAGCCTTGCGTGTAGCGGACCGATTCCAGGTTCAGGGGGGCGCCCGGCGCATAGTGGCCGGGTATGACGGTAACGGGGGCCAGCTTTTCAATGCGGGCCAGCGTGGCCAGCCAGTCCTGGTGCGATTGCGGCGTTTGCGTGTCGGCCATCCAGACGTGCAGGTTGCCGAACACCACCACGCCACCCACCACGGCCTTGAGCGACGGGATCCATACGAAACTGCGGTCCGGTTGCGGGCCGTCGAGTCCGGTGATTTCCAGCGTCTTGCCTTCGAGCGTCAGCGTGCGGCCGGGCAGCACCTGCGGGATGACGGCCTTGGAAGGCGCGTCGGCGCCCAGCTTCGGGCCCCAGAACGCGAGCTTGCCGTCCACGGTTTCCTTGATGTGCCGCACGGTCGGTTCGGTGGCCACGACGCGGGCGTCGGGGAAGGCCGCCAGCACGGTGTCCAGGCCGAAATAAAAGTCGGGGTCGCCGTGGCTGATGTAGATGGTGGTCAGTGTCTTGCCGCTGGCGCGCACCATCTCGACGACTTTTTCGGCTTGCGATTTGCCGAACTGAGCGTCGATCAGGATGGCTTCACGCTGACCACTGACCAGTACCGACGAGACCTGGAAAATGGCCTCGTTGCCCGGATTGAAATGGGTCAGCGCAAGGTCGGTGCCCGCGGCGTGAACCGGGGCGATCAGCATGGCGAGCGTGGCGGTTTGCAGCAGGCGGCGCAGGGAAGCAAGAAGGGGCATGGCGGGCTCTCGGACGAAAAGGGGGTGAAAGTGGAGCCAGTCTAGTTGCACGATCCGTTCGGATCTATCCCCCGCAATGGCTGAGTCTGTTGCATATATCGGTCATATCAACCCGGTTTTGCGTCGGCCAGGGTCGTTTCGACCAGATTGCGCAGCCACATCGTGCCGGGATCGCTTTCGAAGCGCGGATGCCAGTGCACCGTGACGCACAAGGGCGGCAGCGCGATGGGCAGGGGGCGGATCTCGAAGGCGTTGTCGCGGTTGAACCAGAGGGCGGCCCGATAGGGCAGCGTGACCGTCAGGTCGGTGCGACGCACGATCTCGGCGGCGGCGGAGAAGTGCGGCAGCGTCAAATAGGGCTGACGGTGCAGGCCGGCTTCGCCCAGCACGTCGTCCAGCAGGCGGTGCGCACTGCCGCGCGCGGCCACCAGGATATGGTCCAGGCGCTTGAACTGGCCGCGCGTCAGGCCGGCCGACAACACCGGGTGGCCGCGCCGGCCCATGCAGGCATAGCGCTCGCTGAACAGGTCGGCGTGGCGGGTGTGGCGGCCCAGGCCCGCCAGGTTGCCGATGGCCAGATCGACCTCGCCGTCCTTCAGCGCCTGCGGCAACTGTTCCAGCGCGATCTCGACCACTTCGACCCGCAGGCGCGGGGCCAGGGCATGGAGGCGTTCCATCAGTACCGGCAGGAAGACCATTTCGCCGATGTCGGACATCGACAGCCGGAAACGGCGGGTGCTGGTGGCAGGGTCGAACCGCTGGCGCAGATTGACCGCCTCGGCAAAGCTGTTCATGCCGCGTTCGATGGGGCCCGCCAGGGCGAACGCGATCGGCGTGGGCTGCATGCCCGTGGCCGTGCGAACGAACAGGGGATCGTCGAAGCGCTCGCGCAGCCGGGCCAGCGCATAGCTGACGGCAGGCTGCGTCAGGTTCAGGCGTTGCGCCGCGCGCGTGACGCTGCGTTCGTGCAGCACGGTCAGGAAAACCCGCATGAGATTCAAGTCGAAGTCCACGCATGCCCTTGATATCAATCTGATTTATAAGATAAATAATACCCATAAATTTGACACATAAATAGTTGATTCTTAGACTAATTTCCCAGAGCCGCGCCGCCTTGGCAACGGCCGCACCACCGGGGAAATCGTCGCATGCATGCGTTGACATTGCCGTCGTTGTTGGTTGAGCAGGGCGCCCGTCTGGGGCATCGTGTGTGGGTGCAGGCGCCGGGCGGCGTCTTGCGTTTTGGCGATGCGCCGGCCCACGCCGCAAGCTGGGCCGCGCGCCTGGCATCGGCGGGCGTGGGGCGTGGCGACCGCGTGGGCCTGATGGCGGGCAACCGGCACGAGTTCCTGTCCGTGGTGCTGGGTTGCGGCTGGCTGGGCGCGGTGGTGGTGCCCATCAATACCGCGTCGCGCGGCATGCAGCTTCGGCACATCCTGGCCAATAGCGGATGCGTGCTGCTGGTGGCGGACGCGGCGTCCTGTGCCGCCTTGTCGGCATTGTCCGCCACCGAACCCGTCGCTGGCCTGGCGCTGCGCGCGATCTGGCTGCTGGACGATGCCCCACCGCTTGCCGGCCTGCCCGCGCCGGCCAGTGCGCTGCCGCCGCCGCCCGATGCGCCGCTGCCGCCGGCCGCCGACATCCGCCCCGGCGACATGCTGGCGATCCTCTACACCTCGGGCACATCGGGCCTGTCCAAGGGTGTGTGCTGCCCGCACGCGCAGTTCTATTGGTGGGGCGCGATCGCGGCGCGCAATCTGGAAATCTCCGACGCCGACGTGCTCTACACCAGCCTGCCGCTGTTTCACACCAACGCGTTGAACGCCTGTTTCCAGGCGCTGGTGACCGGCGCTTCCATCATTTGCGACGAGCGTTTCTCGGCCAGCCGCTACTTCGACCGGCTGGAAGCCACCGGCGCGACCGTGACGTATCTGTTGGGGGCGATGGTGCCGATGCTGCTGGCGCATGAACCCGCGGCGGCAGAGCGCCGGCATCGCACGCGCATCGCCTTGGCGCCCGGCGTGCCTGAGCGCTTCCATGGCGCCTTCACCGAGCGTACCGGCATTGCGCTGCTGGAGGGCTACGGGTCCACCGAAACCAATTTCGCGCTGGGCGGGACGCTGGCCGAACAACGGCCCGGCACGATGGGCCGCGTTGCCCCCGAATTCGATGCGATGGTGGCCGACGAGGACGACGCGCCGGTGCCGGATGGCGAGGCGGGCGAACTGCTGCTGCGCGCCAGGCCGCCGTTCGCGGTGGCGACCGGCTACTTCGGCATGGACGACAAGACGGTCGAAGCCTGGCGCAACCTGTGGTTCCACACGGGCGACCGCGTGGTCCGCGACGCCGACGGCTATTTCAGATTCCTGGACCGCATGAAGGACGCTATCCGCCGCCGCGGCGAGAACATCTCGTCCTACGAGGTGGAACAGGTGCTGCTGGCGCATCCGGCCGTGGCCGTCGTGGCGGTTTATGCGGTGCGCTCCGAGCTTGCCGAAGACGAAGTCATGGCGGCGGTGGTCTACAAGCCCGGCCAGTCATTGACGCATGCGGCGCTGCTGGATTTCTGCCAGCCCCGCATGCCGTATTTCGCCGTGCCGCGCTATCTGCGCGTGCTGGGCGATTTGCCGCGTACCGAGAACGGCAAGGTCCGCAAGTTCCGCTTGCGGGAAGAGGGCATCACCGGCGACACCTGGGACCGGGACGCCGAGGGCTATCGCGTGGCGCGATAGCGCTAACCGGCGCTTCTCGCGCCATTGATCCATTCAAAAATCCAAGGGGCGGCAATGACGATGGCATACAAAGGGGCGGCGTTGTCCGCTGGCGACGAGGCGAAAAGAAAGCGAACCCGGCGCGTGGTGATGGCCTCCGTCGCGGGCAACGCGATGGAGTGGTACGACTTTTTCATCTATGGCACGGCGGCGGCGCTGGTGTTCGGAGAACTCTTCTTTCCCAAGGGCACCGACCCGTTGCTTGGCACGATGGGCGCGTTCGCGGGGTTCGCGGTGGGCTTTTTGGCGCGGCCCCTGGGCGGCGTGGTGTTCGGCCACATCGGCGACCGCTATGGTCGCAAGCTGGCGCTGGAATGGACGCTGGGGCTGATGGGCGCGGCGACGTTCCTGATCGGCCTGCTGCCAACATACGACCAGGTCGGGTTCTGGGCGCCGGTGGCGATGGTGGTCCTGCGCATCCTGCAGGGCGCGGCCGCGGGCGGGGAATGGGGCGGCGGCGTGTTGCTGATCAGCGAGGCGGTGGGCGGCAAGCGGCGCGGGTACTTCTCGTCGTTCAGCCAGCTGGGTGTGGCGGGCGGCTTCGTGCTGTCGTCGGCCGTCTTCATGCTGGCCCAGCAATTGCCGCAAGAGTCGTTCATGAGCTGGGGATGGCGCTTGCCGTTCCTGCTTAGCGTGCTGATCTTCGGCGTGGGCCTGTACATCCGCAAGCACATTCCCGAAAGCGAAGAATTCGTGCAGGCCAAGAAAACGGCCAAGCGCGGCATGCCCGCCGTGGAAGTCTTCCGCCGCTATCCGCGCCAGGTGCTGACCGCGATGGGGTTGCGCGTGGCCGAGAACGGCGGTTCATACATCTTCCTGGCGTTTGCGCTGGCCTATGGCAAATTCCTGGGCATCCCCAATGACGTCATGCTGGGCGGCGTGCTGGCGTCCATGTTCATCGAGTTGGGCACGTTGGTGTGGTTCGGGCACTTATCCGACCGCATCGGGCGCCGCGCGGTGTACCTGATCGGTTCGGCCGGTCTGGTGCTGGTGGCGTTTCCCTTCTTCTGGCTGGTGCAGACGAAGGAACCGATCTGGATATTCCTGGCCTTCTTCCTGGGCAATACGGTCTGCCACGCCGCCATGATCGGCACGCAGCCCGCGTACTTCGCGGAACTGTTCCCGGCCGAGGTCCGCTACACCGGCCTGGCGCTGGGGCATGAACTGGCCTCGGTGTTCGCGGGCGGCTTGTCGCCGTTGATCGCGATGGCGCTGTTGCGCAAGTATGAATCCGCCACGCCCGTTGCGTGGTTCCTGGTGGGCATGGCCGCCATCACGGTGATTACCTTGCTGCTGACGCGCGAGCCGCCCCGCGAGGACGCGGAATGAGCATGGCCCGTGGTCCCGGCATCGTCAGCGTGGGCGAAACGCCGTCGCTGCGCCATCCCGATGCCGCGTGCAGCACCGCCGGCCTGATGGCCGAGGCCATCGGCTGCGCCTTGCGTAGCGCGGGTCTGGCCCCGGCGGAGGTGGACGGATTGGGCGTGGCGTCGTTCACGCTGCGCCCCGACCGGGCCATTGACCTGGCCTGGCGGCTGGGGTTGCGCCTGAACTGGTGCATGCAGGACGAAATGGGCGGCGCCAGTGCCATCAATCTGCTGCGCCAGGCGTGGCTGGCGTTGGAAGCCGGGCAGGCCGACACCATCGTGCTGGTGTCGGGCGACCACTTCACCGGCGCGGATTTCGCGGGGCTGGTGCGCGGCTACAACCGCAGCGCGCAAGATTATCTGAGCCCGCTGGGCTGCGAAGGGCCGAACCCGCTTTTCGCCATGCTGACGCAGCGGCAAATGGCGCGCACGGGTTTGCGCCGCGAAGACTATGGCGCCCTGTGCGTGGCGCAACGGCAGTGGGCGGCCCACAACCCGAACGCCGCATACCGCCAGCCGCTGACGCTGGCGCAATACCTGGATGCGCCGCTCGTGGCGCCGCCGCTGGGCCGGCTGGACTGCGTGCCCGTCGTCAGCGGGGCCAGCGCGCTGGTGCTGCGCGCGCGGCCGCAAGGCATCAGCGTGCGGTTGATCGCCAGCGACGGGCGCTATAACGCCGATCAGCAGGAAGGGGATGGTCTGCAAACCGGCATCGCCGAGTTCGCGCCGGCGCTGTGGCGCCGCGCGAGCGTGGGGCCGGAAGACATGGACGTCGTCAGCGTATACGACGACTATCCCGCCATGGCGCTGGCGCAATTGTGCGATCTCGGGTTTGCCGACGCGGATGACCTGCCGGGATTTGTCGCCCGGCGCATTGCCACGCGTTCCTTGCCCGTCAATACGGCGGGGGGCCAGCTGTCTGCGGGGCAGGCGGGCACGGCGGGCGGCATGCACGGCCTGGTCGAGGTATCGCGGCAGTTGCTGGGTCAGGCTGGCGGGCGCCAATTGCGCGGGCCGCGCAGCTTGCGGCATGGCGTCGTCACCGGCTACGGCATGGTGCAGCTGCGCTACGGCATGTGTGCCAATGCCGCGGTGCTTGCATTGGAGGAAGCATGAGCGTGAACGTCTTTGAATGCCAGGCATGCGGTCATCGCGTGTATCCCGCGCGCTTGTGGTGCCCGGCCTGCGGACAGGATCAGAACCAGGCGCGAGAAATCGCCGTGCAAGCTGCCGAGCTGCTGGCGTGGACCGAGATGCCCGCCAGGCCGGGCGACGCGGCGTCCGCCGTTATCGCCACCGTGCGCGCCTTGCCCGACGGCCCCCAGATGGTGGTGCGGCTGGACGCGCCGCCCACCCATGCCGGCCAGCGCCTGCATCTCTTTACGCGGACGATGCACGGGCGGGCGTTGCCCTGGGCAAGCGCAACGCCGCGCTGAGGCGGCGTCAGCCGCCGTCCGCCTTCTGAATGGCTTCCAGGCGCTGCGCGAGCGACGCCGTGGACAGCTCGCCCACGCGCAAGTCGACCAGACGACCCTGCGCGTCCAGGAACAGCGTGGCGGGCAAGCCGCGGTTGCTGAAATTGCGCGAGGCATCGCCTGCCGGATCCAGCAGCACGTTACGCAGGGAGGGCGCATGTTGCTCCAGGAACTTCGCCACGTCGGGCGGCGCCTCGCCCTGATTCAGGAACACGAAATTGACGTCGGGATTGGCCGCCTGCGCTTTCGCGAAAGCCGGCATTTCGCGCCGGCATGGCGGGCACCAACTGGCCCATAGATTGATGACAGTGGGTTTGCCATGGAAGGCGGACAGCGCGGCGGGCGCGCCGTCGATGCGCTGCACGGCCAAGGCGACCAGGGCGGGTTGCGCTTGCGGCGTGGGCGCCAGCCAGCGCCCGCCGCCCACCCAGACGACGCTTGCCAGCGCCAGCGCGCCTACCAGCGCGGCACGCGGGGCATGCCGCCGCAGCGCGGCGAACAGGGTGTAGGCCCAGGCGGCGGCCAGGCCCGCCCATCCATGCCAGCCGCCATCGCGCAGGTCCAGCACCCTGATCGGGTCGGGCAGGTAGTGCTCGCGGTACTGCCAGACGAAACTCAGCCGGGCCACCAGCAAGCCGATCAACAGCGCCCGCCACAAGGCGGTGCCCAGTTCGGCGGCCAGATCGCGCTGGCGGTTCAAGAGGCGCGCCGCAAGCAGGCCCGCGGCGGCGGCCGCGATCAGCAGGGCGAAGTCAGCGGGGATGACGAGCGGGCCCAGGCGCAGGGCGGGCATCATGCGCCCGCTCCGGCCAGATGGATGGAGGGTGCGTCGCCGTCATTGATCTTCAGTTGCATGCTGCCTTCCCGAGTTAACGGGAAAGCCTATCATGCCGCGTCGCAAGGCTGGATTCAGCCCCCGGCGTCCGGCCGTACTTTCAGCCGGGGATGACTGCGGTGACGTCGATCTCGACCAGCCATTCCGGCCGGGCCAGCGCCGACACGACGATGCCGGTGGACACCGGAAACACGCCCTTGAGCCAGTGTCCCATGACGCGGTAGACGGTTTCGCGGTAGCGCACGTCAACAAGATAGACGGTGAGCTTGCAGATGTGCGAGAGCTCGCTGCCGCATTCCGCCAGCAGCATGGCGACGTTGGCCATGGCCTTCTCGGCTTGCGCGGCCACGTCGCCCACGCCGACCGATTCGCGGGAATCCAGGTCCTGGCCGATCTGTCCTCGCAGGAACACGAGGTTGCCGGCCACCACGGCTTGGCATAGGTCGTTGTCCAGTTGTTGTTCGGGGTAAGTGTCGCGGGTATTGAATTTGCGGATGCGGGTGTGCGCCATGATGGGTGTCTTGTCGTAAGGCGGGCGCGCGGGGCGCCGCGCCGGGTCAGTGGGGAAGAATCTTGGAAAGGAACCGCTGCGCCTGCGGACTGGCGGCGTCGCGGAAGAAACGATCGGTGGGGCTGTCCTCGATGATGGCGCCGTCTTCCATGAAGACCACGCGGTTGGCCACGCGCCGGGCAAAGCCCATCTCGTGCGTCACCACCATCATCGTCATGCCTTCTTCGGCCAGTTCCACCATCACGTCCAGCACTTCGTTCACCATCTCGGGGTCCAACGCCGACGTGGGCTCGTCGAACAGCATGGCCATCGGGTCCATGGATAGCGCGCGGGCGATGGCCACGCGCTGCTGCTGCCCGCCGGACAACTGGCCGGGATGCTTGTGGGCATGGGCCGACAGGCCCACGCGCGCCAGCAACGCGGCGGCCTTGGCGCGGGCGGTGTCGATGTCGCGCCCCAGCACGATCTGCTGGGCCAGCGTCAGGTTGCGGGTGATGTCCAGGTGCGGGAACAGCTCGAAGTGCTGGAACACCATGCCGACCTTGGTCCGCAGCGTGGGCAGGTCGCGGGACGCGGTGACGGAATCGCCGTCGATCAGGATGTCGCCGTTCTGAATGGGTTCCAGCGCGTTGACGGTCTTGATCAGGGTGGACTTGCCGGAACCGGACGGGCCGCACACCACCACGATCTCGCCCTTGGAAACGCGGGTGGTGCACTGCTTGAGCACGTGGTGGCTGCCGTAGTATTTGTCCACCCCGCGGATGTCGATGATGGGTGCGGACGTGTTCATTTGTCGTAATGCCCCGCGCGGATCGAGGCGCCGATCAGGTTCAGGATCAGGCGGCCCGCGGTGATGCAGGAGATCTGGTTCAGGTCTTTCTCTGGTTGGATCTCGACGATGTCCATGCCCACCACGCGGCCCTTGCGCACCAGGCCATGGATCAGTTTGCGGGCCTGGACGAAGGTGACGCCGCCGGGCGCCGGGCCGGCCACGGCGGGCATGGTGGCGGGGTCCATGCCGTCGGCATCGATGGTCAGGTAGTAATTGCCGCCGTCGGGAATGCGGTCCAGCACGGCGTCCATGCCCACGTCGTGCAGCTCGTAGGCCGTGACGAGTTCGGCGCCATAGGCGCGGGCGGCCACCAGTTCTTCCGGCCGGCCGCTGCCCTGGGCGCGCAGGCCGATCTGGATGATGCGGTCCACGTGGGCCATTTCGGATGCACGGCGGATGGGGCTGGACAAGCCGTCGCGCACGCCGTTGACGTCATCGCGCCAGTCCAGGTGGGCGTCGATGTGCACCAGCGTGATGGGGCCTTTCTGGTCCAGGCCGCGCAGGATGGGGGTGGTTATGCCGTGGTCGCCGCCCAGCACGATGGGCACGGCGCCGGCGGCGGCGATGCGGCGCACGGCGGCTTCGGCGCGCTCGTAATGTTCGCCGCGCGGCTTGGACAGGTCGGGGATGATGTCGCCGCAGTCGACGAAACGGATGTCGTCGCGGCCTTGCAGCAGCGGGCCGTCGATGTCGAAGTCATAGTGTCCGGGCCGGCGCACGACGCGGTCGGTCGCCTGGCGGATGGCCGTGGGCGCGTTCGTCTGGTCATTGCTGAAATCGGCGGCGGAATAGGGCGAGCCGTAGGGCATGCCCAGCACCGCGATATCCGCCTGCAGGTGGTCCAGGTCCAGCGCCAGCGTGGAATACAGCAGGGTCGGGTGGCCGGTGCGGGGAGGGACGGTGTAGGGAGTCATGTCGGGGGTTCCTTCAAAGGACGGTTAAGGGGGGTCAGGCCTGGGGGGGATCAGGCCTGGGCCTTTGGCGCGGCTGCGCGACGCGCCGCGGCTTCCAGCCGGCGGCCGATGCCGGCCATCAGCACGCTGCACAGCCAATAGATCAGCGCGGTGGCGCCCAGCACCTCCAGATACGCGAAGGTGTTGGCCGTCAGCAGATTGCTCTGGTAGGTCATTTCGGGCAGGCTCATCACCGAGAAAATCGCCGAGTCCTTGAACATCATGATGACCAGGCTGGTGGCGGGCGGGATCAGGTAGCCGAACAACTGAGGCACGACGATGTGGCGCTGCGTCTGCCAGTACGTCATGCCCAGCGATAGCGACGCGCTGGTCTGCCCGCGCGGCACGCTCTGCAGGGCGGCGCGCAGGATTTCGCAGAAATAGCCGCCGGTGTAGAACGCCGTGCAACCGATGGCCACCGTCATCGCAGAGGCCGGCACGCCCAGCTTGGGCAAGCCGAAGAACGACAGGTAGACGAGGATCAGGTACGGAATGTTGCGCACCAGCTCCACGTAACCCAGCGCCAGCGGGCGCAAGGGCGTGCGCGACTGCGCCGCGTAGGCGGCAAGCGTGCCGATCAGCATGCCCAGCGGGATACCGATCACGCTGACCAACGCCGTGATCCGCAGGCCCTTGAGCAACACGGGGATGGATTCCCCGACGATGGAAAGATCAATGGGCATGGGGCAGCATCCTTGACACGCGGCGTTCGCACAGCCTGGAAACGGCCGACAGGCAGAACAGAATGATGAAATAGACCACCGCCGTCACCGTGAACACCTGCAGCGGCAGATCGCTTTGCAGCGTGGCGTTGCGCGCGACCGTGGCCAATTCGGGCACGGCGATGATGGACATCAGCGACGACGCTTTCAGCAGGATGGTCAGCTCGCTGGTCAGCGGCGGGATCGCCCGGTAGAACACCTGGGGCAGCAGCACATGGCGCCATATCTGCCGGAGCCGCAGCCCCAGGGCACGGGCGGCGGCCACCTGCCCGCCCGACAGCGTGCCCAGCGCGCCGCGCAGGATCTCGACGATGTAGGCGCTGGTGTTGCACGCCAACGCGCCGATGCCCGCGGCGATGGGCGATACGGAAATGCCCAGCAGCGGCGGCACCACGTAGTAGGCGATCAGCATGTGGATCAGCGCGGGCGTGCCGCGGATGGCGCTGACCCACAGCATGACGACGCCGCGCAAGGGGGCATACGGCGACATCCGTGCCAGCAGCAGCGCCACGCCCAGCACGATACCGATGGCAAAGGCCGCCGCCGAGGCGGCAAGCGTGATGGCCGTGCCCGAGACAACGCCGTGCAGGAACGGTGCCAGCGCGCCGTTTTGATTCAACCAGTCCAGCATGGCGGCGGGCTCAGATCGCGCCGGCGGGCAGGTAGTTGGCGCGCGGGATGTCCATGGGCGCGCCGAACCACTTCTTCTGTAGTTCCAGCAGCTGGCTGGATGCGCGCAGCTCATCGAACGTGTCGTTGACGAACTGGCGGATCTCAAGGTCTTGCGGATTGGCGACCCACGCCAGCAGCTTGGCTTGCCCGATCTCACCGGCAATGCGGAAGGCGCCGGGCTGTTTGCGCATCTGCACGGCGGCGATGTTCGAAGGCATCAGCGCCACGTCCACCGTCTTGTTGGCCAGCGCGTTGGAGACGTCCGGGTAGGCCTGGAACAGTTTGGTGTCGGCATAGCCCTTGGCGCCGGACTCCTTCAGGCGCTTTTCGAATTCCTCGGCGACCGGCTGCGACGACGATCCCATCTGCGTGCCGATGATCTTGCCCGCGATGTCCTTGTCCTGCTTGATCGACGCGTCATCCGCCCGCACCATCAGCACCGACCGCACCACGCCCACCGGCTGGGTGAAGGCAAAGCGCTTGGCGCGTTCGGGGGTGATGCCCACGCTGGTGGCCACCAGGTCGAACTTGCGCGACATCAGGCCCGGCAGCAGGCCCTGGAAGGGCAGGTTCATCTGTTCCAGCTGCACGCCCAGTTTGGCGGCCATCAGTTGCAGCACATCATGGCCGTAACCCACGACCTTGCCGTTTTCCACGAACTCGAACGGCTCGTACGCCGCCTCGGTGCCCACGGTGAGGCGGCCGCGCTTCTTGATATCGGCCAGCGAGCCGCCCTCGGCAAATGACAGCGCGGGCAGGGCCAATACGGCACCGGCGGCGAGGGTGGTCGTGACAAAGCGCCTTCTGGACAGGTTCTGCATGATTTTTCCCTTGAAATATCGTGATGTTCCGGCCGCCGGGCTGGCGGACCCGGATCGGGCCGCCGCGGGAATCTGCGCTCCCTGGCGCCAGCGGTTCGGGAAACTGTATTCCCCCGATTCGGTCATGAAAAATGATTTTTTTAGTGGTATGGTTTCAAAATTCAATACCTTTCAAAACGGAACGACCTTGGCCCGTCCGGAGTTCACCGAGCGCGACCTGCGCTCCCTGCGCATCTTCTGCGCCGTGGCCCAGGCCAACGGTTTCGCCGCGGCGGAAAAGCAGCTGAACATGTCCAAAGCCTCGATCAGCCGCCATGTGCGCGAGGTCGAGGAAACGCTGGGCGTGCGCCTGTGCGACCGCGGGCCGTCGGGCTTCGAGCTGACCCAGGCGGGAAAGGTGGCGCTGGAACTGGCCCGCGACGCGTTGAAATCGCTGGCGCGCATCCGCCCCGAGATCGATGCGGTGCGGGGCGTGCTGTCAGGCACGTTGTCCATCGGCATGGTGGAACACGTCATCACCGACGCCGACTGCCAGATTCCCCTGGCGCTGGCCGCCATGCGCGAGGCGGCGCCCGACGTGAAAGTGGAAATGACGGTGATGACCTTCAACGACCTGGATCAGGCGCTGCGCGAGCGGCGCGTGCAGATCGCGGTGCGCGGCATGTACCGCCGCGAAAGCGGCTTTCACTATCAGCGCCTGTTCGTGGAACGGCATCGCCTGTTCGTGGCGCGTGGCAGCTTGGACCGCGCCCGCGACCTGCCGCTGGTGTATCGCTCGCACCCGTTCGTCCACGATGCGCTGGGCGAATACGGGTTCGCGCGCGGCCCGGAGGCCACGGGTCTGGAGGCCATCGCCATGCTGGTGTCGTCCGGCCATTACCTGGGGATGCTGCCCCAGCACTATGCCGATTCGGTGTCTAGGCGGCATGCCTTGACGCCGTTGCCGGACGGCCCCGTCTATGAAAACACCATCAGCGCCATTACCGAGGTGTCGCGGCCGGGCACGCGTGCCGTCGAACTGTTCCTGCGCTTGCTCGAACGCTTCCATCCCGCCCTGTAGCGGGCGATTCGCCGCGTATGGCGGCCAGGCGGCCGGGGGCAGGGCGGCCTTGCACGGGCAGGTTCCGCAGTGACGCTAAAATGTCGGCTCTCGGCTGAATGCCCAGCCCCTCCGGCTTCTTCATTATTGCGCCCGGCGCACCCATAACTATGAAAAAACTGACTGCTGTTTTCCTCGTGTCCGCAACCACGATGCTGACCGCTTGCGGCCCCAGCGACAACGCGCCCACCGCCGGCGCGCAAGCGCCCGCTGCCGTCAAGAAGGTCGTGGTGGGCCTGGACGACAATTTCCCGCCCATGGGTTTTCGTGACACGAGCAACCAGATCGTCGGTTTCGATATCGACATGGCCAAGGAAGCCAGCAAGCGCCTGGGGCTGGAAGTGGAATTCAAGCCGATCGACTGGAGCGCCAAGGAAGCCGAACTCAACGGCAAGCGGGTCGACGTTCTGTGGAACGGCCTGACCATCACCGAAGAGCGCAAGAAGAACATCAGCTTCACCGCGCCGTACATGGCCAATCACCAGATCATCATCGTCGGCAACGCCTCGCCCGTGAAGGCGAAGGCCGATCTGGCGGGCAAGACCGTGGGCGCGCAGGACGGCAGCAGCGCCACCGACGCCATCGCCAAGGACCCGGTTGCCGCCCAGATCAAGGAAGTAAAGAAGTTCGGCGACAACGTCACGGCGCTGATGGACCTGGCCGCCGGCCGCCTGGACGCCATCGTCGTCGACGAAGTGGTGGGCCGCTACCTGATCAGCAAGCGCGCGGGCGAATACCGGGTGCTGGAAGAAAACTTCGGCACCGAAGACTACGGTGTGGGCGTGCGCAAGGACGACACCGAACTGCTGGGCAAGCTGGACAAGACGCTGGATTCGATGAAGCAGGACGGCACCGCCGGCCGCATCGCGACCCAGTGGTTCGGCGCCAACATCATCAAGTAAGCGGCAAGCGGCGCGACTTACTGAATGGACTACGTACTCTCCCTGTTGGGGCCCATGGCGGAAGGCGCGAAAGTGACCTTGACGCTGTTTTTCATCACCTTGGCCCTGGCAGTGCCCCTGGGGCTGGTGCTGGCGCTGGCGCGTATTTCGAAATGGCCGCTGCTAAGCAGCCTGGTCAATGGCTACATCTGGCTGATGCGCGGCACGCCGCTGATGCTGCAGATGCTGTTCATCTATTTCGCGTTGCCGTTCGTGCCGGTGGTGGGCGTGCGCTTGCCGGATTTCCCGGCGGCCGTGGTGGCGTTCGCGCTGAACTACGCGGCGTATTTCGCCGAGATCTTCCGCGCCGGTATCCAGTCGGTGGACCGCGGCCAGTACGAAGGCAGCAAGGTGCTGGGCATGACCTATCTGCAGACGCTGCGCCGCATCGTGCTGCCGCAGATGGTGCAGCGCGTGCTGCCGCCGATGAGCAACGAGACCATCACGCTGGTGAAGGATACGTCGCTGATTTACGTGCTGGCATTGAACGACATCCTGCGGACGGCGCGCGGCATCGTGCAGCGCGACTTCACGACCACGCCATTCCTGGTCGCCGCCGCCTTCTATCTCCTCATGACGCTGGTGTTGACGTGGTTCTTCCAGCACATGGAAAAGCGCTATGCCAAATATGATCAGTGATCCGACGTCCGGCGCCGACGCGGCCGCGCGTCCCGTCATGATCCAGGCCCGCGGCATCACCAAGTCATTCGGCACCAACCGCGTGCTGGACCAGGTGTCGCTGACCCTGGGCCAGGGCGAGGTCGTGGCGGTGATTGGTCCGTCGGGGTCGGGCAAGAGCACCTTCCTGCGCTGCCTGAACCATCTGGAGACCATCGACGAAGGCAGCATCGACATCGAAGGCGAGGCCATGGCCCGTGCCGTCGATGGCGGCCGCAGCCAGTACGCCAGCGACGCCGACGTGCGCCGCATCTGCCGCAAGATGGGCATGGTGTTCCAGTCGTTCAACCTGTTCCCGCACATGACGGTGCTGCAGAACATCATCGAAGCGCCGTTGACGGTCAAGGGCATGTCCAAGGCCCAGATCATCCCGAAAGCGGAAGAGCTGCTGCGCAAGGTCGGCCTGCTCAACAAGCGCGACAACTACCCCACGCGCCTGTCGGGCGGCCAGAAGCAGCGCGTGGCGATCGCCCGCGCGCTGGCGATGGAACCGGACATCATGCTGTTCGACGAACCCACGTCGGCGCTGGACCCCGAACTGACGGGCGAGGTGCTGCGCACGATGAAGCAGCTGGCCGACGAGCGCATGACCATGCTGGTCGTCACGCACGAAATGGGCTTCGCCCGCGAAGTGGCGCACCGCGTCATTTTCATGGACGAAGGCCGCATCGTCGAGGAAGCGCCTTCCGCGGACTTCTTCCGCGCCCCGCAGCATGCGCGCAGCCGGGAATTCCTGGCGCATATGCTCTGATTCCGTGACCGTGGCCGTTGCACGGCCTCGCATCACTGAAAGCAGCCCGCCTTCGAGCGGGCTGTTTTATTTTTAGAAAAACTATTCTGAATCCATCAAGTCGGCGTAAGGACTTGGGTTTATCGCGGCGGCAGCCATGATATTCTTGCCCAAGTCAGAGATTAGTTTTTCTAAAGGAACGTGCCATGGGTGCCGTGCTGCCGTTGCTTGCCCTGCGAGCCTTTACCGAAAGCGCGCGCCTGGGCAGCCTCAAAGCCGCCGCCGAGGCGCTGGGCGTGACACCAGGCGCCGTCAGCCAGCAGATCCGCTTGCTGGAAGACCGGCTGGGGCTTGCCTTGTTCGTGCGCGAGCGCCACGGCGTGCGCCTGACGCCCGCCGGCGCCAGCGCCTATCCCGGCTTGCTGCGTGCCTTCGACCAGATCGAAAAGTCGTTGTCGCTGCTGGAGTCCCACGGCGCCCAGCGCACGCTGACCGTCAGCACGGTGCCGTCGTTCGCGTCGTCGTGGCTGGTGCCGCGCATCGGCCGGTTCTCGGCGTTGCATCCCGATATCGAAGTCAGGGTCGAGGCGTCGTCCAAGCTGGTGGACTTCAAACGCGACCGCATCGACGTGGCGTTACGCCATGGCCTGGGGCATTACCCGGGCTTGTCGACGTTCAGGCTGATGACTCCCGTGTTGTTGCCGGTGGCCAGTCCGTCCCTGTTGGCGCAAGGTCCGGCCATCCGATCGGCCGAAGACTGCATGAAGTACCCCTTGCTGCAGGATTCCGACCGCGCCGATTGGGCGCTGTGGCTGCAGGCGCACGGGGTAGAGGCGGGTGCCGACGCGCAACGCGGCCCCAGCTTTGAAGACGACCTGCTGTTGCTGCGTGCCGCCGGCACCGGGCAGGGCATTGCGCTGGTGCAAGACACGCATGCCCGCGAAGACATCGAATCGGGCCGGCTGGCGCTGGCGCTGGACCGGCCCTGGCCCGCGCGCTTTGCGTACTACATCGTCAGCCGGCCGGATGCCGTGGCCCGGCCGGAAGTGCAGGCATTCATCGATTGGGTAAAGGCCGAAGCGGCGGAACCAGCGTCCCCGTCCGCGTCCGCGTCCGCGCCTTCGATGCTGGCGGTGGCCCAGGGGCGCGCGCATGGCTGAGGCCACTCCGGTGCTGCGCTTGCGCGGCGTCTACAGCCAGCGCCTGTCCCCGGTCAGCCTGGATCTTGCGGCGGGTGAATGCGCGGCCATCACCGGGCCTTCCGGGTCGGGCAAGTCACTGCTGCTGCGCCAGGTCGCGGACCTGGACCCCGGTCATGGCGAAGTCGAACTGGATGGCGCGCGCCGTTCCGGCATGCGCGGCTTCGAATGGCGGCGCAAGGTCGTCTACTGCCAGGCCGAGGCGGGCTGGTGGGATGATCACGTCGCGCCGCACTTCACGGACCCGGCCACGGCCCACGCGTTGATGGGAGAGCTGGGCCTATCCATTGAAAAGCTCGACTGTCTGGTGCACGAACTTTCCACGGGCGAACGCCAGCGGCTGGGTCTGGCGCGCGCGCTGGCGCAAGCGCCCCGCGTGCTGTTGCTGGATGAGCCCACCGCCGCGCTGGATCAGGCGGCGGCCGAGCTCGTCGAACAAGCGATGCGGCGCTATCTGGACAGCGGCGCGGCGATTCTGTTGGTGACGCACAGCGCGCAACAGGCCGAGCGCCTGGCGCGCCGCCGTTGGCGGATGGATCAGGGCAGACTGGAGCCGTTATGGACGTGATCACGTTGCAGCTGCTGGATCTGGTGATCGCGTCGTGCCTGGTGCTGCTGTGCGCCGCGATCTCTTTGGCGCTGCGCCTGAACCTGCAGCGGCAGGTCTTGTGGGCCGCGGTCCGCACCGTGGTGCAGTTGCTGCTGGTGGGCCACATCCTGCGCGTGGTGTTCGCGCACGCCGCGCCGTGGCTGACCGCGCTGTTCGTGGCGGCGATGATGGCCCTGGCCGCCCGCGAGGTGGCGGCGCGGCCCAAGGCGCGGCTGACCGGCCACGGCAACGGCTGGGTCGGCACGTTGGCGGTGGCGGCTACCACCCTGATCACGTCGATGTTCATCCTGAATACCGCACTGCGCCCCGACCCCTGGTATGACCCGCGCTACGTCATTGCCCTGGTCGGCATCGTGCTGGGCAGCGTGCTCAATGCCGCCAGCCTGGCCTTGGACGGCGTTCTGTCTGGCGTGCGCCGTGAGAAATTGGCGATCGAGGCGCGGCTGGCGCTGGGAGCCACCCCGCATCAAGCGTTTGCTTCGCTGTTGCGGGAATCGGTGCGGCGCGGCATCTTGCCCAGCGTCAACCAGATGTCGGCGGCCGGCATCATCACGCTGCCGGGCATCATGACCGGCCAGATCATCGCCGGCATGGACCCGATCGAGGCCGCGAAGTACCAAATTTTGCTGATGTTCCTGCTGTGTGGCGCCAGCGGCATGGCGGCGATGGTCGCGGCCTATGGCGCCATGCGCCGGCTGACGGACGAGCGCGGGCGTTTGCGTCTGGATCGTCTGGCGGCGTCCAAATAAAGGCCCCGGTAGCCCCTCCAGGGCTGAAATAGGTGGGTTTGGGCACGAAATTTCATGAGAAATCGACGCGGGGCTTTCCATAATGGCCCCAACTTTCCATTCTTTTGAATGTCTTTCTTGCCCCATCCGATGCCTTTCGAGTCTTGCCTGACCCTTGCGTCCCCTCTGGCCGGCTTTATCGCCACGCCCGGCAATCTGGTGCGCCGCGCATGAGCGCCGTCATGACGTCCGCCGCCGTTCGCCCTGCCAGCCGGCAACACGCCGTGCCCGCCTGGCAAGTCCTGTTGTGCCTGGCCCTGTGGCTGGCCGCCCTGGCGTGGGCGCGCTGGCTGACGCTGCCCGACGAAGGGCGCTATGCCGGCGTGGCCTGGGAGATGTTGCGCAGCCGTTCTCCCATGGTGCCGCTGCTGGATGGGATGCCGTATTTCCATAAGCCGCCGCTTTACTACTGGCTGGCACAGATCAGCTTTTCGCTATTCGGCGTGAACGAGTTCAGCGCGCGCATCCCGTCGCTGATCGGCGCCTGGAGCGCCGGGGCGGGGCTCTATGCCTTTGTGTCGCGCTACAGGAATGTGGCGCAGGCGCGTTGGGCCGTCGCCATCCTGGGGCTGACGCCGTTGTTTTTCGGCGCGGCGCAATTCGCCAATATGGACATGCTGGTCGCCAGCATGATCACGCTATGCGTGCTGGCCGCCGCCGACACGGCGTTGCGGCGAGGGCAGGGGCGGCCGTTTCGCGCCATGTCGGTCGCCACCGGCGTCCTGGCGGCGCTGGCCGTGCTGGCCAAGGGCTTGATCGGCCTGGCGTTGCCCGGCGCCATCGTGCTGGCCTGGCTGCTGCTGCGGCGGGATTGGCGCGGCATGCGCGCCTTGCTTTGGGTACCGGCCTTGCTGGCGTTCGCGGCCGTGGCGGTGCCGTGGTTCTGGATGATGCAGGTGAAGTTTCCGGGCTTCTTCCATTATTTCTTTGTCTACCAGCACTTTGAGCGGTTCGCGCAAAGCGGCTTCAACAATGCGCAGCCTTTCTGGTTCTATCTCCCCATCGTGGTCGGGCTGGCGTTGCCGTGGTCGCTTTGGGGCGTGCCGCTCCTTACGCCGGCATTCTGGCGCGAAGCCGATCCGCACGGCGTGCGGCGGCTGATGGCGATGTGGATCGCCGTGGTGGTCGTGTTCTTCTCCATCCCGCAGTCCAAGCTGATCGGCTACGTGCTGCCGGTATTTCCGCCGCTGGCGTTACTGATCAGCGAGCGTATCGCGCCCGCCTGGGCGGCTGGCCGACGTCGGGGCGCCGTCATCGCGGTGGCCGTCGCGGCGGTCATCTGCGTGGGGGCAGTCATTGCGGCATCGAACAATCCGCGCGGCAGCGCCGGTCCGGCCATGCAGGCATTGCGCAGCGAAATGCGGCCGCAAGACGGGCAGGTGGCCTTGCATGCGCTGCCGTTCGACCTGGGTTTCTACACCCAGGCCTCGGCGCCCGCCTGGATCGTCGACAACTGGCAAGACCCCGAGATCCCCACCCGGGACAACTGGCGCAAAGAGTTGTACGACGCGGCGCGGTTCGACCCCGTCGCGGGCAAGCGGGTGCTGATCGACAACGCCGATTTGACCGCACGCCTGTGCGCGGCTGCCGACGGCGCGCGCTTCTGGATCTGGGGCCGGGACGACGATGCCTCGCGCTATCCCGCCATCAACGGCGTGCCTGCGCGCATCGCCGGCGAAACAAGAGCGGTGTGGCGCCTTGATGTCGATGCGGCATTCCGCCGGCGGATGTGCACGGGCACGCCTCTGTCGCGCTAGTCACGCAACGCCACGACGCCGCTTGCAAAGCCTGATGTTCAATCGGCGAAAGCCGAGGTGATGGCTTCCACGACGACACGTACCCGGGCCGTGCGCGCCAGGTCCTGGTGCAACACCAACCATGCCTCGTAGGGTCTGGTCCGATGGCGCCCGGGCCATAGCCGCACCAGCGTGGGATCGCGTCGGGCAAGGTACTCGGGTAGCTCGCCGATCGCCAAGCCGGCGCGCACAAAGGTCGCGAGCATCAGGCTCGAATCCAGTTCGGCAACCACGCGGCCCTGTGCCCTGGATTCGCCCGCCAGCGTGTCGTCCTGCCGGCCGGTCACGCCCTCTTGGTAGAGCGCGATGTCATGGCCGGCAAAGCCGGTTCCGGGCTGCGGTTCACCATGTTTGTCCAGATAGCTTCGGGTTGCGTACAGGCCCACCTCCCAGCAGCCGAGTTGGCGAACGATCAGGTCCGGTTGCTCTGGCCGCAGGGTACGTACCGCAACGTCGGCCTCTCGTCGCGCCAGGTCAAGCAGCCGCGTCGTGGTGCTCAGGATCACCCGCACCTCGGGATGAGCGGTGCGCAGGCGTTCAATGGCAGGAACCACGAAGTCCACCGCCAATGCGTCGGTGGTGGTCACGCGTACCTCGCCCGCCACGCGGGCGTCGGCGCC
>NZ_JBHFII010000005.1:0-16393 GCF_057334215.1 Achromobacter maghribensis | reverse complement strand
GGCCCTCGGCGCCTTCGCCGCGGCGCTCGAAGGAGACGGCCATGCGCTCCATGTCCTCGGCCATGCGCAGCACTTCCTGGCCGGTGTCGGTCAGCACCAAGCCGCCCGTGGTGCGCAGGAACAACCGGCTGCCCAACGCTCGCTCCAGCCCGGTCAGACGCCGGCTCACCGTCGTCTGGTCGATGGCCAGTTGCTGCGCCGCCCCGCGCAAGGTGCCGGCGCGCTGAACGGTCAGGAATATCCGCACGTCGTCCCAATTCATCGTCGCCTCTCCTGCCAATGCTGCAAAAATGCAGCCCTTGGCTGCCAATTTATGCATTTTCACATGGAAGGCGTATCCGTAGCATGGGTCAACTTTCTGAACCCTTGATGCGCAGCCCTTTGGCTGCCGGGAACTGCCATGCCTCGCTTATCGTTCATTCTGACCGTTGCCATGCTCAGCGCCTTCGGCCTGATCGCTTCGGATGTCTATCTGCCGGCCATGCCCAGCATGACCACGGAGTTCGGTGTCGCCGACTGGCAGATGCCGCAGACGATCTCGTTCTACCTGCTGGCCCTGGCCATTGCCCAGTTGGCCTACGGACCGCTGTCGGATCGCCATGGTCGCAAGCCCGTATTGCTGGCCGGCGTCGGCCTCTACGTCGTCGGCTCGGTGGGCTGCGCCACCGCCGATACCTACAACGGGTTTCTGGCGTGGCGCATGCTGGAGGCGGTCGGCGCGGCTGCAGGCCTTGTCATCGGGCGCGCCTTGATCGCCGATACCTGTGACAAGCGCACCTCGGCCAAGGTTTATGCGGTGATCTACCCGCTGGTGTCGCTGTCGCCGGCCCTGGCGCCGGCCATCGGCGGGCACCTGGCGGCGGCCTACGGCTGGCGGGCCGATTTCCTGTTCGTCGCAGCGTTCGGTGTGGTGGCATTGCTGATGGCGGTGACGCTGCTGCCGGAAACACTTGCCCTCGCTGCCCGCGCCCGGACCTCTCCCTTTGCGGGTTTCAGTCACGTCCTGCGTGACCGGACCTTTCGCCGCTATACCGTGGTGGTCTGCACGATCTATTGCGCCTGGTTCGTCTATTTGACCCAATCGCCGTTTCTTTTCGCGCGCCTCGGTTTGAGCGAGGAGCAGAGCGGCTGGATGTACCTGCCGCTGACGGCTGGCATCATCGGCGCCAACCTGGTGGCGAAACGCTTGCTTGATCGCTGGCCCTATGACCGCATCCTGGCGGCCGGCATTCTGTGCTTCGTGCTTGGCGGCGTGGCATTCATGGCCGTGGTGCTGCTGGGGCTGCATGGCTCGGCCGCCGTGGTGCTGCCCATGTGCCTGGTCAGTCTTGCCAATGGTTCGTCGTTGTCGCTGGCCGTGTCTGGGGCGATTGCCAGCGAGCACGGACATGCGGCGACCGCATCGGGATTGGTGGGGTTCTTTCAAATCGGCAGCGCCGCACTGATGGCGATGGGGGTCAGCGCGCTCTTCGGCACCGGCCCTGGCGTGCTTGGCGGCACGGTGCTGATACTCAGCGTCGTGGCGCTGTCCGCCTGCCAGCCATGGGTGGCAAGATGCCGGACGGGCGTGGCCTGAGAACCACCCCGTACATCTGTTAATGCGGTGCTGGGAAGGGTGAAAAAAAACCGGCCGCCCTTTGGGGGCGCCGGTTTTTCGTCCTGGCGGCCAGCGGCCGCCAAGCCAGGGCTTAGCCGATGGAGGCCAGCACCTGGTTCAGCGTGGCGCTGGGGCGCATGGCCTGGCTGGCGCGGGCTTCGTTCGGCTGGTAGTAACCGCCGATGTCGACCGGCTTGCCTTGGGCCGCCTTCAGTTCTTCAACGATCTTGGCTTCGCTTTCAGCGAGCGCGCCAGCGGCGCCGGCGAACTGGGCTGCCAGTGCGCGGTCGTCGGTTTGCGCGGCCACGGCCTGGGCCCAGTACATGGCCAGGTAGAAGTGGCTGCCGCGGTTGTCCAGGCCGCCGACCTTGCGGTCAGGCGACTTGTTTTCGTCCAGGAACTTGGCGGTTGCCTGATCCAGCGTTTTGGCCAGGATCTGGGCGGTCGGGTTCTTGTACGTGCGGCCCAGGTGGTCCAGGGATTCGGCCAACGCCATGAATTCGCCCAGCGAATCCCAGCGCAGGAAGCCTTCTTCCAGGAACTGCTGCACGTGCTTCGGCGCCGAACCGCCGGCGCCCGTTTCGAACAGGCCGCCGCCGGCGACCAGCGGAACGATCGACAGCATCTTGGCGCTGGTGCCCAGTTCCATGATGGGGAAGAGATCGGTCAGGTAGTCGCGCAGCACGTTGCCGGTGACCGAAATCGTGTCCAGGCCTTCGCGGATGCGCTTGACCGAGAACTTGGTGGCTTCAACCGGATCCAGGATGCGCAGGTCCAGGCCGCTGGTGTCGTGGTCGTTCAGGTACTGCTTCACCTTGGCGATGACCTGGGCGTCGTGGGCGCGCTTTTCGTCCAGCCAGAAGACGGCAGGCGTCTTGCTGGCGCGGGCGCGGGCGACGGCCAGCTTGACCCAATCCTGGATCGCGGCGTCTTTGGTCTGGCACATGCGCCAGAGGTCGCCGGCTTCCACGGCTTGTTCCAGCAGGACCTTGCCCGACGCGTCGGTGACGCGCACGGTGCCCGATGCCGGGACGACGAAGGTCTTGTTGTGCGAACCGTATTCTTCGGCGGCTTGCGCCATCAGGCCGACGTTGGGCACGCTGCCCATCGTGACCGGATTGAAGGCGCCATTCTTCTTGCAGTCGTCGATGACGGCCTGGTAGACGCCGGCGTAGCTGCGGTCGGGGATGACGGCCTTGGTGTCTTGCAGTTGGCCTTCGGCGTTCCACATCTTGCCCGAGTCGCGAATCATGGCGGGCATGGATGCGTCGACGATGACGTCGCTGGGCACGTGCAGGTTGGTGATGCCGCGGTCGGAATTGACCATCGCCAGTTGCGGCAGCGTCTTGTAGGCGGCGTCGATGTCGGCGGTGATCGCGGCTTGCTGGTCAGCGGGCAGCGATTGGATCTTGGCGTACAGGTCGCCGATACCGTTGTTGGCGTCGAAGCCGGCTTGCTTGAGCACGGCGGCATGCTTGGCCAGCACGTCCTTGTAGAACACGGACACGACGTGGCCGAAGATGACGGGGTCCGAGACCTTCATCATCGTGGCTTTCAGGTGCACCGAGAACAGCACGCCGGTGGTCTTGGCGTCGTCGATCTGGGCTTGCAGGAACGACTTCAGCTTGGCGGTCGACAGCACGGCGGCGTCGATGATCTCGCCGGCCTTGACCGGGGTCTTTTCCTTCAGGACCGTCTTGGTACCGTCAGCGGCGGTCAGTTCGATCTTGACGTCGCCGGCTTCGGCGATCAGCGCCGATTTTTCGGTGCCGTAGAAATCGCCCTCGGACATGTGGGACACATGCGACTTCGAATCGGCCGACCAGGCGCCCATCTTGTGCGGGTGCTTGCGGGCGTAGTTCTTCACCGACAGCGGCGCGCGGCGGTCGGAGTTGCCTTCACGCAGGACCGGATTCACGGCGCTGCCCTTGACCTTGTCGTAGCGCGCTTTCACGTCGCGTTCGGTGTCGTTGGCGGGGGCGTCCGGATAGTCGGGCAGCTTGTAGCCCTGTTCCTGCAGTTCCTTGATGGCCGCCTTCAGTTGGGGCATCGAGGCGCTGATGTTCGGCAGCTTGATGATGTTGGCTTCCGGCTTGACGGCCAGGGCGCCCAGCTCGGCCAGCGCGTCTGCGAGCTTCTGGCTGTCTTCGAGATAATCCGGGAAGAGGGCGATGATGCGGCCGGCCAGGGAGATGTCGCGCGTCTCGACCGTGATGCCTGCGGGCTTGGCGAAAGCCTGGACGATGGGAAGCAGCGAACGGGTTGCAAGCGCCGGAGCTTCATCGGTGAGGGTATAGATAATCTTCGGAGTAAGAGACATGATCCTTGAATCTGTTCGGCTGAGGCGCTTTTGGCGCAAACCCGAACATGCTAAGCGGCGTACGCCGGTAGATGTTATCGAGAGTGGGTTCGTATGGGCTGACCCGGATCAACGATCCGGAGCGGTCCAAATCGGCAGGAGCCCGCCCTTTATTTGATGCCCGGTTGCCCGGCGCATTCCGAGAGGTGCGACTGCCACGAATCGAACATTGTAATACCGCGATACGGCCAGCGTGCACGGAAATAGCCGCCAAAGTCTGTCTTATGGGCTCGATATCGCATCAATACGGCCTCGATATGGCGGGATGGCCGAATTCCGGCAACGGACCCGGCCAGGGCATGGCGCCCGTATTTGACAAACCGGCGCGCCGGGCGCAAGCTTTGGCCCATGACTTCCCGCGCCGTCCGCATTTCGCTGATTATTACCATCATTCCTGGAATGGTGGGTTAGCGCGCGACCGCAGTCAGTCACAGCCACCCGCCCCACGAGGCGGGTTTTTTGTGGCCGCCTCTGCAGGGCAAAATCCCAACGCAGAGAACCCCATGTCCGCTTGCTCCCCCGCCGCCGCCGTCGACTCCACAGCCGACACCCCCGCCGCCACTCGCGCTTTCCAGGACGGCAACGCCTCGCCCATCGAATACCTGCGCCAGATCCTGACTGCCCGGGTGTATGACATTGCCCGCGAGACCGAACTGGACCCGGCGCGCGGCCTGTCGGCCCGGCTAAACAACACGGTGCATCTGAAGCGGGAAGACAACCAGCCCGTCTTCTCGTTCAAAGTGCGCGGGGCCTACAACAAGATGCGCAACACGCCGCAAGCGGCGCTGGACCGCGGGGTGATCACCGCGTCGGCCGGCAACCATGCGCAAGGCGTGGCCATTTCGGCAGCGAAATTGGGTGTGCGGGCCATTATCGTCGTCCCGCAGACGGCGCCGCAGGTCAAGGTGGATGCCGTGCGTGCGCATGGCGGTCCGACCGTCACGGTGGTGCAGGCGGGCGACTCCTACAGCGACGCCTACGCGCATGCGCAAACGCTTGCGCAGCAACAGGACCTGACCTTCATTCCCGCCTTCGACGATCCGTATGTGATCGCGGGGCAGGGCACCGTCGGCATGGAAATCCTGCGCCAGCACCGCGGCGCCTTGCATGCGATTTTCGTGCCGATCGGCGGGGGCAGCCTGGCGGCGGGCGTATCGGCGTACGTGAAGACGGTGAATCCAGAGGTAAAGGTCATTGGCGTGCAAACCGAGGATTCCTGCGCGATGGCGCAATCGATCCGGGCGGGCGAACGCGTGAATCTGCCGGAAGTGGGGCTATTTTCGGACGGGACGGCGGTCAAGCTGGTGGGCGAGGAAACGTTCCGCCTGTGCCGCGAGTATCTGGACGAAGTCATCCTGGTGGACACGGACGCGGTATGCGCGGCGATAAAGGATATGTTCCTGGATACGCGCAGCGTGCTGGAGCCGGCCGGCGCGCTGGCGGTGGCAGGGCTGAAGAAATACGTGGAACGCGAAGGCGCGCAGGGCCTGTCGCTGGTAGCCGTGACGTCCGGCGCCAACATGAACTTCGATCGCATGCGCTTCGTGGCCGACCGCGCCGAGGTCGGCGAAGCGCGCGAAGCCGTGTTTGCCGTGACGGTGCCCGAAGAACGCGGCAGCTTCCGCCGCTTCTGCCGTGTCCTGGGAGCGCGCAGCGTGACCGAATTCAATTACCGCATCGCCGACGCGCGCACCGCGCACATCTTCGTCAGCATGCAGATCGCGCGTCGCGGCGAGGCGGCCGACATCATGGCCGCCCTGGAGGAACAGGGGTTCTCGGTCAACGACCTGACGCACAACGAGGTGTCCAAGCAGCACATCCGCTACATGGTGGGCGGGCGTTCGCCCTTGGCGGGCGGCGAACGCCTGTTCCGCTTCGAATTCCCCGAACGGCCGGGCGCGCTGATGAAGTTCCTGTCGGAAATGGCGCCCAACTGGAACATCAGCCTGTTCCACTATCGCAACCAGGGGGCGGACTTCAGTTCGGCGCTGGTGGGCATTCAGGCGCCGCTGGCCGACAGCGCGGCGCTGGACGCCTTCCTGCTGCAACTGGGTTACGCGCACTTCGAGGAAACCGACAACGAGGCGTATCGGCAGTTTCTGATTTAAGCGCCAAGTAGTCTGCGGCGTCAGCCCCGTTTGCAATTCGGCTTGGAGGGCAAGGCCACACCGGGTTTCAACTGCAACGTGGCGCGGCCCGCCGTCTGCGCCAATTGCAGCGTGGCGGCGCGCCAGGCGGGCACGTCGTCAAACAGCACGTCGCGCTTGGTCGAGGACGGATATAGCGGATCCGGCCGGTTGAATTCGATGGTGGGCAAGGCGACGCAGGTGTCCTTGACATCCAGGCGTGCCACTTCCTGGCCAGTGGACAGGCGCACCGCACGAAATGCCAGCGGCGTGTCCACGAATTTGGCCACCTCCGGCACGATCCGCATGTCTCCCTGCGCGTCCTTGATGCGCGTTGCCGGCTGCACCACCACGGCGTCGCGGCCAGGCGGAATGGCCAGATAGGCCACGTCGCCATCCACATCCAGCAACTTGCCCACGCCCAGGTTCACGGCCTTGAGGGTAGCGTGCCGGATCATTACCGTTTCAGCCCATGCGGTTTCCACGCGGGTCCAGCCGGGCAGGCGCGCGTCTTCAAAGCGCGTGCCACTGGGCTTGTCGCGGTCGGGCTGCGTGGACAGCGCCAATCGGTTCACACGCAACGCGCCATTGATCACTTGCAAATGCGCCAGCGCGGTGTTGGCGCTGGAGCTGGTGAAGTAAGCCAGCACGGCGTCGGTCTCCAGCACACGCGCGTTGGCTGCACAGAAGAAGGCGGCAGCGGCCATGTTGCGCCCATCCGGGTACAACAGCTTGCCCACGTCCTTGCCGCAAAGTTTGTTGCCCTGGAACGAAATGGTGGTGCTGCGGGTATTTTGGCGCTGGCCGGTATTCCAGTCCTGGCGGCCATGGGTGGTGACGTCGACGACGAGGCCGTGGTTGTCGTAGACCACGGAGGCGCCCGCGGGCGCGGCAAGCAAGCTGAGAAAAAACGCCATGATGCGGCTTCTCGTCATTCGGCGGGCTCTCCTGGATGGCGTGCATGATGAAACGTCATGGGGGTGACTATATACCGCGCGGGATCCTGCTCCCGCAATCGCTGCCTTGAAATTAGGAATGTTATTACATTACACTTGCGGCCCGTTTGCTTCTTTCTGACGCGGCCGATCCGCATCCGCCGCAGCCGCACCCATGTCATCCCAGCCTTTCGCTTCACCCGCCGCGCCGGGCGCGCGCCTGCGTTCCATTGACGCCTTGCGCGGCTTGGTCATCATCATCATGTTGCTCGACCATGTGCGCGAGACCTTCTTTTTACATCATCAGGTCGTCGACCCGATGGATGTGTCGGCCACGGACCCCGCGCTGTACTTTTCACGTCTGCTGGCGCATCTTTGCGCACCCGTGTTTGTTTTTCTGACGGGTATGTCCGCCTGGCTGTACGGCGCCAAGGCGGGTAGCCGGGCCGCGGCAGCCGCATTCCTGGCCAAGCGCGGGCTGTTCCTTGTCCTACTGGAAGTGCTGGTCGTGAATTTCGCGTGGACGTTCCAGTTCCCGCCGTCGGTCGTCTACCTGCAAGTGATCTGGGTGATCGGCCTGAGCATGCTGGCGCTGGCCGCCTTGCTGTGGCTGCCGCGCGCCGCCCTGGTGGTGATCGGCGTGGTGTTGGTGGCGGGGCACAACGCGCTGGACGCCGTGCACTTCGCCGAAGGCGAATTCATGCACGTGCCTTGGGCGGTTCTGCACGACAGGGGCTGGATACACCTGGGTGACGCCTTGCGTCTGCGAACGTCGTATCCCTTGCTGCCCTGGATCGGCGTGATCGCGCTGGGCTTTGCCGTGGGTCCGTGGTTCCAGGCGGGAATGCCGGCCGCGGTGCGGCAACGCCGCCTGTGGCTGGCGGGCTTCGCGGCGCTGGCCGGCTTTGCCGTGCTGCGCGCGATCAACGGCTATGGGCAGGCACAACCGTGGGCCGTGCAGACGGATGCGCTGCATACCGTGATGAGCTTCCTCAATATCACCAAGTACCCACCGTCGCTGATGTTCCTGCTGCTGACGCTAGGCCTTGGCCTGTGCCTGCTGGTGCTGATCGAACGCGCACAGTCGGCCGCGTGGGTCGGCGTGCTGTGTGTGTTCGGCGCCGCGCCGATGTTCTTCTACCTGCTGCACCTTTACGTGTTGAAGGTGCTGTACCTGACGGGCGAGGGCGTCTGGGGCTTGAATCACGGCAAGTTCTTTGGCGTGGATCAGTTATGGGCGGTCTGGCTGATTGCGGCGTTGCTGGCGGTAGCGCTGTATTGGCCCGTGCGATGGTTCGGCCGCCTGAAGGCGGCGCGCCGCGACATCTTCTGGCTCAAGTACCTGTGATGGCTGTGCGTCAGTGCGGGTGGCGTGTCTGGAGCGTGGGCGCGGGCGCCTTGTCGGCGGCGTGCGCGGTCGGGGCGGAGCCCAGCCCCGAGTCCAGCTCCGTCACGCTGTATGGCGTGGTGGACTTGAGCATGGCGGGCGTGTCGACGCCGGACCGTGGCACGTCGCTGAGCATGCAATCGGGCGTGCAATCGGGATCGCGTTGGGGCCTGCGCGGCACCGAAGACCTGGGCAACGGCCTGCGCGCCAATTTCCAGCTGGAAAGCGGTGTCGCGGCAAACAACGGCAAGTCCGCGCAGGGCGGGCGGTTGTTCGGCCGGGCCGCATGGGCGGGGGTGTCGGGGGCGTGGGGCGAGCTGCGGCTGGGCCGCCAGACGTCGGTGTCCTCGGCCACGCTGGCGGACTACGATGCGTTCCTGGCGTCCTACCTGAACCTGGGCGCACAGACCGCGCTGCTGCCGTTCAACGCCAACCGGGGGGACAACACCGTGGCGTTCTGGAGCCGGTCGGCGGGCGGATGGCGCGCGGGGGCCGGCGTCAGCCTGGACTACGACGGCGGCGGCGGATTTCAAACCTCGTCCAACAACAAGCTGTACAGCGCGGCGTTGATATACGAACAGCCTGCCTACGCCGTCACCCTTACCTACGAGGGCGCGCGCTGGGCGGACGGCACGGCGCAGTCGGCCGCCATGGCCCAGGCGGGCGGCGCGCAGCAGCCCGATGCCTACACACTGGCGGGCCGCGCCACCCTTGGCGCATTCACGCTGTATGCGGCCGGTTCCGTCATGCGCCACGGTTCCACGATTCCTTCCGTGCCATCGCCAGGGCAACGCGCGTATTTTCCCGGCAGCACCGTGCATGGGTTGATGGCGGGCGCCACGTGGCGCATCGGCGCCGGCACGATCATGGCGTCATGGCAGGCCAGTTTGCCCGGCGGCGGCGGTTTGGCCCGCCAAGGCGCCACGCATACGCAGCAGACGTATTCGGCGGGCTACGCCTTCGACCTGTCCAGGCGTACCAACCTGTACGCCGTGTATGGCTATTTGCGCGGCGCATGGGCGGACCCGTCGTGGCACGAGTCGCAATACGCCATCGGAATCCGGCACCGGTATTGAATCGGTGCGCGGGGGGATGAAGGCACACCGGCTTAGTGCAGGATCTGGCTCAGGAACAGCTGTGTCCGCTCGTTCTGCGGGTTATCGAAGAACGCGTCCGGGTTGTTCTGTTCGATGATCTCGCCGCGGTCCATGAAGATCACGCGGTTGGCGACTTTGCGCGCGAAGCCCATTTCGTGGGTCACGCAGATCATCGTCATGCCGCTTTCCTGGGCTAGCGTCACCATCACGTCCAGCACTTCCTTGACCATCTCCGGATCCAGCGCGGATGTCGGTTCGTCGAACAGCATGACCTTGGGGTTCATGCAAAGCGAGCGTGCGATGGCCACGCGCTGCTGCTGTCCACCCGACAACTGGCCCGGAAACTTCTTGGCCTGATCGGGGATGCGCACGCGTTCCAGGTACTTCATCGCCGTGGCCTCGGCTTCGGCGCGCGGCTGCTTCAGCACCCACATGGGGCCCAGCGTCAGGTTTTCCAGCACCGTCAGGTGGGGAAACAGGTTGAAGTGCTGGAACACCATGCCGACCTCGCGGCGGATGGTCTCGATGTGTTTCAGGTCGTTGGTCAGCTCGGTGCCGTCAACAATGATCTGCCCCTGCTGGTGCTCTTCCAGCCGGTTGATGCAGCGGATCATGGTGGACTTGCCCGAGCCCGACGGGCCGCACACCACGATGCGCTCACCGGGTGCGACGTCCAGGTTGATGTTGCGCAGCACGTGGAACTGGCCGTACCACTTGTTCACGCCCTGCAATCGGATAATGGAATCCGGCATGCTTGGTCTCCGTAAGGGTTACCGGGTTGACGCCGCGCGATCAGCGCGCGTGCCCGGTGGCCAGGCGCTTTTCCAGCGCCTGGCTGTATTTGGACATGGAATAGCAAAAGACGAAGTAGATCAGCGAGATAAAGAGATAAGCCTCTACCCCGAAACCCCGCCACGCCGCGTCGGACAAGGCCGCCTTGGCCGCCAGCGTCAAATCGAAAATGCCGATGATGACGACCAGCGACGTGTCCTTGAACAGGCTGATGAAAATACCGACGAGCGGCGGAATCACGATCTTCAGCGCTTGCGGCAGGATGATCTTGCGCATCTGCTGCCAGTAGTTCAGGCCCAGCGAATCGGCGCCTTCGTACTGCCCCTTCGGAATGGCCTGCAACCCGCCGCGCACCGTTTCCGCGATGTAGGCCGCGGCGAACATGATGATGGCGATCTGCGCGCGCAGCAGCTTGTCGATGGTGAAGCCTTCGGGCAGGAACAAGGGCAGCATCACCGACGACATGAACAGCAGGCTGATCAGCGGCACGCCGCGTATCAGTTCGATGTACACGACGCAGAGCGCCTTGATGGCGGGCATTTTCGACCGCCGGCCCAGGGCCAGCATCACGCCGATCGGGAAGGCAAAGGCAATGCCGAAGGTGGCCAGGATTAGCGTCAACGGCAGGCCGCCCCAGCGCGAGTTCTCGACATAGGTCAGGCCGAACACGCCGCCCCACATCAAGAGCGCCACGGCCGTCAGGCCGACGGTCCAAATCAGGGCCAGCTTGCCGTTCCAGAAGCGCCGCATGCCGCTGCACGCGATCACGCCAACCAGGATCAGCGTTGCGATCAACGGACGCCATTGTTCGTCGAACGGATAGGTGCCGAACAGGATCAGCCGATGCTTTTCAACGATGAACGCCCAGCAGGCGCCGCCGACGGAAGCGCGGCATTCCATGGCATTGGTGGCGGTGAAGTTGGCTTTCAGGAAAGCCCATTCCACCAGCGCCGGCAAGGACATCAAGAGAAACCACGCCAGCAGTACCGTGATCAGGATGTTCAGCGGCGACGAAAGCAGGCGGGACCGTACCCAGGCCCACGCGCCCACCTGCGTGCTGGGTGGGGGCAGGGCGTCGGTGAAGGAATGCGTAGTGCTGCTCATCTCAACGCTCCACCAGCGCGATGCGCTTGTTGTACCAATTCATGAATATCGAGATCGACAGGCTGACCGTCAGGTAGGCGCCCATGATGATGAGGATGCCCTCGATGGCCTGGCCGGTCTGGTTAAGCGTGGTGTTCACCACCGACACGATGTCCGGGTAGCCGATGGCGACTGCCAGCGAACTGTTCTTCAGCAGGTTCAGGTATTGGCTGGTCATCGGGGGGATGATCACGCGCAAGGCCTGCGGCAGCACGACCAGCCGCAGCACTTTCGCGCGTGGCAAGCCCAACGAACCGGCGGCTTCCCACTGGCCGTTGTTGACCGCCTGGATGCCCGATCGCACCACTTCGGCGATGAACGCCGAGGTGTAGACGGTCAGGCCCAGGAACAGGGCGACGAATTCCGGCGACAGCGTCAGCCCGCCGACGAAGTTGAAGCCCTTCAATGCCGGCATGTCCAGCGTCAGCGATGCGCCGCCGGCCAGCCACCCCAAGAATGGCATGCCGGTCAACAGGCCGATGGCGACGCGGCCCAACGGGAACGCGCGCCCCGTGGCTTCCTGGCGCTTGGTGCCCCAATGGCCCAGCACCAGGATTGCCACGATGGCCAGGGCCAGGCCGCCCAGTACCCAGTCCAGCGACGTGCCTTCCAGCCCGGGCACTTTCAGGCCCCGATTGGAAATGAACACGCCCGGCAAGGGGTGGTGCGCCTGGCGCGGGCCGGGCATGTTCTCGGTGATCAGCGCATACCAGAAGAACAATTGCAGCAAGAGCGGCACGTTGCGCATCACCTCGACATACACCGAGGTGATTTTCTTGACGAGCCAGTTCTTCGACAGGCGGCCGATGCCGATCAAGACGCCCAGAACCGTCGCGGCGACCAGCGCCAATAATCCCACGCGCAGCGTGTTCAGCACGCCCACGAAGATGGCGCGGCCATAGGTGTCGGCCGGGCCGTAGGCGATGACGGATTCGCCGATGGCAAACCCGGCCTCGCGGTCCAGGAAACCGAACCCCGTGGCGATGTTGCGCATCGACAGGTTGTGCAGCGTGTTGTGCACCAGGAACCAGACGCTGGCCCCGACCAGCGTCAGGGCCAGCACCTGGTAGACCAGCGCGCGGGTGGCCGGATCGTTCCAGGAAACCCGGTGCGCGGGCCGCGGCACCGGGGATTGCGCGGTGTGCTTGGCCACGGCTTATTCCGCCATCAAGACTTTGACGGCCGCTTCCAGGCGGTCCATGCCTTGTTCGATGACTTCGGTGGACGTCGCGAACGAAAAGCGCACGTAGGGCGACAAGCCGTACGAACCGCCGTCGATCACCGCCACGCCGGCCTCGCGCAGGAAGAACAGGCTGACGTCCAGGTCGGTCTTCAGTTCGCCGGCCGGGCCGGTGCGTCCGATCAGGCCTTGCACGTTGGCATACACGTAGAAGGCGCCGTCGGGCATGGCGCACGAAATGCCGGGAATGGCGTTCAGGCGGCGCACGATCAGATCGCGTCGCGCCTTGAAGATGTCGACCATCTGCGTGACGCTGGACTGGTCGCCTTCCAGGGCGGCCTGCGCGGCCACCTGCGAGATCGCGCTGGGGCAAGACGTGCTTTGCGACATGACCGTGCTCATCGCCTTGATCAGGTCGGCGGGGCCGGCGCCGTAGCCGACGCGCCAGCCGGTCATGGCATACGACTTGGACATGCCGTTGACGATCAGCGTACGCGGAATCAGGCGCGGTTCGACCTGCACGGGCGACGCATGCGCCTGGCCGCTATAGCAGAAGGGCGCGTAGATTTCGTCGCTAAGGATCCAGACCTGCGGATGGCGCACCAGCACGTCGGTCAGCGCGCGCAACTCGGCGGCGCTGTACACGGCGCCGCTGGGGTTGCTGGGCGAATTCAGGATCAGCCAGCGGGTGCGCGGCGTGATGGCGGCTTCCAGCGTGGCGGCGTCCAGCTTGAACCCTTGCGATTCCGGGCCGGTCACGACCACGGGCTTGCCGTCGTTCAGCAGCACCATGTCGGGGTACGACACCCAGTACGGCGCGCATACGATCACTTCGTCGCCCGGTTCCAGGCTGGCCGTCAGGGCGGCGCCGATGATCTGCTTGGCGCCGGCGCCCACGGTGATCTGGTCCATGCCGTAGGCCACGCCCAGGCCCAGTTCCAGGCTGTTGGCGATGGCGCGGCGCAGCCCCACGGTGCCGTTCGGGCTGGTGTAGCGGATGTCGCCGCTGGCGATGGCGTCCTGGCCGGCGCGCGCGATGTGGGCGGGCGTGGGCATGTCGGGCTCGCCCAACGTGAAGTCGGCGATCTCGCGGCCCTGGCGGCGCAGTTCGTCGACGACGATCTTGGCGGCCATGCTGGGCGAGGGTTTGATCTGTTTCAGGCGGGAGTTAACGATGCTGTTCATGGTTAGCGCACCGGCCAGCCGTACATCAGGCCGCCTTGCGTCCATTGCTTGTTCAGGCCGCGTTCCAGCTTCAGCGGGCTGTCCTTGCCCATGGCGCGGTCATAGCTTTCGCCGTAGTTGCCCACTTGCTTGATGATGTTGTAGGCCCACTTGTCGTCCAGCCCCAGGTTCTTGCCCATGCCCGGCGTCACGCCCAGGATGCGCTGCACGTTGGGGTTGGTGCTCTTGAGCATGTCGTCCACGTTCTTCTGCGTGATGCCGTATTCCTCGGCTTCCAGCATGGCGTTCAGTGACCAGCGCACGACGTTGAACCATTGCTCGTCGCCCTGGCGGACCATCGGGCCCAACGGCTCCTTGGACAGGTTTTCTTCCAGGATTTCCCAGTCGTCTGGCTTGGCCAGGCGCGTGCGCATGTTGGCGGCGGTGTTCGACTTGTCGTTGGTGTAGGCGTCGCAACGACCCGATTCCAGCAGGCGGAAGTTCTCGTCGTAGTTCTCGACCAGAACCGGCTTGAAGGTCAGGCCGCGGCTGCGGAAGTAGTCGGCCAGGTTCAGTTCGGTGGTGGTGCCCGGCTGCACGCAGATCGTGGCGCCGTCCAGCTCCTTCACGCTTTTCACATTCATGGACTTCTTGACGATCAGCCCTTGCGCGTCATAGAAGTTCACGCCCACGCCGATCAGGCCCAGCGTAGTGTCGCGGGTCAGCGTCTGCGTCGTGTTGCGCGACAGCATGTCGATTTCGCCCGATTGCAGCGCGGTGAACTTGGCCTGCGCCGTCAGCACGTTGCCCTTCACCTTGGACGCGTCGCCGAACATGGCGGCGGCCACCGCGCGGCACATGTCCACGTCCAGGCCGGTCCATTCGCCCTTGCTGTCCAGCACCGAGAAGCCGGGGATGCCGGCAAAACCGCACTGCAAAAAGCCTTTCTTCTTGACGGCGTCGAACGTCACGCCGGCTTGGGCGCCGGACGCGGCGCACAGCAGGGTGGCCACAACGGCGGTGCTTAGAAATTTACGCATGGAGAATTCTCCTGGGGGGTCGGGAAGCGCTTGGAATAAGCGGGGGAGTCGGGGCCGCCAGACGTGCGCCGGCGGGCCCCGGACGAAGGCCGGAGCAGGCGGCGCCGCGTAAGCGGACGGGGTACGAAAAGGGAAAGTTCGCGGTGTAGCCGCTACGTGACCGGTAGGCCGGTCAGGAGATAGGCCGATGGATGCGCGTGGTGTAGCGGTGGAACGTCGTGCGGAGGGAAAGGATCGGGCTCATCGGCGGCACTTGTACAGCGTGGGTCATACGGTAGCGGGGCGTCCTGGCCGACAAGTCGTCGGGCACGGCTGTGCTAGGTCATAGGACGTATGATGGCAGCCGTCATACAAGTAGGCAAGTAAGGGGAATCCCGTAATTTCCTGATTTGCCTGGGCGTCGGATGGCCGCCCAGGGACACGCGGAGGCCTATTGCGCCGGCGCTTGCGACAGAAGCTTGCGATAGCGCGCGATGCTGTCGCCCAGGTGGCGCGCCATCGCCGCGCGCGCGGCGCCGGGGTCGCGGCGCATGATGGCGGTCAGGATGGCTTCGTGTTCGCGCACGTTGCGGGTTTCGTACGTTTCCAGCTCTTGGGGGGTCTTGCCGCCGTGCTTGATGTTGAGGTCCAGCATCACGTCGCGCACCGCCGCCTTCAACAGCGCCGGAAAGTGCGGGTTGTTGGAGGCTTTGGCAATGGACAGGTGGAATTCGTAATCTGCCTTCACCGCCGCTTCCATGTCTCGCGTGGCGCGGTTGAAGGCGTCAAACGCTTCGACGATGCCGCTCAGGTCGGCGGCCGTGCGGCGCTCTGCCGCAAGCCCACAGGCCTCGACTTCCAGGCCGGCGCGCAGTTCCATGATGTGCAGCGCCCAGCGCGGGTCCGCGGCGGGTTCAATGACGAAATCGATGGGCTTTTCACGGTCCTCCGTGACGAACACGCCGATGCCGGGCTTGCTGACCAGGCGACCGCTCAGGCGCATCGACGCGACGGCTTCACGGACGACCGTGCGGCTGACGTCGAACTCGTCGCAAAGCTGGTGTTCCGAAGGCAGTTTGTCGCCCGCCCGGTACAGGCGCGTATCCAGGCGTTTGGTCAGTTCCTCGATCACCACATCGGTCAGGCGCGAACGCGGGCGGGGCCGGGCAGGAGTTTGCATCGTCTCTCTTATGGATAAGGCGGAAAGGCAGGCCGTAAGCCAGCGGCCGGAGCCGCAAGTGTACGCTTTTCACGTTCCGCACCCGATTGTCCAGACCCGTGGAGGCCGTCTGGTAAGGGCCCGTCCCGCCGGCGCACGCCCGGCAATAAAAACGCCCTCCGGAGGGAGGGCGTCTGCCGTGCTGTCGCGCAAGGCTTACTGCGGGCCGAGCTTCTTGATCAGGGCGTTAAGCATTTCAAGCTCTTCACCGGTCAGGTCGGTCAGCGGGGCGCGCACGGGGCCTGCGTCGTGGCCGACCAGCTTGGCGCCGGCCTTGACGATGCTGACGGCGTAGCCGGCCTTGCGGTTGCGGATTTCCAGGTACGGCAGGAAGAAGTCATCCAGCAGGCGGTTGGTGGTGGCCGAGTCCCCGGC
>NZ_JBHFII010000004.1:150597-159983 GCF_057334215.1 Achromobacter maghribensis | reverse complement strand
TACCTTGTGACCTTTTTGTCGTCGAACGTGTTGCGTCCGCTTCTGGCCGACGCTGCGTGAAAACGCGCGCCTCTCAAGGGCGCCTGCAATATCCGCCTCTCAGATCGCTGCAGGATCGAATTTCGCCAGTTTGGCAAGAGGTGGGGACCCTTGAAATCGGCAGTAAATCGCGTTTTCACACAGCCTCGACCCGAAACGGACGCTCGAAAAGGCTAGATCTTCCAGTATGAGGCAAGGACCTTCGAAATCGGCTGTGCTCCCCAGTTCCTATTCGATCACCACGTAGAACGGATCGCTCTTGCCAACTGATTTCTCGAAGGATTTCTGACTACAAGCCATTAACCCCTGTCGCAATCAACAACATCGGAATTCGGTTTCACGAGGCGCACGACAACACGCGGGCAACACCGCCGCTCGCAGCCGAGCACCACAGTTCAGCACGACGGCGCTATCATCTTGTCGACCATTGTTCCGAACTTTCCCGAGACTCACGTGAATCAAGTATCGCGGGCACCGTTTCGACGGAACTTGTGGCTGCGCTAACGCCCCGCTAGCATCGGCTCAACTGCATTCCCGTTCTGCCCCCGCATCCAAGATGGAAGCCGCCGTGACCGAACCCACCGCCATTGAAGTTTCAGCCGAAGCCGCGTCTCATAAGGGCGAATTTTTCCTGATCGACGCCAGCTTCTTGGAAAACGGCAGGGTCCCCGGCATAGAAATCGCCAACGAAGAGAAGCTGATCCATCCGGGGATGAATGTCGTCTCGCGTCCTGACGGAATGCCAAATCAGTATCCGGAGCGTCCCCACCTGGTTCATGTACCGGAGAGGGGCGGAATGCTACGCGATCTGGAAGAGCTCGCCGGCATATGGATTGTGTCGGAGCCTTTGAAGCAGCTGTTTGAGCGGATGGATGCCGAGGCGTTTGCATTTGTGGCATGCGACTTCAGCCTTGCTGACGGGAGCCCCGGTCCTCAGTACTACTTAGGCAATGTGCTGCGCAGACTCGATGCCCTGGATGAAGCCTCCTCTCGCGTGAGGATCAAGCTCGACCACAATTATCAGACCGGCGAGGACGAGAAGCTCTATAGCCTCGTCGGCGGGGCCAGCTTGGTGTTCAAACAGGATGTTGTGGGAGATGCCCATATCTTCCGCCAGGATCGCATGGGAGCACCTCCCATCTGCGACCGCGCGATGTTTGATGCACTGAGTGCGGCCAACTTCTCCGGCGTACGGCTGCGCGATGTAGCCGATACTTAGAGCGTGTTATGAACTTTGGAGTAGGTTGGCAGCATTTACCAGCATCGGCATGCTGAAGGCCACGAAGTGAAGCTCGAAGCTTGCTATCGATTGCGAGATTGAAAATCGCGAGTTCCCGGATGTTGGACGCCATCTGAAGTCTCGCTCGGATTGCCCAAATTTCTCGAAGCTTCAGCGGCGGCTTCTGCCCGGTGAGTTTGCCCTGGTTCCATGGCACACGACGATCAACGGTGACATTCTAGGATTCCATGACAATCTCCTTTCGGGTAAAGGGAGATTAAGTGTGCACCTACGGCGTATGCAAGCAGTGCTCGTCGTCGTTACGGCGTTGGTGGGATCAGACCTGTCCTGCGCTGCATCACCTCGGCGTCCGCCTCTAGCGTCAGAATAACGTCAGCATCGGTTGCCTGGAATCGTCGCAATCTCATCTGTGGAGCCGCTTGAGCATGAAGGCGTACAGGATAGCGCACGTATGTCGTGAGAATTGGCCTCACTGGGTCCACCAAATCGAGGTCATGCGTTTCAGCCATACTCCTATAAATGCGTTCTGCAGCATGTTGGCAAACGACCGCTTCTGGCCGGGAGTGGTCCCTGACGCGGCTGGCCGCTTCTAATCCCAAAGCGGAGCTAGCATGCCTCACAAGATAGACTCACCGCTCTTCCATTCTGATATGTGGCCACTATGTTCTCCCAAATGAACGTCCGACCCGCCTCTCGTGAAGACATCGATTCGATCATTGAGCAGGATCCGATTGCCAAGCACGAACTGGGTAGGAGGGTGTTTATCGCCGATGCGGTGGCCGCTGGCCAATGCTGGGTCGCAGTAGAAGCGATGGGTGCTTCGGCGCTGATCGGTTACGGGGTACTAAACAAGTCCTTTTTCGAAAACAACTTCGTCCCGCTGATCGTCGTCAAGGTCTCGGCACGTCGCCGTGGGGTCGCTACAGCAATCATGGCCGCGCTGGAGTCGCAATGCGCAGGAAAATTGTTCACGTCGACAAATACGTCGAACATCGCGATGCGCCAATTGCTCAAGCGCCTTGGCTTTGTCGAAAGCGGTCGGATTGAAAATCTGGATGACAACGACCCCGAACTTGTGTTTGTGAAGCGAAAGCCCGCTTCCGCCCCGAAGCGGTAATCTCGTCGAGGCGCAGAGCGGACGTCCGGTCTGCTCCGAAAAAGCACCGACCCTATTTAGTCAGAAGCATTTCGGGGGACATCGTGGCGACTGACGACGCTGAGCAACGTAAATTGTCAGGCTTCCAGCCTCAACATGCTTCTCTTGTGAACCTTGAACGACTGCGTCGCGAATTTCCCGACTTCGACATCACAACCCTGCCCTCCCTACCCGAAGGGTATTTCGACGCGTAGAGCTACATCGACGCAGCTCCTTCATTCGAGAACGAGAAGGGCACTTTGAAAGTGTATGCCGACTACGTCGACTATGCCGCCCGCGCATCCGGCAGGAGCCAGCGCTACTGCGTTTCGCGCTACGACGAGGAAGCTGGCGACTTCGAAGGCGTCGCCCTGTCGACCAACGATTGGGCCGAAGTCATTCGCTTCCTGAGCGCCTGAACGCCCTCGCCAGGGGCGATCGGTTTCCGCTCCGATCGTCGGATGATCGTCCCCAGCGCACGTCATTCAATACGGTACAGGCTGCCGAAGCCTCCGCCTTGCGCTGGCGTGCTGTCGCTGCAGCCTGGCATTGGCAGACCCTGCCCCCATCCGGCGGTCAAGACCTGCACGTCACGCACGGGATCGGACGCCTTGGCCCGCTCGTTGCGCATGCGGCAGATTTCAGGATCGGTGGCGAATAGCCCGCGAGCGAAGACCCGACCTTGCTCCGCCAGCTTTGCAGTTTTGGGGCTGCGGATCTTCGTGAACGCCCGAAAGGCCTTATCCAGGTTGCCGCTTGCGCCATCCAGGCACCGGACCAAATGCCACGCATCCTCCAACGCCTGGCAGGCCCCTTGCCCCGACGTCGGCAACGGCGCGTGTGCGGCATCCCCAACCAGTAGTACATTCGCCCGACTCCACGTATGCAGCGGCTCCAGGTCATGCACCGCAATCAGCCGAATGGCATTTGCGGGCGTGGCACGGATAATATGCGCGACCGGTTCGGGCCATCCCGCGAACAGATCTTCGACCTCCTTGCGTATATCTGCAGTCGGTATGGCTTCCGATAGGGGCCGAACCTGGGCTGCAGCCCAATACACCAGTTGGGGGCGAATCGCGACGCAACCAAAGCGCTCGCCAGCCCCCCAGAAATCCCGAATCGAAATGTCGTCCACCAGCGCATGCTGCCCCTGCGCTACGCCAATCCAGTTCACGAAGCCCTGATAGACAGGTGTGTTGTCACCCGCGACAAACTTGCGAGCCACGGAATCCATGCGGCCGTCGGCGCCAATGAGCAGATCCGGGCGGATGCTCGCACCATTCTCGAAATGGGCCACAGCCCTGCCATTGGCATCCAGCTCAATACCCGCCGCCCGGTGTCCGAACTCCACCGGTATCCTGGCCCGGGCTACATGATCTAGTAACACCTCCTGCAAGTGCCGGCGTAGCACCGTGTAGGTCGGGTATCCCATCGTCCGGTCCAGGAAGGCAATATCGAGGCCTCCCAGTGCATTGCCCACAGCATCCTGGCGGCGCATTGTCAGCGGTCGACCGCCAATGGCGTCGATGTCTTGCAACAGCCCCAGTTCTTCCAGCACAAAGCTGGCATTCGGCCAAAGCGTCACGCCGGCCCCCATGGTTGCCGGCTCCGTCCGGCGCTCATAGACCCGAGGGCTGTAACCCCGCTTGCGCAAAGCCAATGCCACGCTCAGGCCCGCGATGCCGCCGCCAAGTATTCCAATTTCCACGCTGATGCTCTCCTGTCCATACGGTGCTCGATGGCGGGCTCACCGCCTCGCATCGAACAAAATGGCATCTTAGATTTCGCCAAAACAGAGAACTAGCGTGCAAAAATGGGACGCTTTCATACCTTAATCGGGATAATCAATGCGCGATGCGCTCGATCTGAATACCGTCCGCGTCTATACAGCAGTTGTTGATGAGCAGAGCTTTGCTGGCGCATCGCGTCTTTTGGCTATCCCTTCATCCAACGTCAGCCGCCACGTTGCCAACCTGGAACGTAAACTCGGCACACGCTTGCTGGAACGAAGCACCCGCCATCTGCGTATGACGGAAGCCGGTCGGCTGCTCTACGAACGCGCCAAGCCCTTGCTCGACACTCTGCTCGCCACGCAGGAAGAGCTTGGTGCGGTACAGCGCGAACTGCGGGGCCCTTTGAAAATGTGCATGCCCGGCGAAGCGCCAAGGCTGCTGGCCCCCATCCTCGCCGAATTCTGTAGCCTCCACCCAGGCATCGAACTGGAATGCGATACCCGGATGACCGGACTGGATGTGCTTCGAGAGGACGTTGACCTTTCCATCGTCTTTCACCGGGGCCATCAAGAGGACAGTGCCTTCATCACGCGCGAACTCGCCACACTGCCCAGCATCGTGGTTGCCGCCCCCTCCTTGCTGGCCAGGACCGGCATGCCACGCCACGTTCGCGAGCTGAAGTCTCTACCCTGTATCACTACCCTCAGTGCGCTGAAGGGCCAGCCCTGGCAGTTTCAGGACGCCGCCGGCGAAATCGTCAAGGTGCCGGTACGCAGCCGCTACCGCGTCAACAGCGGAGAGTTGGCCGTGGCAGGCGCACGCCAAGGTATCGGCTTCGCGATTGTGGCGGCCTATCCCTGCCAGGAAGACCTTGCTACGGGTCGATTGCTCGAGATACCACTGGACCTGTGTCCCGCCCCCCTGCAATTGCTAGGGGCATACAGCCATCGCCATTCCGTGACTGCGCGTGTTCGGGCGCTGCTGGAATTGATACAGGTACGGTTGGCGGGATCGGCATGACTTTTGCAGTGTCCCGTTTCTGACCGAGAGGAGTCTCCGCACTTCAAATCTCTGCCAACAGGGACTCGACAAAGTCCCTCCCGCGTAGCGCCGCGAGCCAGCGGTCAGGGATGGCGGCGACTCCGTAGAGAAGGCCCGCCAACCCGCCGGCGATGGCTGCCGTGGTATCCGTGTCGTTGCCCAGAGCAACTGCGCGTTTTACGCAGCCTTCGTAGCTGCCGGTCGATAACAGGCAATGAATGGCCGACCAGAAGCTGTCGACCACGTAGCCGGACCCTTGAGGTGGATCGAAACGGCCGTCCAGTACGATCTTCAACTCAGCTTCTTCCGCCAGGCCGGCATAACGTCCCAGCAATTCATCTTCCGCCGCGCGAACGGCATCGGGCGCCGACTGCCCTTCCAGAATGCCCATGGCCGTCAGGCAACACAGCGCGCAGCACAGTTGCGCGCGTAGGTGTCCGTGCGTGATCAAGCTCTGCTTCATGGACAGGCGAATCGCACTCTCCCGCGAGGACGCCACCATTACCACTGACAAGCATCGCATCAGCGACCCATTGCCATTGTCACGTTCGTCCGCGGGACCGGCGACGGCAGGTGCGGTGCCCGAACCCAACGCTTGAAATGCCCGCTGGGTTTGCAATCCGATGTCAAAGACGTTGCCGTCCGGGGTGAATTTCCCGTGCCTGGCCCAGTCAAGCAGATTGATTGCGAATGCGTCGAGATCGAGATCCCCATCCTGCAATAGCGCATCCAACAGAGCGAGCGCCTGTGCGCCGTCATCGCTCCATGTGCCCGCAGGGACGCCGCCATGGGCTCGATCGAAGCCAGCGGGCGGCACCATCTCGATATCGGGGGGCGAAGGGATGGACTCCGCCCCGTGGAATTCGTACGGAACGCCTAGGGCGTCGCCCACCAACAGGCCAAAAAGGCATCCGCGCAGGCGGCCCTGGTTCGTGTTGATTGTCATTGGGAAATGCTGCTCATATCACTGCTCTTGGCACGGGTGGCGTCAACGCTTTTACGCTTAATCAGTCGGCTGCGCCGGACCTTCTTCCAACATGCTTAGCAGGCCGATGATCAGCGCCTGCATGCCCTGGTCGAGCTCCACTTCCATCTCTGACTCTTCCGCGGCGCGCGCCTCGTCCACGACCGGCTCTTTGCCCGCGACCGTGTACACCGTATCGGCTACCGCCAGGCCGTGGAAGGCCACGGTTGCCAGCAGGATTCGCGACTGTTCCTTTGAAATGCCGTAGGCGCTGGCGATATGGCGCTGGTGCCCGTCTATTTTCGCAAGCATGGCCGGCGTTGCCGCCAATCTGCGGATCACGTAGGGCGTCACGCCCGGGTGGGTTTTCACGAACTCTCTTGCCGACGTGGCGAACAGGGTCAGGTATTGCTTCAACCCGCCCGCGCCGTTGCTACAGGCCTGGGGGATCTCCCAGCGGCTGAAGATCTCATCGGCGACCAGGCGCTTGAGCTCCTGGAGGCTGGGCACGTGCTTGTAGAGCGCCATGTGGCTGACGCCCAGCGCCGCCGCAACGCCCACAAAGGTGATATTGGGCAGGCCCAACGCGATGCCGGCGTCGGCGATCCGCTCGCGAGTGATGGTGGGAGGCCGTCCCCGCGTGGTGCGGCGCTCTGGCGGCTGCATGTCTGTTCCCTCTTCTTGATGACGTCTACCCAGCACTTTAACTTGCCCGATGAATATTTAGTTTATTTGCATGCAACTAAAGCGTGATTTAGTTTATAGTAATGCAAATAATTATCACCAACATCCCGGTATTTGTTCATGAAGACTTCTGGCGCCGAGCCGGCCAACCCCCGCCATGCCGGCCCGCTCGATCTGGTGTTGACCCCTATCCGGGGGCAACTCATCGTTGCATCCGTGCTGGCCGCGGTGGGCGCCATGCTGACGCTGGCGCCGCTGGCAGCCATCGCGCATATTGCGCGACTGCTCCTTACCGGCGCCGGCAGCGAAGGTGCTCACCTGGCCGACGCCTGGCCCGAAATCTGGTGGACCGTCATCGGCGCGGTGGCCTGCATGTTCGCCGGCATGCTGATGGTCTCCGCGGGCGAATTGACCGCCCACCTGGCTGACAATCGCATCACCCATCGCCTTCGCATCGCCGGTGCACGGCGGCTGGCGCAGGTGCCGCTGGGCTGGTTCACAGGCAGGGCGTCGGGCGAGGTCAAGCAGGCGTTGCAGGACGACATGGCGACCCTGCACAGCCTGACCGCGCATTTCTTCACGGCGGTGGCGCGCGCGGCTGGCGTCATCGTGATCTCGGTCATCTACCTCTTCGCGCTGGACTGGCGCCTCGCCCTGGTGGCGCTGTTGCCGTTCTGCGGCTTCTTCCTGTTCCTGCGCCGGGCGATGAAGGCCAGCGGAAAGAACATGCAGGCGTTCGTCGCCCGGCTTGGGCGCATCAATGGCGCGACGGTCGAGTTCGTGAGCGGGATATCCGTGGCCAAGGCGTTCGGCGACGCCGGCAAGGCGCATCGCGGCTACCGGGACGCCGTGGACGGATTTGCCGACGCCTTCGTCGAATTCACGCGTCCGCTGGTCGCGGCGATGGCCCGTGCCCACGCACTGATCGCGCCGGTCGCCGTGCTGAGCGTGGTGCTGGGTTTTGGCGCGCTTTTTGTGGGGCTGGACTGGATGGCGCCGGTGGATGTGCTGGCATTCGCCTTGGTGGCGCCATGCATTTGCAGCCCGCTACTGTTGCTGCACACGCTGCTGCACGACCTGGGCAGCGCCACGGGTGCCGCGCAGCGCGTGCTGGCGTTGCTGAAGACCCCGGTGCTGGAAGCGCCCGCGCCGGGCCGCGAGCAGACTCCCGAGGGGCATGAAGTCCGATTCGAGAGCGTGGGCTATTCCTACGACGCCGGGGGCGCGGCGCTATCGAACATCAGCTTCACCCTGGAACCCGGGACGGTCACGGCCATCGTTGGCCCGTCGGGCGCGGGGAAATCCACGCTGGCGCGACTGCTGCTGAGGTTCTTTGATCCCGCCGAAGGTCGCATTACGCTCGGCGGCGCCGACTTGCGGCAGATCGAAAGCACGCAGCTCTACCGGCGCGTGGGTTTCGTATTGCAGGAAGTGCGCCTGATTCATGCCAGCGTGCGCGACAACATCGCGCTGGGCAGGCCCGCCGCCAGCCAGCAGGAGATAGAAGCCGCCGCGCGTACCGCCAACATCCATGAGCGCATCCTGGCCCTGCCACGCGGCTACGACTCCATGGTCGGCGAAGACGCGCAGCTTTCCGGCGGTGAGCGTCAGCGCGTGAGCATCGCCCGCGCGGTGCTTCTCGATCCTCCCGTGCTGGTGCTCGACGAAGCCACGGCGGCGGCCGACGCCGGCAGCGAGGCGGCGATCCAGGCGGCGCTGTCGTGCTTCGCCCGGGAACGCACGCTGATGGTCATTGCGCACCGGCTGGACACGGTGAAGCACGCCGACCGCATCATCGTTTTGGAAGACGGCGTCATTACAGAGCAAGGCCGGCACGAGCAGTTGCTGGCGCAACGCGGCAGCTACGCGCGGCTTTGGAAGCTGGGCGGTTATGAAACGGCCACGGCCCAAGAGGCGCCGTCATGCTGAAGTCCTTGATGCAATTACTGGGCAGGGACGCGCCCGTCCTGCGCCGCTACCTCTGGCTGGCCCTTGTCTACGGCGTTTTCTGCGGACTCACCATTGCGTCCATCGTGCCGATGCTTACCCACCTGCTGGGCGCAGAAGCCAGGCGGGCCGCGCCCTGGCTGATCGCGTTGCTCGGCGGGGCAGGGATCTGCTGGGCGCTGCGTGGCCACGTCGAGCGCGCCGGCGTGCGCGTGGGCGTCGCCATCTTGCAAGGCGGCCGCCACCGGCTTGGCGACCATGTGGCACGCCTGCCTGTCGGCTGGTTCACGCCGCAGAACACCGCCCGTCTTGGGCACGTGGTCACGCAGGGCATGATGTCCGTGGCCCAGCTTCCGGCGCACGTGTTTACGCCGGTCATCGCGGGCGTGGCGACGCCCGTGGTGCTTGTGTTCGCGTTGTTCGCACAGCATTGGCTGTTGGGCGTAATTGCGTTGACGGCGCTGCCATTGCTGGCGGGCGTCCTCTTTCTTACGGCGCGGCTTGCGCGGCGTGCCGACAATGCCTTTCACCAGCGTTTCGCCGACGCCAGCCAGCGCGTGGTGGAATTCGCCCAAGCCCAATCGGTGCTGCGCGCCTTCAGCG